>NZ_WOYQ01000070.1 GCF_011620665.1 Microbacterium sp.
GTCAGGGGGTGGCTAGGTCGGTGAAGAGGTCGGTGTTCAGCTGGTAGGCGTAGAGGACCTCGTCGATCACTCGCTCGCGTTCGTTGACGTCCCAGGCGGTGGCGTCGAGCTGGGCGCGGTAGATGTCCTTGAAGGATGCCGGGTCGCCGATCTCGGCGAACAGATAGAAGAGGATGCCCGTCGTGTCGAATCCGAATCGGCGCGCCATGACCCTGCCGATGAACTGACCGCCGGACAAGTCGCCGAGGTAGCGCGTGTAGTGGTGCGCCACGAACCCGCCGGGCCAGGTCGCCGCGACCTCGAGGATGCGATCGACGTAGCGGATGGTCGTGGGCACCGGCGCGATGCGCTCGCGCCATTCGGGTCCGATGAGGAACGCGAGATCGGCCTCGAGGGCCGGCAGGCGGGTGAGCTTGTCGCTGAGGAACGGGGCCGCCACCGGTGACTCCTTCATCCGATCGGCGGCGCCCTCGAGTGCCTCGTAGATGTACCAGTGCTGGGCGACGAGAGCGGTGTAGTCCTCGCGTGTGCGCTTGCCATGCATCAGGTCGTCCATGAATCCGGCGTTCTCGCTGCCGGAGTGCGCTGCGCGGGACCGCTCACGCAGAGCGGCGGAGAAGGGGATCGTGTCGCTCACGCTACCGACTCTAGCCGACTTAGGATCAGCTAAACTGAAGGTATCGTGAATTTTCCGCGAAGCGTCACTCGTGCGCGCGCGGAGCGACCCCGAGGCGCGCGCAGGCCGCGTCGTAGAGGGCGACGATCTCGCGGCGCACCTCGCGCCGCTCGGTGATCGGGCCGCCCGGCCAGTGCACTGAGATCTCATCCTCGGATCCGTCGGCGGTGACGACGTGCCACTGACCCCGCTCTCCGTCGAATGACGTCATCTCGGAGCGGACGACGTCGGGCAGCGCGGAGAAGGCCCGCGCGATGAGCAGGTTGTCGTCGTTGTGGTCGTTGTTCATGTGTCCGATGACGCCCGACAGGGCCTCGGGCTCGAAACTGTGCGGCATGGGTCCACCTTAGGCAGTCACACGATCGGCGTCCTCGGCGCCGTGATCTACGCTGGAGACAACACCATTTGGGGGTGACGATGAGGCGTTCCCAGCGCATGCGCCGACTTGTGGCGCTCGTCGGGGCAGCCGCTGTGCTCGTCGGAGTCTCCGCGTGCGCGGCCGAGGCGGATCTCAAGGTCGAGCTTCCGGCACAGGTCGAAGCCGCGCTTCCGGGCGACACGCAGGCGCAGCTTCAGTCGGCGATGGATCGGGCGATGGCGGCGTCAGGTTCGAGCGGGGCGATCGTCGGAGTGTGGGTCCCGTGGTCGGGCTCCTGGGTGAGCGGACTGGGAGCATCCACGCCGGGCGGTGACGCCGTCACCGCCGACATGATCTTCAAGGCCGGGTCGGCGACGCGCGCGATGACCTGCGATGTGCTGTACGCCCTCGTGCAGGAGGGCACCGTCGATCTGGACGATGCCGTCACCGACTGGGTCAGAGGTGTCCCGAACAGTGCCGACATCACCCTCGGTGACCTGTGCGACTCGACTGCCGGCCTGGGCTCGTACACCGATCAGCTGAACGGGCGCCTCCTCGCGAACCCGGCACGCACCTGGGAACCGCGCGAATTGCTGGCATACGGGATGGCGCAGGACATCGACGGCGAGCCCGGCTCGGCATTCCGCGATTCGAGCACCGGCTATCTCCTGCTGGGACTCGCCCTCGAGAACGCTTCCGGCATGCCGGCGGCGGAGCTCTATTCCGACTACGTCGCCCGTCCGCTCGGTTTGGATCAGACCCGGTTGACTCCGACCAGCACCTCGACCCTGCACGGGCTGATCTCCGGTGACGTCGACGGCGCTGTCGCGTGCGCCGCACCGACCGACGTCACCGGGCTGTCGCCGTCGGCCGGGTTCACGGCATCCGGCGTCGAGACCGACATCGACGATCTCGGGCGATACATTCAGGCACTCGCCGTCGGTGCGCGCTCGTACGACGACCCAGCCCGCTTCGAGAACCCCTTGCCGGTCACGGCGGACGGTCCGGCCTGGTACACCGCGGATGGGGGGACCTACCAGGCGGGCACGCTCATCGGCCAGTACGGCTCGGTGCCCGGCTACCTCACGGCGGCGTTCGCCGATCGCAACACCGGGATGACCGTCGTGGTCGTCCTGAACAACTCGCGCGTGACACCCGAGTTCGTCCGGGTCCTCGCGTGGGAGCTGGCCGCGATCGCGTCGAAGGCGCCCGCCGCAGCCGGTCAGACGGCGCCGGATGCCGGGCTCCCGTGGACCGCGGAGGATATGGCGGCACAGGTCGCTGCCGCCGCCGTCTGTCCGCTCCCGTGACCTCGCTCTCGTGACCGGGGCGGATGCTGCCGCAGCGAAGGCCGCGCCGACGTCCGTCGCGCTGGTCGTCGTCGGCCTTGTCTGCCAAGAGGTCGGCGCCTCGCTCGCGTACCGACTGTTCGACGAGGTCGGACCCCTCGGCATGGTCATGCTGCGGCTGGTCTTCTCAGCGATCGTGCTCCTGCTGATCGCCCGCCCCCGGGTGCGCGGGCACGGGGCCTCGGCGTGGCGCGGCGTGCTGGGGTTCGGCGCAGTGCTGGCCCTCATGAACGGTCTCTTCTATCTTGCGCTCGAGCGCCTTCCGCTCGGCATCACCGTCACGATCGAGGTGCTGGGTCCTCTCGTGCTTTCGGTCGTGGCGACCCGGCGCGCCTCGGCGTGGTTGTGGGCCGCGCTCGCCCTCGCGGGTGTTCTCGCGCTCGGCGGCGGGGGCTGGGATCGCCTCGACCCGATCGGGGTGATGTTCGCGCTCGCCGCGGCGGCGACCTGGGCCCTCTACATCCTCGCGTCCGCGCGCGTGGGAGCCGACTTCCCGAAGCTCGACGGGCTCGCGCTCGCGATGACGGTCGGCGCGATCGTGTCGCTCCCGTTCGGGGTTGCGGATGCCGGCAGCGCGCTCTTGCGGCCCGAAATCCTCGGGATCGGCGCGGCGGTCGCCGTACTCAGCTCGACGATTCCCTATGCGCTCGAACTGATCGCCCTGCGCCGGCTGCCGGCACCCGCTTTCGCCATCCTGATGAGCCTGTCGCCGGCGACCGCCGCGGTGGCGGGCTTCGTCCTGCTCGGGCAGCACCTCGTGTGGCTCGAACTCGTGGGGATCGCGCTCGTGATCCTGGCCTCGATCGGCGCAGTCCGCGTTGCGCGCGTCGCCGGCGAGCCGGTGGGCTAGGAGCGCGAGCCGCTGCCGCGAGTGGCCGGGGAACAGGCCGGCGGAATGCCCCGGGGGAATACACCCGGGGGTATTTCTCGTAGGCTGGGGGACGACGCAAGCCCTGCTCGACGGCGAACCTCGGTCGCCCTGGTCTGCGCGTCGTTCCATTCCCATCCCCGAGAGTCACAGACCAGAGCACCAACGTGCTCGGAAAGGAGCCGGCATGTGCCGAGCTGTCACCTGCCGCAAATGCGGTAAGACCACCTGGACCGGATGCGGTCAGCACGTCGACCAGGTCATGCGAGGCGTGCCTTCATCGCAGCGATGCCGCGGACACGAGAACGAGCCCTCGACGGGACTGTTCGCGCGCGTGTTCGGGCGAGGCTGACGGCGAACTTCGCTCGATACCCCCTGGGGTATCATTGGACCAACCACTCAACAGATCAACAGAAAGGTGTGAACATGTGCGCTCGAGTGACATGCGGAGAATGCGGCAAGGCGACCTGGTCCGGGTGCGGTCAGCACATCGAGGAAGCGCTCTACGGCGTCCCGGCAGACCAGCGTTGCCAGGGGCACAGCGTTGCGGCGTAGCCGGCGGAGCCTGTTTCTGATCGGCGCAGCCGTCGCCATCGGCCTGACGGCCAGCGGATGCTCGGCAGCATCCACCTCGTCGATTCAGCTCGGCGCCGCGACGGTTGTCGTCGATGTGCGCACTTCCGGGGAGTATGCGGGTGGGCACCTCGACGGGGCCGTCAACATCGATCTCGAGTCGGCAACGTTCGCTTCCGCGGTGTCGCAGCTGGACCCCGCCGCGGACTACGTCGTCTACTGCCAGTCCGGAAATCGCTCTGCGCAGGCCGCGCAGGTGATGGATGCGGCAGGCCTCGACGTTCAGGATGCCGGAGGCATCTCGCAAGCCGCGCAGGCCACCGGCCTGTCGATCGTCCGCTGACGATGCTGGAGAAGCTCTTCCGGGGTCTCAGGCGAGAGTCAGGAAGAGCTTCTCCAGCTCATCGGGGGTGAGCGACTCGCTCTCCGGATCGGAGAGGCAATTGCGCATCGCGGTGGCCACGATCGCGAACCCCGCACGATCGAGTGCCTTCGACACTGCCGCGAGCTGAATGACCACATCGCGGCACTGCGCGCCGGACTCGACGGCGGTGAGGACGGCCGCAAGCTGGCCCTGGGCGCGGCGAAGGCGATTGACGATGCGCCGCTGCTCCGCGGCCGCATCGACCTCTCGTGCTGACGACGGCTGATTCTCGGCGGTCTCGTTCATCGATTTCCTCCCTGGCCCACGCTCAAGCGCACGGTGATGGTGCACCATTCTGTCACGTCAACGATACCCCTATGGGTATGTGTGAGGGTGACGGCGATGATGGACCGACCGGATGCCGGGAGTACGGTCTCCTCATGAGCGATCGCGCCGTGCCCAATCTCCCGTCGCGGGACTTCGACGCGACGAGCCGGTTCTACGGCAGCTGGGGGTTCGTCGAGCACTACCGCGATCCGGTGTGGCTGATCTTGCGCCGCGGGAGCATCCAGCTCGAGTTCTTTCCGTTTCCCGATCTCGACCCCCGTGAGAGCTCGTTCATGTGCAGCATCCGTGTGGCCGAGATCGATCAGCTGCACGCCGAGATCGTACGGGCCGGCGTTCCGATCGCGCCGGCAGGCGCCCCGCGTCTGAGCGAGATCGCGGTGCAGCGGTGGGGTCAGCGTGCCGCCTTCCTGATCGATCTCGACGGCACCCAGCTTCACCTGATCGAAGACGCTGGATAGGCCATCCGCCCCTGGTACGCGGCGACGCCGCCCGAGCACCTCCCGACTCCGGGATCATGCGACAGCGGGGTATGCTCGACGTTCAGGTCTCACGAGAGTCGACCACGATGAAGACACCCCGGTCCCGGCATGACAAGCCGCTTGTCGGATGGCGCGTGCTGGTTCCGCGCGGCGGACTCTGGGGAGACGGGGTCGCCGCCTCACTCCGCGCCCAGGGCGCCACCCCCGTCATTTCGCCCCTCATCGACTTCGCGCCCACGAGCGATAAGGCCTCACTCGATCAGGCGCTCGCGGAGCTCGAAGCGGGTGCCTTCGACTGGCTGACGGTCACCAGCGCGACCACCGTCGACGTGCTCCAGGCCTACCGCGCGACGATCCCGCCGGCGACGAAGGTCGCCGCGGTCGGCGAGACGACGGCGGCGGCGCTGCAGGCCGCCGGCTACCGGGTCGATCTCATAGCCGAGCGGGACAACTCGGCCGCGGGGCTGGCAGAGCAGATGATCGCGCTCGAACCCGAGCCGCGCGACATCCTCACGCTCCGCGGCGAGATCGCCAAGCCGGTGCTCGCGAGCTTGCTCTCTCACGCCGGCCACCGGGTGCGCAGCGTCGTGGCCTACCGCACGATCGGAGTGCCGTCTGCCGACCGAGTCGCTCACGACGTGGGGTCGGGGCGCATCAACGCGATCCTCGTCACCTCGGAATCCGTCGCTGAGCAGGTGCGCCTGCAGTTTCCGGTTCTGCCCGCCGCGACCCTCGTCGCCGTGATCGGCCCGCGCGCCGCGACCGATGCGAGGAGGGCGGGGGTCTCGATCGAGATCGCCGCCGAGACGCAGACGGTCGATGCGCTGATCGATGCCGTCGGTCGCTTCGCGCTTCCGCACGCGATCGATGAGTTCGCGCCGCGCACCGGCGCGATCCCGCGAGTCGAGCCGTAGGCGGTGGTGTCGTCTCCCGGCCCCCGGGTTGTCGTGCTCGCGGGCGGTGTCGGCGGGGCGAAGTTCACGCTGGGTGTGCGCGAGGCGCTGCGCCGCCGCCACGCCCCGCAGGCAACCGTCATCGCCAACACCGGCGATGACCTCTGGCTCTCCGGCGTCCGGCTGCAGCCCGACGTCGACTCGATCCTGTATGCCCTCGCGGGTCAGAGCGACACCGTGCGCGGGTGGGGGCGGGCCGGAGACACCGAGCGTGTCAACGAAGAGCTGCAGGCATGGGGTGCCGGCTGGCCGTGGTTCACTCTCGGCGATCTCGACCTCGGCACGCATCTCGCACGCACGGGGTGGCTGCGAGAGGGTCTCACGCCGAGTCAGGTGCTCTCGCGACTGTCGGCGCGCTGGCCACTCGGCGCGACACTGCTGCCCATGACCGATGACGAGGTGGACACCCGGGTGCTGTTCGGGGACGGGTCACGGATGCACTTCCAAGAGTGGTGGACGCGTCATCGAGCGACCATCGCGCCCGTCGCGTTCGAGAACCCCGGCATCGCGGCGGCCGCGCCCGCGCCCGGAGCGGTCGATGCGATCGCCGCGGCCGATGTCGTACTCCTCGCGCCGTCGAACCCCGTCGTGTCGCTCGGGCCGATCCTCGCCGTGCCGGAGCTGGCCGAAGCCGTTCGGTCGACCCGGGCCCGGGTCGTCGGGGTGTCAGGCATCATCGGCGGCCGAGTCGTGCGGGGAATGGCGGACGTCTGCCTCACCGCGATCGGCGTCGAGACCTCGTGCGTCGGCGTGGCGGGGCATTTCGGCTCTCGCACAGATGGCGGCCTGCTGGATGCGTGGCTCATCGCCAGCGAGGACGCGGCTTCGTCGACCGCGATCGAGAGGCTCGGCATCCGATCGGCCGTTGCGCCGCTGTGGATGACGGATGCCTCGGCGACGGCCGAGATGGTCGAGGCGGCGTTCGCGGCCGCCGGCGTCTGACACGGCGGGGCCGGGCAGATTTCTCAGCCGCGCGGCGCGAGCAGGGCCACCGTGTGGACCCCGAGCCCGAGCCGGCGCGCGGCGTCGAAGTGCGCGGCATCGTCGACGTCTCGGCGCAGGGTCGAGGACAGCGGGATGGCGAGCGGTTCGCAGCCGAGGGCGACGTGCCGCGCGAGCGAATCGTCGCCGAAAGCCGACGACCACGGCGCACCCGGTCTTGCGGTGACGAGCGTCGAGCCGGTGCCCTCGGCGTCGGCCACGACGGCGCGACGCACCGATGCCGCCGCCCGGAGGGCCTCAGCGAGGTCGCCGGGTCGCAGGGCCGGGAGGTCGCCCAGAAGCGCGGCGCGCGAGAGCCTGCCGTCCGGATCCACCGCGCCCATGCCGGCGGCGATCGCCCCGTTCAGACCGTGTGCCTCGCCTTCCGGCACGAATCGCAATGCCGAGATCGTCGCGGAATCGCGCGCCAGAACCGGGTCATCGCTCACCACGACGACCTGCGCGACCAGCGGACACGCGCTCGCGGCCGCGAGCGTGTCGAGCGCGATCGCCCGCGCGAGGGCCGCGCGGTCGACGCCCGCGAGGTCGAGTCGCGATTTGGCCCGGGAGGGGGCCTTGACGGGCACGACCACGATCCACTCCGCTCGCGCGCGATCGCTTCGGGGCACTGTCACTCGGCACACCTTGCCCGCAGGCGCGGGAGGATTTCGTCACCGCAGCGCCGGAGGAACGCCGCCTGGTCGTGTCCGGGGTCATGGAGCACGATGTGGCGGAAGCCGAGCGAGACGTAGGATGCGATCCTCTCCACGTGCTCGTCGGGGTCGGTCGACACGATGAACCGCGACGCGACGCGCTCGATCGGCAGCTCAGCCGCTCGCCGCTGCATCTCGAGAGGGTCGTGGACGGCCATCTTCTCGTCGGCGCTGAGTGCGAGCGGCGCCCAGAAGCGGGTGTTCTCGAGGGCGGTGTCGAGATCGCGGTGGTACGACACCTTGACTTCGATCAGGGTGTCGATCGAGTCGTCGGGTCGCCCGGCCAGCTGGAGGCCCTCTGCGAGAGCGGGCAGCAGCGTGTCTGTGTAGAGCGAAGGCGCTTTGCCGCTCGTCGTGATGAAGCCGTCGGCGATGCGTCCCGCGAGCCGGGTGGCCGCAGGCCCGGCGGCGCCGATGTAGATCGGCACCTTCGCCGTGGGGCGGTCGTAGACCGTGGCATCCTTCACCGAGTAGTACGCTCCGTCGAACGTGACCCGCTCGCCCGCCCAGAGCTCCTCGATCAGCGCAATCGACTCCTTCAGCCGCTGAAACCGTTCGGGTGCCTCGGGCCAGTCCAGTCCCAGGGTCACTTCGTTCAGGGCCTCGCCGGTGCCGACACCCAGCACGATCCGTCCCGGGAACATCACGCCCAGCGTCGCGAACGCCTGCGCGATCACCGCGGGGTGGTAGCGGAAGGTGGGCGTCAGCACCGATGTGCCGAGTATGACCCGCGAGGTGCGGGCGCCCATCGCGCCGAGCAGGGGGAGGGCGGCCGGTGCATGCCCGCCCTCGTGCATCCACGGCTGGAAGTGGTCGGAGACGAAGACAGAATCGAAGCCCACCTCTTCGGCGAGCACCGCGAAATCGACGAGGTCGGTGGGCCCGAACTGCTCGGCCGAGGCTTTGTAGCCCACGCGCAGGGGAAGGGTCATGCGAGTCTCCTCTCGAGGCGCTCGGGCAGCGCCAGGAACTCCGAGCCGTCGGCGCGGGCGAGGCGCGCGCGGAACGCGTCGACGGTTCCGGGCCACAGCAGGGCGAGCCGCCCCGAGCGCTCGTCGACGTACCAGTTGTGACAACCGCCGGTGAGCCACGGGGTGGATGCCGCGGCATCCGCGATCTCGTCGGTGTAGGCCGCCTCGGCCGCCGGGTCGACGCGCAGCGCATCGCCGGTCGTCTCGGCCAGCGCGAGACAGCGCACGGCATAGGCTGCCTGCGCCTCGATCATCAGCACCGAGGACGTGTGTCCGAGCGATGCGTTCGGGCCGTTCAGCACGTAGAGATTGGGGAAGCCGGAGATCACGGTCGACCCGAACGAGGACATGCCCGCCTCCCAGTGCGCGGCAAGCGTCTCACCGTTCTCGCCCGTGACGAGATCGGCGTACGGCTGCCGCGTCGAGGCGAACCCGGTCGCGAGCACGACGGCGTCGGCCGCGTGCCGGGCGCCGCCGGCGGCGACGAGCACCGATCCGTCCACTGCCGTCAGAGCGGATGCCTCGACCGTCACGGCCGCGGAGGCGACGGTCGGGTAGAAGTCGTCGGAGAGCAGCACGCGCTTGCAGCCGAACGCATACGCGGGGGTCAGCGCGCGCCGCAGGGCGGGGTCGGCGACCTGGGATTCGAGGTGCGCCAGCGCGGTCGCACGGGCGGCCGCGGAGGCTTCGGCATCGCCCGAGCGAGAGGCGAAGCGGGCCTCGCCCTCGGCGTACAGCGCGGCGCGCGCCGCGGCCAGCTCGTCGGGGTGCGCTGCGAAGCGCTGCTGTTCGGCTTCGGATGCCGCCGCGCCGCCGCGGGGCACGATCCACGCCGGCGTGCGCTGGAACAGCGTGACGTGGGCCGCGCTCCGCGCGAGCTCGGGAACGAGCTGCACGGCGCTCGCGCCGGTGCCGACCACCGCGACGCGGGCACCCGAGAGATCGGTCTCGTGCTGCCAGCGCGAGGAGTGGAAGAGAGGCCCCGGAAAGCTCTCGAGGCCCGGGATATCGGGGATCGCCGGTTCCGTGAGCCGTCCGCAGGCCAGCACGAGCGACCGCGCGATCAGTCTTCCGGTCGTGGTCTCGATGCGCCACTCGGCGCCGGTCCAGACGGCGGTCTGCAACGCGCAGTCGAGCCGGAGGCGGTCTCCGAGCTGCTCGTCGTCGGCCACTCGCCGGAGGTAGTCGTGGATCTCGCCACCGGCTGCGAACGTGCTCGACCAGTGCGGGTTCGGGTGGGTCGCGAACCCGTACAGGTGCGCGGGCACGTCGCATGCGACACCGGGGTACGTGTTCTCACGCCAGGTTCCGCCGACGGACGCCGCGCGCTCGAGCACGACGAAGTCCTCGCGGCCGGCCCGGCGCAGCGCGATCGCCATTGCGAGCCCGCCGAAGCCGGCCCCGATGATCGCGACCTCGGTGATCTGGGTCGTGTTCATTGCGCCGCCGCCGTGGAGAGCGCCGCCGCGCGGTAGAGCGTCGTGCGGAGGCGGAACGGCCGGAAGAGGCGGGTGACGATGGCCGACGCGTCGGTCACGGGCAGTTCGAGTCCGTACTCGACGCCGGCGCGCGGTTTCACCCGGCCGTCGAGGAGGGCGCCGCCCAGATCGTCGCCCCCCGAGCGCAGGAGCACCGCCGCCGTGGCGCGCCCGACTCGGGTCCAGGGAATCTGCACGTGCGGAATGCTCCCGCTGAGGGCGAGGCGCGAGACCGCGACCATCGCGCGGTGCTCGTCGACGGGCGAGCGGCCGCGCACGAGCGGCACGCCTCCGGAGGGACCCGGCAGCGGAATCGGCACGAACTCGGTGAATCCGCCGGTGGTCGACTGGATCGCGCGCAGGAGCTGCAGATGGGCGACGCGCTCGAGCGCGGTCTCGACGTGGCCGTAGAAGAGCACGCTCGTCGAGCGGAGGCCGACCCGGTGCGCGGCGGTGATGGTTTCGATCCAGGCGTCGATGCCGAGGTCACCGGGTGCGACGAGCGCGCGCACCCGCTCGCTCAGCACTTTGACCCCCGTGCCCGGGATGCTGTCGACGCCGGCCCCTCGCAGCGCCTCCAGCGCGCGATCGAGCCCCACCTCGCCGCGGTCGGCGAGGTCACGGATGTCCTGCGGGCGGTACGCGTGCAGGTGGATGCCGGGGGCGCTCGCCTTCACCGCGCGGGCGATGTCGACATACGCGCCCGGGTCCTCGCTGTCCGGCAGCATCCCCTGCACGCACAGCTCGGTCGCGCCGAGGGCGCGCGCGTCGGCGGCGATCGCGCCGGCGTCGGCGAGATCGAACTCGTCCGGAGCCCCGCCGGAATCCGCGCGAAACCCCGCCGAGGTGAGGTTGCGGTTGACGACGAGGGTCACCGCTTCGCCCACGGTGTAACGCCGCAGATCGTCGGCGATCGCCGTCAGTGCGTCGAGATCGTCCCCGGTCGCCTCGAGCAGCGCCGCCCACTCCGGTGCGTCGAGAGCCGTCGGATCGGTCGCCGCCGTCTCGGCCAGCGCCCGCACTCCCTCATGAGCTGCCCGGACCGGGGACCGGATCGAGGAGGGCGCGGACGAGACGACTCGCGCGAGACCGGAAGCCGGATCGGCGAGAGCGGCCACCGGCGCGTGCATCGCGGGATCCAGCCAGCTGTCGGGAGCCAGGACGTACTCCGGGTGCGCGGTCAGCCGCTCGCGGAGGTCGAACCCGAGCGCGGCGGTGCGCTCGGCGAGCTCCGACAGGTGCGGCCAGGGGCGCTCGGGGTTGACGTGATCGGCGGTCAGGGGCGAGACGCCGCCCCAGTCGTCGGCGCCGGCTCGCACGAGCAGATCGAACTCCTCCGGATCGGAGAGGTTCGGCGGCACCTGGATGCGCGTGCGCGGCCCCATCACGAGCCGGGCGACCGCGACCGCGACGACGTACTCGTGGAGCGAGGCATCCGCCTGGTCCCGCATCGGCGTCCGCGGCTTGGCGCGGAAATTCTGGACGATGATCTCCTGCACGTGCCCGTGCCGCTCGTGCGCGTCGCGCAGCGCAGCGAGCGACTCGGCGCGGTCGCGCAGGGTTTCTCCGATGCCGACGAGGATCCCGGTCGTGAACGGCACGCGGGCGCGTCCCGCGGCCTCGATCACCCCGAGGCGGGTGGCCGGATCCTTGTCGGGTGATCCGAAGTGCACCTGCCCGGGCTCCTCGAAGAGCCGGCGTGAGGTCGTCTCGAGCATCATGCCCATCGAGGGCGCGGCCGGGCGCAGTGCCACCAGCTCGTCGAAGGTCATGACCCCGGGGTTGAGGTGGGCGAGCAGTCCGGTCTCTTCCGTGATCAGCCGCGCCATCGCGCCGACGTAGTCGAGCGTCGAAGAGTATCCGTGGGCGTCGAGCCACGCACGAGCCTCGGGCCAGCGATCCTCGGGGCGGTCGCCGAGCGTGAGCAGCGCCTCTTTGCACCCGTGCGACGCACCCTGGCGCGCGACCGCGAGCACCTGGTCCGCGCTCATGTAGACGGGCTTGTGCAGCGTGCGCAGCTGCGCCGGAGTGTCGACGAACACGCAGTAGTGGCAGCGATCCCGGCATAGGGTCGTCAGCGGGATGAAGACCTTGCGCGAGTACGTCATGACGCGGGGCCGACCGGATGCCGCGCCCCCGGCATCCCGCATCTCGCCCGCGAGCGCGACGAGACGCTCGAACCGCTCGCCGTGCGCGTGGAGCAGCGCCTCCGCGTGATCCGCGTCGATGCGCGCACCGGCCGCGGCGCGGTCGAGCGCCGTATCGATGTCGGCGGACCGGAAGCGCGCCGGCTGGAGCAGGGTCACTCGACCAGTCTCGCACCGCCGCGACCAGCCCCGGTCGCGATATCTCCCCGGGCACGCGGGGGGTGCCAGATCCGGCCGCGAGCGGTAGCGTGGCCGACGTGACCGATCAGCCGGAACCGCCCGTGCTCGTCCGCGTCGGAGGTGGGCTCGGATCCCTGACGCTGAATCGGCCACGCGTCGTCAACGCGCTCGACGATGACATGGTCGGCCGGATCCGCGGCGCGCTCGACGCCTGGGAGCACGACCCCGATGTCGACGCGGTCCTGATCGACGGGGCGGGGGACCGCGGCTTCTGCGCGGGCGGCGACGTGCGCGGCCTCGCGGGCGACGTCTCGGGTGGCCGCATCGACGACGTCGCGAGGTTCTTCCGCGCCGAGTACGCGCTCAACGCCCGGATCGCCGCCTACCCGAAGCCGCTCGTGGCGCTCGCCGACGGCATCACGATGGGTGGGGGCGTCGGGCTGGCGGGGCACGCTGCGATCCGCATCGTCACCGAGCGCTCGCAGCTGGCGATGCCCGAGACCCGCATCGGATTCACCCCCGATGTGGGCGGCACGTGGCTGCTCGGCCGCGCGCCGGGGCGCCTGGGCGAGTATCTCGCGCTCACCGGGGCGACGATGGATGCCGCGGACGCCATCTATGCCGGCTTCGCCGATCACTTCGTCCGCGCCGAGAACCTCGACGGGCTGCGCGATGCGCTCCGGGCGGGGGCGACGGCTTCGACCCTGAGCGGGCTCGTGCGGCGGTTCGAAGAGGTCCCGGCTCCGTCGAAGCTCGAGCGGGCGCGCGCCTGGATCGATGACGCGTTCGCGGCCGACACGGTCGCCGGCATTGTGGAGCGCCTGCGCGCGGCGGGTGCGACGCGTGCGCTCGGCGAACGCGAGCGAGGCGAAGCATCCGCCTCCGCTGATGAGCTCGAGATGCTCTCGCCCACCGGCCTCGCCGTGACGCTCGCCTCGGTGCGGCGCGCGCGGGAGCTGCCCGACCTGCGCGCAGTGCTCGAGCAGGAGTATGCGCTGGTCCTGTGGTTCGTCGCGACCCAGCCCGACCTCCCCGAGGGCATTCGGGCCCAGGTCGTCGACAAGGACCGCACTCCGCACTGGCAGCCGGCGACGATCGCCGACCTTTCACCGGATGCCGCCGCGATCGCTCTTGCCTACGTTCCCGAGACACCCCTCTGGGCATGAATCCCCGCCTCCTCAAAGACGTCGAGGCGGTCCGCAGATAGAAAGCAGGAAGCGCTCATGGGCGATTCGATCCTCCTCAGCGTCGACGGCGGGCTCGCCCGCGTCACGTTCAACCGTCCCGCATCCCTCAACGCCGTGGACCGGGACATGGGCATGCGGTGGCGTGAGATCGCGTACGAGCTCACCTCCGACGCATCGGTGGGGGCCGTGATCCTGGATGCCGCGGGCCCGGCCTTCTGCGCCGGCGGTGACGTCCTCGCGATGGGCACGGCGGGAGAGACCGATGGCGGTCTTGCGAGATCTGCGGAGATCCTGCACGAGGGGATCCACACCTTCGTCCTGTCGGACAAGCCGATCGTCGCGGCCGTCCAGGGCGCCGTCGCCGGCGGCGGACTCGGTCTCATGCTCACGGCCGACTACATCGTCGCGAGCGACGCGGCGAAGTTCGTGAGCAGGTACGCCAACGTCGGCCTCACTCCCGATCTCGGAGCTTCGACCCTGCTGCCGGCTGCGATCGGGCAGCGCCGCGCGCTGCAGCTGCTGCTGCAAGACCTCACGCTCGACGCCGCCACCGCGCTGGAGTGGGGCCTGGTGGCCGAAGTCGTCGCCCCCGGCGCGCTCGCCGCCCGTGCCGAGGCGGTCGCCCGGTTCTGGCTCGAGAACTCCACCGTGGCCTATGGTCAGGCCAAGCGCCTGGTGCGCGTCGGGGCGGGTCGCTCCTTCTCCGAGAACCTCGCCGACGAAGCCCGTACCATCGGGGCCCGCTCCAACGCCCCCGACGCGAAGGAGCGGATCGCGGCCTTCGCCGCGGCATCCCGCAAGCGCACCTGACTCCTCACAGCCGCCGCCGGCGCTCAGCGTCCGTTGTTCGGCGGCACTGTGACGTCGAGCTTCTCCTGCGAACCGAGCGACGACCATGCGCTCGCGGTGCCCTCGGCGGCGCGCTCCGACGCTCGCACCGCTCGCTCGTCCGCCCACGCGTTGAGCACGTGGCCCGAGTGGCCGCGCACGTGTTCGAGCACGACATCGGGGATGCCGGCTGCCCGGCGCGCGTCGCGCGCCGCGATCAGCTGTTCCAGGATCTCGACGTTCTTGGCCGGGGTGCCGCTCGAGGTCTTCCATCCGCGCCGGCGGTGGCCGTCCATCCACTTCGAGTAGGTGTCGATCGCATACTTCGAGTCGGCCTGCACGACGAGGTGGGAGATGTCGGCGTGGTCTTCTATGGCCCTGAGCAGGCCGAGCAGTTCGCCGATGTTGTTGGTGCCCTCGAGGATCGAGCCGGCGGCCCAGTGACCGTCTTCGCCGACCCAGGCCCAGCCTGCGGGCCCCGGGTTTCCCTTGCAGGCGCCGTCGGTCGCGACGATGTAGCGCTCTTCACTCACCCGGAAAGGCTACCCGGCTCGCGCGGTGACCTGCGCCGCAGCGCGATTGTGTACGCTCACGCGTCAGAGCGCGGAAAGATGAGCGCGCAACGCCGATTATGTATACACTGGGCGGGTGGAACTGGCGACGATGCGAGCAAGCGACCGCGCGTACGCGACGCTCCTCGACGAGATCCAATCCGGATCCCTCCCGCCCGGCGCCGTCCTCGGCGAGGTCGAGCAGGCAGCCCGCCTCGGCGTCAGCCGCACCCCGTTGCGCGAGGCGCTGAGCCGGCTCGGCGCCGACGGGCTCGTCGTCCAGCAGTCGCCCCGGGTGACCGTCGTCGCCGCGATTGCGGCATCCGACATCCGGGAACTCTTCGAAGTGCGGCGTGCCCTCGAAGAGACCGCCGCCCGGCTTGCGGCGAAGCGCGGCGACGCCTCGGTCTTCTCCGCCCTCGCCGACGAGTTCGCACACGCGAGCGTCCGGGCGCAAGACGACCGTGACGCCTACTACGCGCTCATCGCACGCTTCGACAGCCTTCTGGATGCGTCGATCGCGAACGACTATCTCACGTCGGCGCTGCGGACCATCCGCACCCACCTCGTGCGGGTGCGGCGCCTCGCACGTGACAACCCCGCGCGGCTCGCGGCATCCGTCGGCGAACACCGCCTCATCGCCGAGGCGATCGCCTCCGGTGACAGCGAACTCGCGGCGCACGCGACCCACGTGCACCTGCACAATGCACTCTCGAACATCCTCGATTCACTGAAAGGTGACGCACCATGACCGTCCTCCACCACCTCCGCGTCCATCGCAGCGACGAGGATCTCGCCCGCGAAGACCAGCTCGCCTGGCGGATCGCCGAGGTCGCCGCAGACCCTGTCGAGGTCGAGCCCGATGTCGTCGACATGATCATCAACCGCGTCATCGACAATGCCGCGGTCGCCGCGGCATCCCTCACGCGCGCGCCGGTGAGCGCCGCGCGTCAGCAGGCGCTCGACCACGCGGTCTCGTCCGGCGGCGACGGCGCAACCGTTCTCGGCTGCGCGCTCGAGCGCCGCACCTCGCCGGAGTGGGCGGCGTGGGCGAATGGCGTCGCCGTCCGCGAACTCGACTACCACGACACGTTCCTCGCGGCGGAGTACTCGCACCCCGGCGACAACATCCCGCCGATCCTCGCGGTCGCACAGCACGTCGGCGCCGACGGCGCGGCGCTGGTCCGCGGCATCGCGACCGGATACGAGATCCAGATCGACCTCGTCCGCGCCATCTGCCTGCATAAGCACAAGATCGACCACGTCGCCCACCTCGGCCCCTCCGCCGCAGCCGGAATCGGCACCCTCCTCGGGCTCGACGCCGAGACGATCTACCAGGCGATCGGCCAGGCTCTGCACACGACGACCGCCACCCGTCAGTCGCGCAAGGGCGCGATCTCGTCCTGGAAGGCGCACGCGCCGGCCTTCGCGGGAAAGATGGCCGTCGAGGCCGTCGATCGTGCGATGCGCGGCGAGACCTCGCCGAGCCCCATCTACGAGGGCGAAGACGGAGTGATCGCCTGGATGCTCGACGGGCCGGATGCTGCGTACGACGTGCCGCTGCCCGCCCCGGGAGAGGCCAAGCGCGGCATCCTCGACTCGTACACGAAGGAGCACTCGGCCGAGTATCAGGCGCAGGCGTGGATCGATCTCGCCCGCCGGCTCCACGGCGAGCACCCTGAGGCGATGGATCCGGCGAACGTCGAGTCCATCGTGCTGCACTCCTCGCACCACACGCACTACGTGATCGGCTCGGGCGCGAATGATCCGCAGAAGTACGATCCCACGGCATCGCGCGAGACGCTCGACCACTCCATCCCGTACATCTTCGCCGTCGCACTGCAGGACGGCGGCTGGGACCACGTCGACTCATATGCCCCGGAGCGGGCGGGCAGAGCCGACACGGTCGAGCTGTGGCACAGGGTGACGACCGCGGAGGATGCCGAGTGGACGCGGCGCTACCACTCAGACGATCCGGGTGAGAAGGCCTTCGGCGGGCGCGTGGTCATCACGCTGACCGACGGCACCGTGATCGAGGATGAGATCGCCGTCGCCGATGCGCATCCGCTCGGGGCGCGGCCGTTCGCCCGTGCGGACTACATCCGCAAGTTCCGGATGCTCGCTGAGCCCGTGCTCACCCAGGACGAGATCGAGCGCTTCCTCGCGCTCGCTCAGCGTCTGCCCGCACTCACCGCCCCCGAGGTGCAGCAGCTGACGATCGTCGCCCGCGAGGGTGTTCTGGCAGCCGCCCCGGCGCCGAAGGGGTTGTTCTGATGGGGCTTCCTTCGGCGCGGCCCGTGGGGGAGAACTGATGCTGTACTCGACCACGCCGGCCGCCGAGAAGCGGCGGATTCTGCGCGAGCGCCTCGCGAGCGGCGAGCTGATGCGCTTTCCCGGCGCGTTCAACCCGCTGAGCGCGAAGCTCATCGAGCGGAAGGGCTTCGAGGGCGTGTACGTCTCGGGGGCGGTGCTGAGCGCCGATCTCGGGCTTCCCGATATCGGGCTGACGACCCTCACCGAGGTCGCCGGGCGGGGCCAGCAGATCGCACGCATGACCGAACTGCCCGCGATCATCGACGCCGACACCGGGTTCGGCGAGCCGATGAACGTCGCCCGCACGATCCAGACGCTCGAAGATGCCGGTCTTGCCGGCACCCACATCGAGGACCAGGTCAACCCGAAGCGCTGCGGGCATCTCGACGGCAAGGCGGTCGTCGATGAGAACACCGCGATCAAGCGCATCCGCGCGGCCGTGGACGCTCGCCGCGATCCCAACTTCCTCGTCATGGCGCGCACCGACATCCGCGCGGTCGAAGGCCTGGAATCCGCCGTCGACCGGGCCAAAGCGCTGGTGGATGCCGGGGCCGACGCGATCTTCCCCGAGGCGATGCGCTCGCTCGAGGAGTTCGCCGCGATTCGGGCAGCGGTCGACGTGCCGATCCTCGCCAACATGACCGAGTTCGGAAAGAGCGAGCTGTTCTCGACCGATCAGCTTCGCGATGTCGGAGTGAACATCGTGATCTGGCCGGTGTCGCTCCTGCGGATCGCGATGGGGGCGGCATCCCGCGCACTCGATACGCTGATCACCGACGGGCACCTGTCCTCGAAGCTCCCCGAGATGCAGCATCGCGCAGATCTGTACGACCTGATCGACTATGAGGATTACAACCGCTTCGACACTTCGGTGTTCAACTTCCAGATCACCCGGTGACCCTCCT
>NZ_WOYQ01000072.1 GCF_011620665.1 Microbacterium sp.
TGGGAGCCAAGGGCAAGAACTTCTACAACGACGTCGTCTCCAGCTACGGCTTCGAAGCCGAGGCCGCCGAGATCCAGGATCTCTACCTCGCGGGGCGCCGCGCCGAAGCGGTGGCCGCAGTTCCCGACGAGCTCGTGGAGGGAGTGACCCTTCTCGGCGATCCCGACCGGCTGCGCAGCAGAATCGCCGCCTTCGAGGCGGCCGGGGTGACCGAGCTGCTTCTCGCCCCCGTCGCCGACTCCGCCGAACGGCGCCTCGATGACGTCGTCGCACTCCTTGAGCTCGCGGCGCGTGGCCGCGATTAGTCCATCTCCGACCGGTGCGGACGCACCCCGCGGGATGCTGTCGATCACCGGAGCCGACCGGATCGTGGTCGACGCCGAGAGCGAGCGAGACGGCGCGCTCGTCATCGGGCGCGAAGGCACGGTGCTCGCCGTCGCGCAGCCCGTGCCCAGCGGCGAGACCCTCGACGCCACGGGCTGCATCGTCACGGCGGGCCTCGTCAACGCTCACCACCATCTGCTGCAGACGGGCTTTCGCACGCTGCCCGGCACGCGCGGAGTCGCGATGCGCGATTGGCTGCCGGCGATGGCGGCGGCATATGCAGCCGTCGGCATCGATGCCGACCTCACCAGCGCGACAGCCTCTGTGGGCCTGGCGGAAGCGCTGCTCTCGGGCGTCACCACCGTTGCCGATCACCACTTGAACTGGCCCGATCCGGCGGCGACACGATCCGGCGGCGACACGATCGCCGACACCGTCGCCATCGCTCGCTCGGTCACCGCCGCCGCGACGGCGCTCGGCGCGCGCATCGTCTTCGTCCGCGGATCGGCGCGCGATGACGCAGAGGCGGCCGCCGCGAGCGCGGAGGCCATCGTGGCGGATCTTCTCACCGCGGGGCACGCGGGCGGCGTGACGGCCGACGGCATGCTGCAGGTCGCGGTCGGCCCCGCGGGCGTGCACTCCGACCCCGAAGCGACGTTCCGTTCGCTCGGGGAGGTGGCCCGCCGACACGGGCTGCGCCGCCGCACGCAGGCGAACGAGCAGGTCGACACGGCGGTCGCCCTTGAGCGCTACGGCCGACGCCCGCTCGATCTGCTCGACGAATGGGGATGGCTCGCTCCCGACGTCACCATCGCGCATCTGTGCGATGTCACGGATGCCGAGATCGCGCTGCTCGGGGAACATGAGGTCACCGCGACCCACGCGCCCGGATGCGACGTGCCGATGGGGTGGGGAGTCGCACCCGTCGCACGACTCCTCGATGCCGGAGTCGCCGTCGGCCTCGGGACATCGGGCGGCGGATCGAACGACGCCGGTCACCTGCTCGCCGATGCGCGCCTCGCGATGCAGGTGTCAGCGCTCGTGGGCCCACAGCTGCCGGCTCGCACGGTGCTGGGCATGGCCACGACCGGCAGCGCTGCCGGTCTCGGGCGCACGGACATCGGGCACCTTCGACCCGGCGCACGCGGGGACGCGTGCGTGTGGGATGTCTCGGGTGCCGCAGATGCGGGCGTCGCCGACCCGGTCGCGGGACTGCTGTGG
Organism: Microbacterium sp.; assembly: GCF_011620665.1. GTDB lineage: Bacteria > Actinomycetota > Actinomycetes > Actinomycetales > Microbacteriaceae > Microbacterium. The sequence continues at coordinate 1,546 of NZ_WOYQ01000072.1, forward strand.
GCGGCACCCGGGCGCCGCCCACGACACGTGGTGATCGGCGGCAGAGTCGTCGTGCGCGACTACCGGCTCGTCAGCGCCGACGAGCACGACCTCGTCGCCGCGCTCGAGCGGCGCCTCGTGGCCTGAACCAGCCTGAACCGGCCCGAGTCAGGCTGAATCGGCCGAGCAGCGCCGCGGCCCGGCGACGTCTTCAGAGGTCGAGCACGATGCGCGGGCCCGCCGCCCGCGAGACGCACACCATCATGACGGCCGACTCCTCGCGCTCGAAGGGCGTCAAGATCGAGTCGCGGTGCTCGATCTCACCCTGAAGCACGGGTGCTTCGCACGTGCCGCACGTGCCGCGCCGGCAGCTCGAGAGCACGGTCGTCGCGGGCGACTGCTCCCGAATGGCATCGAGCACGGATTCGCCCGGATCCACGACGACGACGTCGCCGCTCAGGGCGAGTTCCACCTCGAACGGGCCGGGCCACACCGGTTCGCCGAACTCCTTGGCCTCGAACCGTTCGACGTGCAGGGTCCCCTCGGGTGCTTCGGACAGCTCCCGCTCGAGCGCCTCGATCAGGCGCGACGGTCCGCAGGCGTACACGGCGGCACCTTGCCTCGACTGCTCAGCGACTGCCGTCACATCCAGCCGCGCACCCTCGTCTGCGGCGTACACGCGCACTCGCGCCGGATGAGCAGTGGCGAGCTCATCGACGAACGCCATCGTCGCGCGCGAGCGCCCCGCGTAATCAAGGGTCCAGTCGACGCCCGCCGCATCCGCCGCCGCGACCATCGCCCGCAGCGGCGTGATGCCGATGCCGCCGGCGACGAATCCACAGCGCTCGCCCGGAGCCGCCACGAAGGGAAAGTGATTGCGGGGGCCGCGCACGCGGATGCGCTGGCCGACCGCCACGAGCTCGTGCACGCGCACCGACCCGCCACGGCCCTCATCCTCGCGCAGCACAGCGATCCGCCACCTCGATCGATCGCCCGGGTCGCCGCAGAGCGAGTACTGCCGCTCCAGCGGCCCGCTCCCGTCGATCGCCGGCAGGATCAGGTCGATGTGCGACCCGGCCGTCCACACGGGCAGATCGCGCCCGTTGGGCGACGCCAGGTCGATCATCACGACGCCCGCGGCGACGTCCGAGCGCGCGGCGACCACGAGGTCGCGCTCCACGTCGCTGAAGAAGCTCACTGTCCGTCTGTCCCTCCCCCGCATCCACCGCCCGTCCAGGATCGTGGCGCAGACGCCGGCGGACTGCATGCGTAACAGGTCTGCAACACGGCCTGTGCGTCGGCGAAACACGGTACGCGTTGAATGTGTCCCACGATCAATTGTTGGCCAGACCAACAGGATGCCACGGTCTCGAACCGATGCGAAAGGCACGCCGCATGCCCGTCACGCTCCCCCAGGATCTCCTGCCCGGGCAGCTCATCGCGCGTCTGGACGATGTGACCCTCGCCGACGGCGCGACCGCCGGCATCCGCTTCGTCGATGGCCGCGTCGCCGGCCCGGTCATCACCGGCGCTGCACACACCACGCGACTCGTCGGTCGCCTCGCCGAGCCCGACGAGGCGACCGACGTCGCGGCCGACATCGACGCGGCCGGCTGGCTGCTTCTGCCGCCGGCAGCCGACATGCACGCCCACATCGACAAGGCCTACACGTGGAGCCTGTTCGGCGAACCGGAGGGTTCGCTCGACGACGCGGTCGCCTGCTGGCAGCAGCACGGCGCTGCACTGCGCGAAGAGCAGATCGCCGAACACGCCCGCCGGCAGCTGGATGCCGCATTGCGTGCCGGGGTCACTGCCGTTCGCACCCACGTGAACTACCACGAGGGCGGCGATCCGCTGCGCGGGCTGCGCGCGGTGCTCGAGGCCCGCGACGATTACCGCGGGCTCGTCGATGTGCAGATCGTCGCGATGCACGGGCAACTGACCGATGACGCGATCATCCGCGATGCCATCGCGCTCGGCGCAGATCTGATCGGGGCCGCCCCGCACCTGAGTGACGACCCCCGCGGAGAGATCCATCGCGCTGCTGCCTTCGCCGAATCCGCGGGCATCGGCATCGATCTGCACACCGACGAGACGCTGGACCCGCAGTCGCTTGACCTCATCGATCTCGCGCGACGCACCGTCGACTGGCCCGCGCACATGACCCGGTCGGCGGGCCACTGCGTCAGCCTGGCCGTCCAGCCCCCCGCCCGGCTGGCCGCAGCTCTCGACGCCGCCGCCGAGGCGCACGTGAGCATCATCGCCAACCCCCTGACCAACCTCTACCTGCAGGGTTGGGACCATCCGCGCGCGATGCCCCGCGCGCTCCCGCCGCTCGCCGCCATCCTCGACGCGGGAATCGTCCTCGCCGCCGGTGGAGACAATGTGCAGGATCCGTTCAACCCACTCGGCAACGGCGACATGGTGGACGTCGCCGTTGCTCTCGTGCTGGCCGGCCACCTCCCGCCCCGACGCGCATGGCAGGTCGTCGCGGCGGGTAGGAAGGTGCTCGGTCTGCCCCCTGCGACGGGAGCCATCGGTGACGCCGCCGACGGTGTCCTGGTGCGGGCCGCATCAGTGGGCGAGGCCCTCGCCGAGCGCGCGCCCGACCGAATCGTCATCCGCGGCGGACGCGTCGTCGCCACCCGCAGCACCCACACCACCGCTGCCCCACTCCGGGAGAGAAGCGAGCTGCGCATATGACCCTCACCTCGACCGCGTCCACGCTGCGACTCGACGACGTCACCAAGGATTTCGCCACGGGAACGCGGGCCCTCGCCAACATCTCGCTCTCGGTATCGCGCGGCGAGTTCGTCTCTGTCGTCGGGCCGTCCGGCTGTGGCAAGTCCACCCTCCTCCGCCTCGCATCGGGGCTCGACACCATCAGCGCCGGCCGGCTGGAGGTGGATGCCGCCGTGACGAGTTTCGTCTTCCAGGATCCGACCCTGCTCGAGTGGCGCTCGGCGCAGAAGAACGTCGAACTGGTCGGCGAGCTTGCGGGCGTCTCACCGAGAGAACGCGCGGAACGCGCGCGGGAGGCCCTGACTCTGGTAGGACTGCTCGGCTTCGAGAAGCAGCATCCGCGCCAGCTCTCCGGCGGCATGCGCATGCGCGTGTCGATCGCCCGCGCGCTCGTGGCCGAACCGCAACTGGCGCTCTTCGACGAACCGTTCGGCGCGCTGGATGAGATCACCCGGCTCAAAATGCAGGTCGAGCTGCAGCGCATCTTCCAGATCAAGTCGTTCGCGGCGATGTTCATCACCCATTCGATCTCGGAGGCCGTGTACCTCTCCAGCCGGGTGCTCGTGATGAGCGGACGGCCCGGTCGCATCGTCGACGATGTCGAACTGCCGTGGTCGTACCCGCGACCGCCCGAGCTGAGGTACGACCCCGAGTTCGGCCGTATCGCGGGCCACATCTCGAAGGTGCTGGAGGACAACTCATGAGCCAGAAGACCCTCACCGCGCCGACTCCACACGTGACCGACGCGGCCCCCATCGCCCTCACTCCCGCTCCCGCACCCGCACCCGGCGGCACCCGGAGGTTCGCGCGCGCGGCGGGAGCTGCGGGTTCCCGCTCCCTGCCGATCGTGTTGGCGCTGCTCGGCATCCTGGTGATCTGGTACGCCGTCTCCTACCTGTTCCTCAGCGAGGATCGGCGATTCCTCCTTCCTCCTCCGCACGAGGTCTTCGGCGAGACGTTCGGCAACACGAAGGTGATCGGGCCCATGCTCGTCGCACTCGGTCAGACGATCAGCGTCGCGCTGATCGGGCTCACGCTCGCCGTCGCGATCGGCATGGCGTGGGCCATCCTGATGTCGCAGTGGCGCATCGCGGAACGCGTGCTCTATCCGTACGCCGTCATCCTGCAGACGATCCCGATTCTCGCCCTGACGCCGCTGATCGGGATCTGGATGGGCTATGGCATTCCCGCGCGCGTCGCGGTCTGCGTCATCATCGCCGTCTTCCCCATGATCTCCAACACGCTCTTCGGACTGCAGTCGGCCGAGGCCAGTGCCCACGACCTGTTCACCCTCAACAAGGCCACCAGATGGCAGCGCCTGACCAAGCTGCAGCTGCCCGCGGCGATCCCCGCGATCTTCACCGGTCTGCGCAACGCCGCCGGTCTCGCCGTCATCGGCGCGATCGTGGGCGACTTCTTCTTCCAGCAGGGCTCGCAGGGCATCGGCGGCCTGCTGCGCACCTACACGCTGCGACTGAACATGGAGTCGCTGTTCCTCGCGATCATCTTCACGGCACTCTTCGGGGTCCTCGTCTTCTCGATCTTCGCCGCTCTGGACCGCGCCATCGTCGGCCGGCTGTTCGGACGAAAGAACACCTGACCGTCCTGCCCCAAGCCGCATCACACATCTGGAGGAACCCTTGCTGACACTGACCCCGACCGTGCACCTCCGGTCCGCCTTGACCGCCGGCGCCGCCATCCTGCTCGCCATCGGCCTCGCCGCGTGCTCGAGCGAACCCACCACCGACGCCTCCGCCGCGCCGGGCGAGTCCGCACCGGCCGCCGAAGCCGGCGGCCCGCTCGACCTGTCGGAGGTCTGCCCCGCCACCGTGGTGATGCAGCAGGACTGGCAGCCGGAAGCGGAGCACGGCGCCATGTACGCCCTCGTGGGCGATGATTACACGGTCGACACCGAGATGAAGACCGTCACCGGCACCCTCGTCGCACAGGGCGTGGACACCGGCGTCGATGTCGAGGTGCGCCCCGGCGGACCCAACGTGAACTTTCAGCCCGTGACGGCACTGATGTACCTCGACACCGACATCCTCATCGGTGCCGTGAACACGGATGCCGCGATCGTGGCCGCAGCCGACCAGCCGACCGTCGCGGTGACCTCGCAGCTGACCTGGAGCCCCCAGATCCTGATGTGGGACCCCGAGAGCCACGATGGCGCCGAGACGATCGAGGAGGCCGCCGCCGACGGAGCGCCCGTGGTGACATCGGGCGACATCATTCCCGCGCTTCTCGAGTCCCAGGGCATGATCGACCAGTCGCAGATCGACCTGAGCTACGAGGGCACGCCGCAGCGCTTCGTGTCGGACCCGAGCATCCTGCAGCAGGGGTTCGCGACGGCCGAGCCGTACATCTACGAGAACGAGATCCCGGAGTGGGGCAAGCCGGTCGGATACCAGCTGATCTCGGATGTCGGCTACTCCATCTACCCCGAGCCGCTGGCGGTGCGCGCCGACGCGGTGGAGGAGTACAGCGACTGCCTCGCGAAACTCGTGCCGATCATGCAGCAGTCCCAGCTGGACTACCTGAACGATCCCGCCGAGACCAACGACCTGATCGTCGATCTCGTGGAGCAGTACGACACAGGCTGGACGTACTCAACGGGTGTCGCCGACTTCTCGGTGCAGCAGCAGGTCGAGCTCGGCATCGTGCAGAACGACCCCGCCTCGGGGGTGTTCGGCCAGTTCGATCCCGAGCGCATGCAGTCGATCCTCGACGACTTCGTCCCGTTCCTCATCGAGTCGGGCTCGCTGACCCAGACGGATGCGGATGCGATCGACATCGACTCGCTGTACACGAACGAGTTCGTCGACACGTCGATCTCGATGGACTGACCGGCGCACCGCCCAACTGACATGACACGTCTCCCCCCGGGTCCGCGGTGCCCTCCCGCTGCCGCGGCCCCGGGTCGGGAGCGCGGCGCGGGCCGGCGCGAGGCCGCTCATCTCGCTCACGCGCGCAGTCTGGCCGGGCGGCAGACGTGCTGACTTCGAGCGAAGCGCCCGCCCGTCACGCGGAGTGTCCCAAGACGATGGCCTACGGACCGTGCGGCGGGGTGAACGCCGACGGCACATGCGAAGTGGCCCCGAGCCGATGTGTGTTCCTCGGCGAGACCCTTCCCATCAGCTGGACCGGACCCGGCGACGCTGCGCACGGCCCCGCTGTCGGTACGGCCGCCGGCACCGAAGTCCTCGACATCCTCGCCCGCCGACCGCTGATCATGACGGGATTCCCCGCCCGGGCGATGGACTCCGGCGACGTGGCCCGCACCGCCGACGTGCTGCGCGGCAGCACCGATGCCGTGCTGTCGGGCGACGCGGGGCACTCGCGCACCCAGTTCCCGCCGGCCTACCGCGCCGCGCTGATGGCACGGTCGGGCATGCGCGCGTGGATCGGGCTGAATGCCCGGGACCGCAACCGTGTGGCGCTCGAGGGCGAACTCGCGGCGCTCCGCGATACCGGCGTCGCGGGGGTGCACTGCGTCACGGGCGATCACACCCGCACGGGCGACCGCCCCGACGCGCAGCCCGTCTTCGACCTCGAGTCGACCACGCTGCTGCCTCTCGCGAGCAAACTCGGACTTCTCACATCGTTTGCGGAGTCCCCCGACGCACCCCCGGTCGCCGCGCGCGGTGCGCGGGTGCGCGAGAAGGAGCGCGCCGGAGGGCGCCTGTGCCTCACGCAGTACTGCGGCGACGCCGAGGATGTCGCCCGGTTCGTCGAGCGCTGCGTCGAAGCCGGTGCGCGCGCGCCCCTGCTGCCAGGCGTCCCGCTCGTCGTCGATCGCGACGGTGCCGAGCTGCTCGCGTCGTTCCACGCCGCGACACTCCCCACCGGATACCTGCAGCGTCTCTTCGCCGCTCGCGACATGCGTCGCGAAGGAATCCGCCTGGCGCTGTCCTATGCCCGCTCGCTGCTCGACGTTCCGGGTGTACGCGGCGTCGTCATCGCAGGCGGCGCCCGGGACGGCGAGGAGCAGTCGTATGCCCGGGCGCTCGCCACGGTCGCCGCCGAACTCGGCGGGGGCAGCCCGTGACCGCCGAGTCCCCGTGCGCGGCCCGCGGATCCGCTTCAGCGATTGTGCTGCTGCTCCTTGACCACCAGCATCCGGCAGCTCATGCCCTCCGGGGTGCGCCACTTGTGCGGCACCCCGCTCTCGTAATACGTGGCATCGCCCGATTGCAGGTGCACTTCTGCGTCGCCCAGCACGACGATCAGCTCGCCCTCGAGCACATAGACGAACTCCTCCTCGTCGTGCTCCCACCACATTCCGTCGTCGGTGAAAGCACCCGAGAAGATCATCGGCAGAAACCGCGCCCGCTGCGCTGCGAGCACGGCGACCGCGCCCGAGCCGGCATCCACCGTCGAACCCGACCGCTGCCGGTACACGTGGTAGCTGCCCGCGGGCCGCTCGGGCGGCTCTTCCGTGAGCAAGTCCTGCTGCGTCGTACCCAGGGCGTTCGCCACGCGGAACAGGGACACCATGCTCAGCCGCTCGCGACCGCGCTCGACCTGACTGAGGAACGAGTGCGACAGCCCGGCCGCGGTCGCCGCCTGCGTCAGCGTCATGCCCCGGCGTTTGCGCAGCGCGCGGATGCGTGCCCCCAGCTCCCGCACCGAGTCATCGATGTCGCCCCGCCGCGCACGCGGGCCCGCCGCCCCATCCGTCATGCGTGCAGGCTATCGGCCCCGCCCACACGGCGCCGCCAAGCCCACGCGGCGGAGGCAAAGAGAGGAAACACATGAACCACCCCGACTACGCCGCGCTCGAGGCCGACCTGAACGACCTGCTGGGCACCCGCGGCGTCAGCAGCGACATGCGGCAGCGAGAGAAGGCATCCGTCGACGGCGCACGCATGTCGCCGATCATCTCGGAGCTGCTGCCCCTCGGCGTCGCCGATCTCGTCGCCTTCCCCACCACAGCTGAACAGATCGCGGCGGCCGTCGCGCTCGCCGTGCACCACGGGGTTCCCGTGACGCCGCGAGGCAAGGGCACCGGAAACTACGGGCAGGCGATCCCGATGCGGGGCGGGCTCGTGGTCGACACCTCACGCGCCCGAACCATCGTCGGGATCGACGACGACACGATCACCGCGGATGCCGGGGCCCCTATGAATGCGCTCGAACAGGCCGCGCGCGCCGAGGGCAAGCAGCTGTGGATCTATCCGTCGACGGTGCACTCGAGCATCGGCGGATTTCTCGCCGGCGGCTCGGGGGGCACCGGGACGATTGCGCACGGGAGCAACGACGCGGGCTTCGTCGCGGCTCTCGATGTCGTCACGCCGGCCTCAGGCGGGGTGCTGCTGCACGTCGAGGGCGACGAAACGCTCGGGTATGTGCACAACTACGGCACCGCGGGCATCATCGCGCGGGCGACCGTGCGACTGGAGCCGCTCCAGGACTGGCGGGGGCTCTATGCCTCGTTTCCTGACTTCGCGGGCTCGCTCTCGGTGCTGCGCACACTCGGCCGGCTGAGGCCGGCCCCGCGCCTGGTGTCGGCCGACACCCCGCACATCACGGCCCAGCTTCCGCCCGACGACGTCTTCCCGGCCGGGCGCAGCTCGCTGCGCATGATCGTCGACGCATCGCTGGTGGCCGAGGCATCCGCCATCATCTCCATCGCGGGCGGGCGCATCGAGGACGTGCGCGAGGGGCCCGGCGTGTCCGCGGCGATCTCGGTGCTCAGCTACAACCACCCGATCGAGTGGCTGCAGAAGTCCGAGCCGGGCGTCTACTTCCATGTCGAGGTGTCGGGCGACGCGCTCGTCGACCGCATCGACGAGGTGCATGCCGTCTACCCGGGCGGGCTGCTGCACGTCGAAGCGGGGCATGCCGGGCCGATCGGGATGCTGGCCGGCGTGTATGAGAGCCCCGAGGCGGTGTACGCGGGCATCGCCCAGCTCGGCGCGTTGGGCGTCGGCGTGCACAACCCGCACCAGTGGAATGTGGACTTCCGACTGAACGACACGGTTGCGCTCGCGGCGAACACCGACCCCGAAGGGCTGCTCAACCCCGGCAAGCTCAATCCGGAGTACGCGGGTCCGATCAAGGGCGCGATCCGATGACCGGCCCTTTCCTCCCCGCGTCGCGCAACTGGGCCGACCTCTCCGGCCCCTCGCTCGTGGCCGCGACCTCCGGCCGCTCGATCGCGGTCGTGCCCATCGGAGCGATTGAACATCACGGTCCGCACCTGCCGCTGCGCACCGACGCTCTGGTCGCCGAGGCCGTGGCATCGGCCGCGGTGGAACGGGTGAGCGCATCCGGGATCGAGGCCTGGCTGCTGCCGACGATCCAATACGCCAAGTCGGACGAGCATCACTGGGCCCCGGGCACCCTGTGGATCGAGGGTACGACCCTGCTCGACCAGCTGATCGAGCTGGGGCGATCGGTCGCGATGACTCCGGTGCGCACGGTCGCGTTCGTCAACGGACACGGCGGCAACGTGATGCTGCTGGGCTGGGCGAACCGCGAGCTGCGGCGCCGCTTCGGCCTGCGTTCGTTCTCGATGCCGGCGGGTGCGGGCATCCCGGGCGACGGCGAAGAGGGCCGCCCCGACGAGAGGGGTCAGGGCATTCACGCGGGCTTCGGCGAGACCTCGATCGTCATGCACCTGGCGCCGCACCTGGTGGCTCCGGAGATGCCGCCGCGAAACGTGCCCGAGAAGATCGCGGGCATGACGCACATCGGATTCAACCGCAAACCGGTCATGTTCGGCTGGACGAGCGAGGACTTCGGACCGACCGGCGTGATCGGCGACGCGACCGGCGCGAACCCGGCCGACGGCCGACTGATCTTCGAGCGTGGAGTCGACTTCGTCAGCGAGGCGCTGACCGAGATCGACGGCTTCGAGTTCGGCTAGGGGGACCTGTGGAATCAATCGACGGCCGACTCATCGTCGAGGTGCCGCTCATCGATCGGGCGACCGACCCGGTGCAATCCGACAGCCCCGCCGCCGACCCGACCGCCCTGGCGAAGGAGTGGCTGCCGGCAGACGGAGAAGACCGCATGCTGATGACCGTCTCGACGGTGGATGCCGAGGGCTTCCCCCGCGGGCGGACGGTGATGCTGAGCGAATTCGACGGAGAGCGCTTCTTCTTCCACACCGATTCTGCGAGCCAGAAGGTCGCTGATCTGACCGCGAATCCGAAAGTGTCGCTCACGATCCTCTGGCCCGGTTTCACGCGCCAGCTGGTGGTGCAGGGGACCGCCGAAGCGGCTCCTCCGGACGAGGCATCGCGCGCGTACGAGACCCGGTCTCCCTACCTGCGCCAGCTCGCGTGGCTCAACGACGCGGAAACCGCCATCCTGCCGCGCGCGGAGCGCGAGCAGCGCTGGGCGGCGTATGCCGCACGGGTACCCGATCCCGTGCAGCCCGACAACTGGGTCGGATACGGAGTCTCGCCGCACCGCCTGCTGTTCTGGGTGTCACACCCCGACGCTCCCAGCCGCCGCGTGGAGTACACCCGCACCGCCGCGGGCTGGAAGCACCGCCACCTGCCCGGGTGAGCTGCCGCGGCCTCGAGGAGCGATCCCCGCACTCCACGGCGATCGCGTGGACTGGCCGATCAGCGCACGCGGAAGCGCATGCCCCGTCGAGCGGTGAGGTCATCGATCGACGCCGACGCGAGCTCACCCACCGCACGCGCGATCGCCGCGGCGACTCTGTCGCAGAGTGCCTCCGCATCCTCGGCGGGTTCCGGGACGACTTCGTCCACGATTCCGTCTTCGAACAGGTGCCACGACGCGATGCGCTGCTGACGGGCGATCGCCGGCGCGAAGTCCGTCGTCCCGTGCATGATCGCGCTGGCGCCCTCGGGCGGGAGCGGCGAGAGCCAGCTGTTCTCGGCCGCGATGATCCGATCGGCGGGGAGAAGTGCGATCGCGCCGCCGCCGGCCCCCTGACCGAGGAGCACGCTGACGACCGGGACGCGAGCTCCCGCGAGCGCGACCATCGTACGGCCGATCTCTCCGGCCAGACCGCCTTCTTCCGCCTCTTTCGAGAGCGCTGCCCCGGGCGTATCGATCACGGTCACGATCGGCAGCCCCAGATCCTCGGCGAGCCGCACACCACGCGAGGCGACGCGGAGCGCACCGGGCCCGAGCGCAGACTCGCGCGTCTGCGCGCGACGGTCCTGGCCCAGCACGACGGCACCACGCCCGGCGAACGAGGCGAGAGCGAGCCACAGAGTGGGATCGAACTCGCCGCGGCCTGTGCCGCTGAGCGGGATCGTCGACGCCGACGCACGCCGGAGAAGCGTGCGCAGCCCGGGACGGCCCCTCGCGCGCGAGCGCATGACGATCTCCCAATCGTCGATCTCGCCCGGCGCAGACGCCGGGCGGGGTGCGGATACGGGAATCATCGACGCCGGAGCAAGGATGCCGAGGACCGTCGTGACGAGGGAGCGCAAGTGCCGCGCGTCGATGACGGCATCGATGAGACCATGGCGGTAGAGGTTCTCGGCGGTCTGCACGCCCTCGGGGAACGGCTCGCCGTAGAGCGCCTGATACACCTTCGGGCCGAGGAATCCGATGAGCGCGCCGGGCTCGGCGACAGTCACATGCCCCATCGACCCCCACGAGGCGAAGACTCCACCCGTCGTGGGATTGCGCAAATAGACGAGGTAGGGCAGGCCCGCAGCCCTGTGCCTGACCACCGCGGTCGAGATCGACACCATCTGCACGAAGGCGCGCGTCCCCTCCTGCATCCTGGTGCCGCCGGAGATCGGTGCCGCGAGCACCGGTATCCGCTGCTCGGTCGCCCGGTCGAAGGCGGCGATGATCCGCTCCGCCGCGGCGACACCGATGGACCCGCCGAGGAAGCCGAACTCGCCGACGACGACCGCCACGCGGTGTCCGTCGACCATCCCCTCCCCGGTCAACACGGCCTCGTCGGCACCCGATCGCTCTCCCGCGCGCGCGAGAGCGGCGACGTAGTCCGGGTCCGCGCCCGGTGTCTGCGCCGCAGAGTCCCACGAGCGGAACGACCCGTCGTCGAGCACCTGTGCGATCAGTTCTCGCGCACCGGTCATGGATTCCGTCCCTCGGCGGTCGTTTCGCGTGCTCGGCCGAAACTCACGCGTCCGTGACGCTTCCCTTCGGCACTCGGTGTCATTAGTATCGTCCACATCAGAGTGCACGACAACACCGACCTGCTGACGCAAGGAGCATCCCATGGATACGCAAGCCCGATCGACTGATTCCACGGCCGTCGCATACGAGGTCATCGAGGTCGACTCGCTCGTCGAGGAAGTATCGATCGACGGCATGTGCGGCGTCTATTGATGGCCACCATCGAGGCGCCGGTGCGTCCGGCGCGGCTGGTTGATCATTTCGAGCGTGGGTTGGATGCGCCGATCTGCTTGACGTGGGAGTTGACGTACGCGTGCAATCTGTCGTGTGTGCACTGTCTGTCGAGTTCCGGCCGGCGTGATCCGCGCGAGTTGAGTACGGCGGAGTGCAAGGCCGTGTTCGACGAGTTGGAGCGGATGCAGGTCTTCTACGTCAACATCGGTGGCGGTGAGCCGACGGTGCGCCCGGACTTCTGGGAGTTGCTTGAGTACGCCACTGCGCACCATGTGGGGGTGAAGTTCTCGACCAATGGGGTGAAGATCACTCCGGATGCGGCGGCCGCTCTCGCGGCGAACGACTACGTCGACGTCCAGATCTCGCTCGACGGTGCGACCGCCGAGGTCAACGACGCGATCCGGGGGCCTCGTTCGTACGAGACCGCGTTGCGCGCGATGGCGAACCTGCGTGATGCGGGGATGAAGGGCTTCAAGCTTTCGGTCGTGTGCACGCGCACCAACATCGGTCAGTTGGATGAGTTCAAGGCGATCGCCGACGAATACGGTGCGCAGTTGCGTCTGACCCGGTTGCGTCCGTCGGGTCGCGGAGCGGACGTGTGGGATGAACTGCACCCCACACAGGCGCAGCAGCGTGAGCTGTACGACTGGCTCGTCGCTCATGGTGACCAGGTCCTCACGGGGGATTCGTTCTTCCACCTGTCGGCGTATGGTGAAGCGCTCCCGGGCTTGAACCTGTGTGGTGCGGGTCGTGTGGTGTGTCTGATCGATCCGGTCGGTGATGTGTACGCGTGCCCGTTCGCGATCCATGACGAGTTCCTCGCCGGCAGTGTCCGTGACGAGGGCGGGTTCGCGCAGGTGTGGCGTCACTCCGACCTGTTCACCCGGTTGCGGGAACCGCAGTCCGGTGGTGCCTGCACATCCTGCCAGTTCTTCGATACCTGCAAGGGCGGGTGCATGGCGGCGAAGTTCTTCACCGGGCTGCCCCTCGACGGGCCTGACCCGGAATGTGTTCAGGGGTACGGTGAGCAGGAACTCGCGAAGCGCAAAGACACCGGTGGTGGTATCCCTCAACCCACCGGCGACCACTCGCACCGAACCACACCACCCCGTCCCCGCGACGGAATGAGTCCGGTACGCGTCACCATCAGCCGACGCGAAGACATCCAAGCGCCACCCGTCAGCGCCTGCGCAGAAAACCCCCTCGCAGGATTCACCACGGCCTGACGCTGGAGTGACCGCTGTGACATGGTGAAGGCCGGGGCGCACGCCCCGGCCTTCACCATGTCACCGGTGTCACGCGTAGGTGCCGTCCGGATTCCAGTAGCCCTCGGCGATGTGCCCGTCATCGATGGCCTGCTGATATTCGGCATCCGTCAGGCCGACGACCTGCTTGTATACGTACTCGTTGTCGAGCCCCATGCCGCTGATGGGCTCCCACTTGAGGTCGGGACCCGTCCAGTGCCAGTGGTGCGCGGGGTACTTGTAGGTACCTGCATGGGCGGACTCGATCTCGCGGAGCATGCCGCGGGCCGCGACGTGCGGATCGTTGAACACGTCCTCCTCGTTGTAGAGCGGGCCGGCCGGAACGCCCCGTGACTGGAGGGCATGGAAGGTGTCCTCCCGACTGCGGCCCGAGGTCCACGTCCGGATCTGCTCGTCGATCTCGTCCTGGGCCGCAAGCCGGCCGGCCTGCGTGGTGAACCGGTCATCGGCGGCCCACGCGGGATTCCCCATCTCGGCGATCAGCTCGGCCCAGTCCGCGTCGCCGCGAATCGTGATGCTCACCCACTTGTCCTCGCCTGCGGCGGGGTACGCGCCTTGAAGGTAGTTGCGGTCCCGGTTGCCCATCGGTGCGCTGGGATTTCCCGTGGAGGCGGCGTCGAGGTACATTTCACCCAGATGCTGCATCTCGTTCTCGACCTGGGGGAGCGCGATCACCTCGCCCTTTCCGGTCTGCGCGCGGCGGCGCAGCGCCGCGACCACAGCGAAGGCCCCGGTGGCTCCCGCGGCGGGGTCCATCTGGAACACGCTCGTGGTGGTCGCCGGAGCGCTGTCGGCATAGCCGCGGACCGCAGTGACGCCGGCGAGCGCTTCGAAGTGCGCGCCCAGGCCGAGGTAGGTGGAGTAGGGGCCGTCCTGCCCCAGCGGGGGCAGTCGCAGGATCACCAGTTTCGGATTGCGTTTGTGGAGGGTTTCGGGGTCGATCCCGAGGTGCTCGAGCACGGTGATGTTGTTGTTCTCCACGAGCACGTCGGACTTCTCGACGAGGCTCAGAAAATGCTCCCGCCCCGACTCCTTCCTCAGATCCAGCGTCGCGAGCTTCTTTCCCCGCGCATGCATGTTGAACATGGCTGCCCGGTCCCACGGCCTCTCGCCGGGGTCGCGGTCCGGGTAGGCACCGCCCATGATGCCCATCATCGCCATCATCTGTGGAGAAGGGCGGGCGACCAGGCCGCGGGTGCTGCTGGGGAACACCCACGGGTTGTCCACCCGGATCACCTCCGCGCCCAGATCACCCAGATACATCGTCACGGACGGGCCCGACCACACCACGGTGAAGTCGATGACCCGCACGCCTTGCAACGGCAGGTGCGCCATGATCACTCCTTTGTCATCATTGTCGGCAGTGCGCGGTTCACAGCGATCCGAGGACCGCCTCGGTGTCGGCGCCGAGCTTCGGCGCCTGCGCGATGTCCCACCCCGCGTCGACGTTGAACGGGGCGCCCATGTGCGTCACCGGACCGACGGCGGGATAGTCCACGGTGTGGAAGAAGCCGCGGGCGGCGAAGTGCTTGTTGTGGATCACCTCGGCGGGGGAGTTGATGGAGGTCACCGGCCACTTGTGCTCCTGGGCCTGCTCCATGACCTCCTCCTTCGTGCGTGACAGCAGCCAGGGGTACATCCCGGCGTCGATCGCCTCCTTGGTTTCGATCCGCGGGAACAGCGCCGGGTTCGCGGCCACCTCGCCGAAGTACGCGTTCATGTCGGGATCCTGGACCGTCGCGAGCATGCGCGGCAGCCACGCCTGTGTGATCATGATCTGGACGTACCCGTCGTCGGTGGGGTACGCGCCGTTGGGAAGGATGCCGCCCAGCAGGTCGCCGCGAACGCTGCTCTCGCCGTTGAAGGCGTAGTTGACCAGGAAGGTCGTGCGCCGGTCAGGGGATGTCAGGCCCACTTCGAATCCGGAGATGTCGACGTGGCTCGGTTCGCCCTGCTCCTCCGCCACCATATGGGCGGCCAGTGTTGCCAGTGCCGCGACATTGCCGGTCTGATACACCTGCATGTAGCCGCCCAGCTTGAGCGGTTCGCGGTCGGCGGATCCGTTGCCGAGCATCGGTCCGCCCATGCCGTAGTAGATCAGCTCCGAACCCTCGTAGTCGGCGTACGGGCCGTTCTGTCCGAACGGGGTGATGCTGGTGAGCACGAGAGTCGGCTGCACGGCCAGCAGATCCTCGTACCCGAGTCCCCATCCCGCCAGAACTCCCGGCTTGAACGACTCGACCACGATGCCGGCCGTCGCGACGAGCTTCTTCAGGCTCTCGCGATCGCTCTCCCGGTTCAGGTCGAGCACGACGGACTTCTTGCCGGTGTTGTTGTGCAGGTACACCGCGGAGCGGTCGATCCCCTCCTCGTTTCCGATGAACGGCGCCATCCGGCGAGTCTCGTCGCCCTCGGGAGGTTCGATCTTGATGACCTCGGCCCCGTAGTCCGCGAACATCTTCGTCGCGTAAGAACCGGCGATCCCACCCCCCAGTTCGATCACACGGATGCCTTCAAGTAGCCTCATTGCTCCTCCTCCGTCGCCCGCTGCGCGGGCTCCGTCCGTTGCAGTCCCACGCGTCGTTGCGTTGGACCGGTACCGTCTCGGCGCCTGCGGGTGCCGGAACGGGATCGCTAACGGTAGGTGCGAAAAGCACACACCGCAACCCTCATCCTCGGCGGGTCATCCGATGCCGCCGAGGCTTCTGCCCAATCGACTCATCCAGCACCTCCATGTGCGGCGAGATCTTCTCGACGAAAGCCCGAGTCGTCTTTGGCACGGGCAGTCACCGATGATGAGACCCTACTGTGATGGGACCCATGATGTAAAGGGATCTGCTCTCGGAGCAGCGCCGCCGGTGCGCGAGCACCCGGAAGTCAACCGCTGACGATGTCCTTGAACGCGATGTCCTTGTCCAGCCGGGGTTCGCCGGGCAGACCCAGCACACGATCACCGATGATGTTCCGCTGGATCTCATCCGACCCGCCCGCTATGCGGATCGCGGGGTTGCTCAACAAGCCCATCTGCCAGACGCCGGCGTCCGCCGTGTCCTTGTGCATCAGCATCCCGTCGCCACCCATGATGGCCAGGGCGACGTCGGCGGCGCGTGTGCCGAGTCGGGCCGCTGAAAGCTTTCCGATCGATCCCTCGGGGCCGGGGATCTGACCCTTCGAGAGGGCCGTGAGCGACTTGTAGCCGGTGAACCTCAAACCCTCGGCCC
>NZ_WOYQ01000010.1 GCF_011620665.1 Microbacterium sp.
CTTGGGCGAGCGACCCTTGCGAACCAACTGCTGAATGGTTGGCACGTTCTCTCCTTCTCATGCTGCACGGTGACAGCGCGTGGGTTTCACCACAGATCCACCGGCCGGGCACGAACGTGCCGAGCGTTTGGGTGGTGGATATGCCGTGGGGGCGGCCTGTTCGCAGGTCGATCCCGAGATGCGGCGCACTGGCCCCCTGCGTCGCGCCGAGGCATGACACAGGGCGCGCATGAGCGCACACCCGATCGATCATACGCGTGCGCAGCGAGGCGGTCAAACGACTCGGGAGTCAGTTCTCCACGCGGTGGAGCAGGAACTCCTCATCGCCCAGGTAGAAGCGCTCCCCCGCCTGCAACTCGGTACCCGGTTCGATCTCGAGCTCTTCTCCCATCAGCGTGCGAAGCAGCACGCCGTTGGTCGAGTCGAGGTCGGTGATCAGCCAGCGATCGCCCCGGAGCTCGATGCGGGCATGAGTCTTGGAGACGGTCCGTGCGGTGTCCTGAACACACACGAGTTGCGCGCGCGGGTACGTCGGGTCCGCCGCGGGACGGCGCCCGAGAATCACGACGTCCGAAGTCAGAGGGAGCGGCACGCCGGATGCCGGCACGAGCTCCCAGAGGGGGCGTCTCAGGCGACGCGCGATGAGTGTGCGTTCAAGGTCGTCATCTCCGTCGCCGATGGGCTCTCGGCTGTGCTGTGCCGGCATGCGGGTCACCGGATGTGCGACGGGCGGTGCCACAGCGCTCCCCCTGCGGCCGGGGACGAACGCGATCGGACCACTCGGTTCATCCTCTGCGTCCTCCGCATCCTGGGCGTCCTCCGCGTCCTCGGGCACGAGCGGCGCAGCCCCCCGGCGCCCCGCGGCCGCGCTCGGAGGGAAGGGCGAGGGGGACACGGCCGAGACGTCGTCGATCTCGGACGGCCATGAGATCTCGGCCGGCGCCTCTCTCGCGGGAGCCGGTGCCGAAGCGGCCGGCGACGGCGCGGCCGCAAGCTCTGCCTCGGCGGGCTGCGACGTGGTGATGTCGGGGGGGACCCACACCCACGCGGAGGCTACGCGGGGCGGCGGGGGTGCGAACGCGTCAGGCGATGCCTCGACATGTGCCGACAGGACCGGCGGCGCAACGGCGAGGGGCGCGGCTTTGGTCGGTGAAGCGAGAGCCGGTGCCACCGGGTCCACCGCCGCGCGCCGCCACGCCGCGGCGCGCGCCCCCAGCCAGCGGGCGGGTCCGAAGCCGAGGATGCTCGCCCACACGACGAAAAGGAACGCCGCAAGCACGGTCATTGCGGTCCCATAGCCGAATCCGGGGTTGATGCGGTGCGCCGAGATGATCACGAGGATCGCGATCGCGATCGGACCGGCGAAGGGGATCAGCCCGATCAACACGAGCCACGGATTGAACCCACCCCAGGTCAGAACCGTGGCGAGGTTCAGGAAAGGCACCCATCCCTTCCAGGGTTCATCGCCCATCTTGCGGAACATCGCCGACAGCGCCAGTGCCGCCCAGAGGTATCCGGCCGCGCCGATGAGGAGCCCGAAGAGCCCCAGCAGCGACAGCAGCGATTCGTCGGCAATCGGTCTCATGTGGTGCGTCGCGGCGTCCAGGACACGCGACTCCCCCTCTCGATCAGCGGTGCGGGCAGGCGCCCGGGCGGGACGATCGATCTCAACGATACGGCCGCGCGCACGCGCGCCCAGAGACCGGGAGCGAGAGCGCGTCGCTCGGCGTCGACGATCCGCCAGAAATCGTCGGCATCCCGGGCATCGATCGTCGTGGCCGAGAACACCGCTTCATCGGCGCTCGCGGCCAGGGTGGCGGCAGCTCGCGTCCCGTGCAGCGCCGCGATCTCGGTGCGGGTGGATGCTGCCGGCACTCGATGCCCGGCATCCACCGCCGCGTCGAGATACTCGTCCCACCCGCCGGCGACCCGGTCGGCGGGGCGCTGCGCCGTGCGACGGCGCCGGCGACGAAGCGCCTTGGCCGCGATCACGAGGAGGAACGGCCCGACGACGGCCGCGAGGATCCCGGCCGTCCAGGCCGCGATCCGAAGCACCGCCCACACCCAGCCGAGGTCAGCGACCCGATCGGGCTCAGGCGTGCCGGCCGCGTCTTCCTGAGCAGGTTTGGGCGGCTCGATTTCGTCGACCGTGATCGGACGCACCGCCGTGCCGATCGTCGGATCCGGTTGCTCGGTGACCTCGTCGCCGGGTGCCTGGGCATGCTGGGGCGTGACGTCGACGGGGATCCATTCGCCGGTCGCAGCACGGACTTCGACCCATGCCGAGACGTCTCCCGACCGGCATGCGCCGTTCGCACACACACTGACCCCGGCATCCGTCGACGACAGCCGCACCCCGACGACGACACGCGCCGGAAAGCCCAGCTCGCCGGCGATGAGGGCGACAGCGGTGGCGAACTGCTCGTCGTCACCGACCGCCGCAACGTAGTTGTCAGTCGCTGCAGCGCGCGGATCCGCCTCGCGCTCGGCGAGTGCGGTGAACATTTCGTCGATGCGCGCGAGGGAGTGTCCCGACGCGCTGGAGACGAAACGATAGTCACCGAGGTCGCGCATCCACATCGCGCCCCCGTCCGCGCCGGTCAGCGCGTGTGAGAGGTAGCCACGGGTGCGGAGCAGCTCGACCAGACCCTCGAGAGCTGCGCCCCCGGTTCCGGCAGCGTGCTCCCGAACCCACGTGCGCAGGCTCGCCGGGGCCACCACTGCGCTCTCGAGGTCCCCGGGCGCCGTCGCGCCCGCCAACGGCGGCGGTGCGAGGAGCGCTGCGCGGACAGCGTAGCTGTCGCCCGGCGCCCAGGTGGCTGTCTGCACGGCGGCGGAGAGCTCGGGGCTGTAGTAGAAGCCGTCCGCAAGCGACACCGCACGGGGGCCGTCGAAGACTGCCTCCGACAGCGAGCCCGCCGACGGCATCCAGATGCCCGCCAGCGCGCCGACGGCGACCTCGACCTGCGCCACCGCGCCGGCGCCGGCATCCCGTGCCGCCGGAACGCGGACGAAAGGGGCCCCCGAGGTCGTCGCGTCGGTGCGGAAAACCGCACCGTCGTACGAATCGAGCACCGCCAGCCGCAGGCGATCCGGAGGGTCCTCACCCGTCGCTTGGAAGAGCACCTGGTCCACGGCTGCGTCCGCGAACAGGGTCCGATATGACGCGAGCGGACTGATCTCGCGGGAGATCTCGACGCGCGGTCCGGTCGCGTCCCGCAGCACGGTGCGGGGGACGGATGCCACCGCCGCGGGCACGGTGAGCCCCACACCCGCGGTGCACGCTGCGACGATCCCCACCCCGAGCATCACGCGGCGGGTGTCCGCGGGTACGATCCGCTGCGTCCGCACGCCGGTCGATTCGGCGGCGCGACTCAGAGCACGCACACGCTCATCGCGAGCGCGCCACGACAGCCACAGGATCCCCGTCACCAGCCACACAACCCCGAGGCCGGTCTCGACGGGAGCAGGCAGGGTGAGCGGTCCGGCCTCGAGCGGGGCACTGACGTCGGTGCGACCGAACAGCAACCCGAACCCGACCATCGCCATGCTCACCGCGACCGCCCACATCGCTCTGGCGTCAGCGCGCCACGACGCACGCAGCGCGACGGTCGTTCCGACGAGGAAGACGACGAGCGCCGGGACGAGAAGATTGCGATAGGACCCCACGGGCAGCTGTACCGTCAGCAGGTCCTTCCAGCCGACCACGACTCCCGCGCCGAGCTCGCCGAGCCCGCGCAGCATCTCACTCGGCCCGCCGAGGCTTCCCGGGACCGCCAGCGGCACCCCGGTCAGCGCGAGGACGGCGGCCACGACGCCCGCTGCAGCCCACCCGCCCCAGCCTCGCCAGGTGACGAGCGCCACGATGCCCGCAGCGAGCAGCGCGGCCGTCACCACCAGCACCAGGAAAGCACCGGTGCGGTAGATCGGCCAGGCGGCCACGGCAGCGAGCAGCACCGACGTGCCGACATACACCGAGCCGGCGGTCACCCGCGCAGCATTCACGCGCTTCACGATGTCGCTCCCCGGAGCATCAGTCCCGACAGATCGTCGAGCGTGCCGATCGTGAGCACCGTCAGCGGTCCGGCGACCTGGGTCCGCGGATGCGCGCGCTCGTCGCACACGATGCACACGACGGCGGCATCCGCCGGAAACGCCAGCGCCGCCTGACGAAGGTGCGTCAAGGACACCGATGAGCCCACCACGAGGACCGCGATCGACAAGTGGTCGGCGGCTTCGGCGGTGAGACGGCAGACGTCCTTGAGGGCCATCGTGCTGCTCAGACGCCTGACAGAGCTGAAACCATCGAGCACGATCCGCGGAGCGCCCGATGCGAGATGACGGATCGCGCGAAGGCGACCCCGGACCACCCGCGGGATTTCCGCACCCACGACGATGTCGAGGTCGCGCGCGTCGCTGACGGCGCGCAATGACAGCGACGCGGCGGCGCTGACGGCCATTTCGAACTCGTCGTCCGACCGGTACTCCGCCTCGGACAGACCCAGCACGACCGCCATCCGGGAGCGCCGGGACTCCTCGTACTGGCGGACCATGAGTCGCCCGGTCTTCGCCGTCGACTTCCAGTGGATCTCGCGCCGCGAATCACCGGGTACGTACTCCCTGATCGCGTGGAAGGACATGTCGGCGTTGACGAGGAGCCTGGTGGGACGTCCGTCGAGGTCGCGGATGAGTCCCACGCTCGAAGATGGCACGGTCACAGTGCGAGGGTGGACGTACAGGTCGTGGACAGCCGTGAAGGCGTGCTCTCGACGCAGGAGGCCGAGGGGATCCGCGCGCACGCTCGTGGCAGGCCCGACCCGTACGATCCCGCGCGGCAGAGGAGGGATCGTCAGTGTTCTCAGCGAGTTCTGCCCCGCGCGCAGCAGCGGCACACCGAACTCGACCAGCCCCGCCCCGACCGGGACGTCGATGTGTCCGGGCAGCGCGATGCGCCCCCCGGTGTTGCGCACCGTCACTGTGGCGGACACCCCGCTGCCGGCCACGATGCGCTCGTGCTCGAGGGCGAGGCCGACCTCGTACGCGCGCGTCCCGAAGAGGAACGGGATGCTGAGGATCAAGAACGCCGTGGCAAGTGCACCGGCGACGACGGCCTCGACCCAGCCGAAGGCGACGCCGGCGACCAGCCCGGCGGCGGAGACGGCGATCGCGAGCGCACCCGCGGGGCGAACGGTGCGCACGCACCATGCGATCGTTGCGCGGAGTGCCGCGCGGAGCGCCGTCCACGCGCGAGACGCCCGCACGGCCGCGATGACGATCGCGCGCGACCTCGCCGAAGTGGCCTCGGTGCGGCCGCCCGTGGCGGCCGAGGTGTGCGTCAGGCGGGAGTCGCCCAGGCTCATACGGCCTCCCGGCGGCTCGGCGGCGTCACGTCCAGGAGGACCTGACCGATCACGGCCTCGGGGGTGACCCCGTCGAACTCGGCTTCGGGGCGCAGGATCAGCCGGTGTGCCAACACCGGCACCGCCAGGCGCTTGACATCATCGGGGGTCACGAACGTCCGGCCTTGCGCGGCGGCGTTCGCTCGCGCCGCGCGTGTCAGCGCAAGCGCTCCACGGATACTGACCCCGAGGCGGACCTCCTCGGCGGAGCGCGTGGCGTCGACGAGGCGGGCGATGTAGTCGAGCACCAGCGCGTCGACGTACACGTCGGCCGCCAGCTCGCTCATTCCCACCAGGGCGGACGGCGTGATGATGGCCGACAGCTCATCCGTGGCCACCGCGGCGCCCCCCAAGATGCTCACCGTGGCGGCGTGGTCGGGATACCCGAGGGACGTGCGCAGCAGGAATCGATCCAACTGCGCCTCGGGCAAGCGGTACGTGCCGGCCTGCTCGACCGGGTTCTGCGTCGCGAGCACCAGGAACGGCCGCCCCACCGGTCGGGTGATGCCGTCGATCGTGACACGTCCCTCCTCCATGACCTCGAGGAGCGCCGCCTGCGTCTTCGGACTGGCCCGGTTGATCTCGTCGGCCAGAACGATGGTCGCGAAGATCGGTCCGGCGTGGAAGTCGAACTCCCCGGTCTTCTGGTCGTAGACGGTGATTCCGGTGATGTCTCCGGGCAGGAGGTCGGGGGTGAACTGGATACGGGTGTTCGTACCCTGCACGGACTGCGCGATCGCCCGGGCGAGCGAGGTTTTGCCCGTGCCGGGGACGTCCTCGATGAGCACGTGTCCCTCGCTGAGCAGCGCCGTCAGGATCAGCTCCACGACGTGCCGCTTGCCGAGCACAGCGCGCTCGACGTTATCGGCCAGACGCGCGAAGGTCTGCGCGAACCAGGTCGCCTCTTCGGTGGTGATCGTCATGGCGTGCGTCCTCGGTTCAGGGGGTGATGGCGGGTAGGGGAGTGCAGGTGGCCGACATCTCGGCAATGGCGGGTTCCAGGTTCCACGCCGCCCAGTCGACGCGCACGCCGACGCCCGAGACGCGGACCGCGGCGGCAGGGACCAGCAGCGGGTCTTCACCCGTCGGCAGGACGGCGCCAGCGGCATCGAAGTAGGTGATCTGGTCGCCGCCGAACGTGATGGACGCGCGTCCATCGGTCGAGCTCCCGCTCGGGGCAAGGAGCGCGCCACCGGTGCAGGAGCCCAGCGACCAGCGGGCCTGCACCTGGTAGGGCGCACTCCCCGGCGCCGGAGCGACGCTGCCCCACGCAGATTGCCACCATCCGGAGGTGTGCTCGTACCGTACGCGGATGCCCGGGTCGGTGTCGAAGACGCTCGAGGGGAATCGGTCGAAGACCGCGGCATTGTTCACGGGCGGGGTCTCGGGAGACGTCGGTGCCTGGTCGATCGTCCAGGTCGCGCGGCCGTCCGCGACGTGCGCCGCCGGTCCGACGACGAAGGTGTAGCCACGAGGGGACCCGCCGTTCTGGGCGGCACGCACATCGGCGCTCGCGGTCACGCGACCGTACCGGACACCGTCGAGCCACGACTCTGCGCACAGCACGAACGTGTACTGGCGTCCGTCGGGAAGATTCGAGAACACGGCCCGGTCACCACCGGCGGAGGTCGTGCATGTCCTCCCCTCCGGGACGATGCCGTAGCGCAGCGTCGAACCCTCGCCCCCGGAGGTCGCGGTGCCGACCGCGGTGACCTCCGCCCGGCCGTTTCCCGTGTTGACGGCGCTCAGGGTGAGGGTCGGCGACAGCGGCGCGCCGATACCGTGCGCCGAGACGGTGACCGATTCGCTCGCCGGGCCGCCGACCCCGGGTGGTGCATCAAAGCGGGAGATCGGGGTGACGGTCACCGTCGTGGGTGTGTTCGAACCGACCCGGAACGAACGCACCGTGACGGAAGTCTGCCGGGGCGAGACCTCGACCGAAACGGTGTCACCGACCGGGCTCGAGATCTGCAGGGCGCCGGTGCCGGCGGCATCCACGCCGGTGATCGTTATCGCCGCGACTCCGCCCTCGCCCGCGGTGACCACCGGCGTCGACGAGACGCCCGTCGGCGCCGCCGGAGGTTCGTATGCCCAGGCAACGGTCCGCACAGCCGCGCGGGACGCCCCGACCGCATTGACGGCGACGACCTCGTAGGTGCGACGCTCGCCGTTGGGCGCCGCGATCTCGGGACACAGTCCCTGCGGCGCGCACGTCGCGACCACCTGACCCGCCTGGCGCACGGTGAATCCGGTGATCGCCGGGGCGGCCGCTGCCGCCGCCCCAGGATCGACCCGCAGGGTCAGCGAGCCGTCCGCGTAGGCGCTCTGACGCACACTCGCGGGCGCTTGTGGAAATCCCCGCAGATCGAGGGTGATGCGCCCGTCGCGCGCGGCGCTGCTCACGCGCCCCTGCGCATCGCGCACCGTGAAGGTGGCGGCGCAGGTCGCTCCCGGCGCATCCTCGGTCCAGCTCGCGACCACGCGCGTCGCCGACGCCACCGCGAAGCTCACCCCCGCACACGCACTCGCCGGCGAGGCCGCGACGAGCGTGAGCGGAGTCGAAGGCAGCGCATTGACCTCTCCCGGCGCGCCGATGACCTCGATCGTGCAAGAGGATCCGGATGCCTGGCTGCACTGCTGCTGGACCGTTCCGCCCTGCGGAAGCGTCGAAGGCGCCGCGCCGACACGAAGAGTGATGCGTGCCGGCGTGACGCCGGCATGGCTGGTGACTTCCACGGAGACGGACTCCACGGCGCTCGGAAACGCGTCGTCGTGCGCCCGCAGGGCGAGGGTCTCACCGGAAAGCGTGACGTCGAAGGATGCCGCATGCCCGCCGATGCGGTAGGCGATCGGTTCGGGGTCTCCCTGCCACGTCGTGAGCGTACTGAGATCGACGACATGGCCGTCACCCGGCGCGATCTCGAACGACGCCGGGCTCACGATCGGCTGCGGGTCGATCGGCGTCACCACGACGGGGATCGAGAGCACCGCCCACGTCGACTGCCCGGCCACGCGAGCCGAGACGAGGCACCCATCGGTCCAGGGCGCCCCGGATCCGGCCGTGTAGCGCAGCGTCGTCCCGGACACCGCCGCGCACACCCCCTGGGCGCGCGCGCCCGAGGCGCGCACCTGGTTTCCGACCTCGAGCACGCTGCCGCGCGGTTGCGACACGAAGTCCGACACGTCGAAAGTGACATCCTTCCCCTCGGCCACCTGCACGGGCGCCACACCCGGTCGAAGCGAGACGGTCGCCTCGGAGGCCGCCGGGACCCGCAGAAACGCGTAGGTGGTCACCTGTCCGGCAGATGTCTGACCGGTGACCGAGAACGCGATCAGGCGCGCCTCGTCACCGAGTTCACCCCGGATGCGTGAACCCGACACCTGCACTCCCTCAGGGTCTCCCCACAGCCCCACCGTCAACGTGCTCGCGTCTCCGCCGGACCACAGCACCGCACCGTCAAGGACCTCGACGCCGGCGCGGAGGTCGTCACGGTCCTGCGGGCCCAGGATCGTGTCCTCGACGATCGGGAAGTCGGGCACGCGCTGGGTGACGACCCGCACCACGATGAGGCCACGCGCAGTGTTCCCCGACGACGACTCGACATCGTAGAGGAACGTCATCGTTGCCGGGGCGCTGCCGGCGACGAGAGCCACGGTGTCATCGGCGACCGAAGCGATGCGCTCTGACAGGCGCCGGTACTCGGGAGAGGACGTGCCGTCCTCGGCGACCTCGGGGACATCGGGACGGACACTCGTGAGGGTGAGCGTCCCCTGCATCGGATCAAGATCGTTGGCCAGCGGATGCACGCGGATGACGCTGTCGGCACCGACCTGCACGTGCACGTAGTCGGTGTAGGTGACAGGGCTCGGGTCGGCGTCGCCGCCGAGGATGCCGATGCGCACACGGCCCTCTCCTGCGGCGCCGAGCGCGTCGACGACACGGTACGTGAACTCCACCTGGCCCGTGTCGCCGGCGACGCTGGTGTAGACGATCGATGTGCCGTCGGCCGAGATCGCGGCCGATCCGCGCGCCGGCTGGGCGACGATGCTCGCGAGCCGGACGACATCGCCATCGGGGTCCATCCCGAAGCCGTCCACCGCGATCGATGTCGACAAGCCGCTCAGGACACGGCCGCTGAGCGAGGACGGAAGCGGGTCGCGGTTGGCGTCGTCAGCCTCGACCCGCACCTGCACGGTCGCCACGTCTCCGAGCGCCGGCGCCCCCGTCGTGAAGGCGCGGTACTGCACGCTGTACTGCCCGGGCGTGGCAGGCGCGAGATACCGCAGCACATCACCGGAGGCGAAGGCGAGCACCTCCGACGACGAGGACACGATCGACTCGGGGTCGAGGCGCGGGTGCGTCCCCGACGCCGCGACGTCGTTGGAGAGTACGGGGATGTCGACCTGCGATCCGACGCGCACGACCACGCTGTCGTCGACCGCGATCGGCGCTTGCTCCGTCGTCGCCGGAAGGAGGTACACGGTCGCCTCGCCG
This sequence comes from Microbacterium sp., assembly GCF_011620665.1. Taxonomy (GTDB): domain Bacteria; phylum Actinomycetota; class Actinomycetes; order Actinomycetales; family Microbacteriaceae; genus Microbacterium. The sequence goes on from NZ_WOYQ01000010.1 coordinate 9,895, forward strand.
ATGACCGCGGAACCGGCATCCTCGGTGCCGTCACTGACCCGGTAGGTCACGGTTCCGAGGACACCCGCCTCGCCGGTGGGCGTCGTGCCCGAAACCCGGAGCTGGCTCTGGCCGACGGCATCCGCCTCCATACTCGCTCCTGTGGCCGGATGGCGGACGACGTCGCTGAGCAGCAGGACGCGCCCGGTCGGGTTCGACACCGCAGCGAAGACGTCGACGGTGGCGTCGGCTTGCGGACGCACGAATGCCACGACCGGCGCGGTCGACAGGTCCGCGGGGGCCTCCGGCGGCAGCAGGGTGATCCGCACCGTCCCGGTGGCCTCCTGCCCGGCCGCCGTCACGGTCACCGCGACACGGTAGCTCCCTTCCTTCGCCGCCGCGAAGTCGAAGGAGGTCGATCCGCCGACGACCGTCGCCGCCGCCGCCGCATCATCGAGCACGCGAGCTGACGTCACGCTGATCCCGCCCGCCGTTCCGGTGACGTGCGGCGCGACGTCGACACTCACCCGGGAACCGGCCGTGTCGAGCACCGCGAACGACTGCAGCGCGGGCTTCGGGTCGTCCGCCACGCGGATGACGAGCGTCTTGGTCGTGGTAGCGCCGCGCGCATCGCCGGCCGTCAGGACGACCGAGACGATCTGCTCGCCTTCGGCACCCGTGTCGCTGTGCTGGTAGACGACGCTCCCGTCGGACGTCACGGCGACCTGGCCTGAGCCGGACGGATCGGTGGCCGAAAGCAGCAGCACGGGATCACCCTCAGGGTCGACCCAGTCGCCGAGGACCGGCAGCCGCAACGTGCCACCGCGGGCGACGTCGGGCCGAGGCCAGGTCTGCTGACACTGTTCGACCGCGCACCACCCCGGCGCGGCATTCTCGCTGTCGCCCGCGACCGTCAAGGTCGCGGTCGCGGGAAGCGACACCAGCCCGTCGGCGGTTGTGCCGTCGGTCACGGCGTAGCTGAAATTCGCGGTGCCCTGGGCGTCCGCCGAGACGCGGACCGCGAGCCGCTGATGGTCGTCAGTCGTCGTCAATGTGCCGAATGCGGGGTCGAGCCCCGTCACGGATGCCGGGTCGATCGCCAGCACATCCTCGTTGGGATCGTGGTCGTTGAGCAGCACCGGAAGCGAGACCAATGCACCGGGGCGCACGCCGAACGCGTCACCGACGGCGACCGGCGGGCGAGGATCGACAACCGGCGGCGGTTCATCGTCGCCCACCTGCGTGGCCGTCTCTACCCGATCATCGAGATCCCAGTTCTGGGTGGAGGGGAGAAGCGCACCGCTCGGGGCGGTCCACACCCACCCCGAACGCGCATCATTGAGCAGCAGCGTGTGCCCGGCATCCGTGAAGACCGGCCGCCGCAGCGCGCCGAGGCTGAGCCCGGCGTAATCGAGAGGCACGTCGCCGTCCGCCGAACTCCAGAGCGTCCCCGCACCGGCGCCCTCGGGGAGCCATGCCGCATACACGATCCCCTTTCGGACGACGGGACGAGCGGCGGTCCCTCGTGCGGTCGTCCTGTCACCGAAGACCCGCTCGTGCGAGTCGCCGTCGGCAGGGATGCGGACGAGCCCGGTCTCGTCGGCGATGTACACGGCGTCGGCGTCGGCGTCGGCGCGCGCGACCGCGAGGCTTCCGGTCGTCCCGGCGGATGCGGAGGCATCTGCGCCGCGCTTCAGGTACGACCCCGACGCGGAGTCCACCAGCACCCACTCCTGCCCCGCGGCGGTCACGATCGGTGTCGTGAAGGTGACCGGTGCCGGGTCGATACCGAGCACCTCGGCCGTCGTGACATCGACCCGAGCGACCGTCTCGTCGGCGGCGGAGTAGCTCATCAGCAGGCCGTTCGCATCGATCGCGATCGCGTCGGAGGTGTAGGCGGGGACGTTGTCGGCCATGTCGGTCGGGCTCTCCCGCGGCTCGACCCGGGTGAGCGAACCCAGCGAGAGGCGGCCCGCGTAGACGGCGCCGGCATCCGTCCGGTACGCGACGAAATCTCCCGCGTTGTCGACTTCCTCCGTGCCCGGCGGCGCAGAGGATGCCTCCCTCAGCCGATCGGCATCGAGATCGACCGGCGCGGCATCGTCTATCCGGATCACTTTGCTGTCGCTGTCCGTGAACATGTACGCGCCCGTGTCGGCGTCGACGATGCGGCTCGGATTGTTGACCGCCCGGACGGTGTCGAGCTCGCCGACCACGCTGTTCACGCGTGCATAGCGGAGTCCGTCAGCCTGCAGCACCCACGCCGAGGATCTCTGCACCGGTGTTTCTTGTGCGTCGAGTCCCGGCCAGGCCACGCTGACGCCCGCGACGAGCGCGATGGCAAGCGCGGCGGCGGACAGGCCGACGGCAGTGCGGCGCCGCGTCACCAGGGCCACCAGCCGGCGGCCGCTGCCGCGATGGCCCCGCCGAGCAGCGCAAGTGCCGCGATTCCGCCTATCATCCACGGCCCGACCGGGCGGCGCGGCGAGGGCGTGGCCAGGCTCGTGTCCTCGTCGCGCTGTCGGACAGCCGTCTCCGGAGCGGGGCGGGGACGGCGAGCCGCGTGCTCGAGGCGACTGCGCACGGGGCCGCGCGCGACCGTGTCGGAGAAGTCGATGTACTCGGATGCGGGCAGCCACTCCTCAGCGGGCACCTCCAGCGGCGTCGGCGCGAGACCCTCGGAACGCTGAACCGCGCGCACCGCGTCTCCGAACGCCTGCGCGGACGCATAGCGGGCGTCGGGGTCCCGGGCCATCGCCGTCGCGAGCACGCTCTGCAGCGCATCGGGGACGTCGGTGCGCGGCACAGGGACCAACGTCGCGCGCGCGATGCGCCGCCGCATGAGGTCGCGGGTGTTCTGACCTTTCTCGAGCCGTTCGAACGGGCTGTGCCCGGCCAGCAGCGAGTACATCGTCGCGCCCATGCTCCACACTTCGCTGGCGATCGTTCCGCCGGTGTGCTCGGCGAGTACCTCGGGCGCGGTCCATGGGATCGACATCGCGACGACGTCCCCGGCCGAGTCGCGCAGAAGCGGCGACGAGATCCCGAAATCCGCCAGGACGGCAGCACCGAATGTCGTCAGCAGGATGTTGCTCGGTTTGATGTCACGGTGGATGAGTCCGGCGCGGTGAGCCGACTCGAGCGCGCCGGCGAGGCGAACGGCGATCGTCATGACCTCCGGTACCGGCATCCGTTCGAGCCGGTACCGCTGGGACAGCGACCCCGGGCAGTACTCCATGACGATGTACGGCCGCCCATCGGCGGAGATTCCCGCTTGATAGACCGTCACGATCGCCGGATGCGCGGACAGCCTCGCGAGGACGTCCGCTTCGGCGTTGAACATGCGCAGCAGATCGGGGTCGCGCTCGTCGCTCGGCAGCACTTTGACGGCGACCGAACGTCGGGGCATGTCCTGTTGATAGAGGAAGACATCGGCGAACCCGCCCGATCCGAGCGGGCGGACGTAGTCCAAACCGGGAAGCAGCGGCGGTGCAGACGGAAGCCTGCGCGTCATGGCATCCCTCGGCGTTCTCTCGGCACGGCCGTCCTCACATCCCGGCAATGCTAACAAAGCAGCCGGCGCCGGCGCGTCGCTACAGCCCCGGGCGGCTGGTCGGGTCGGTGTCCGCGTCGCCCGGGGGCTCCGCGGGCGAAGCGAAGGGGGCATCGAGCGAGCGGGCGAGCTCCTCCAGCATCGAGGCGATCTGCGGCTCGACATACTGGCTGACCGCCGCCTGAATCCGCAGCCTATGGTGCAGCAGGATCCCGCAGACATCGCGGCCGATGAGAGTGGCGTAGTCGTCGGCGAGCCCGACCTCTTGACGCAGCGCCGCCTTCGCCTCGGCGCTGAGCGGAGGCAAGGCGGGGAGCGCGGCATCCACTTCATCGGCCAAACCTGAGATCGTGAACAGGAAAGGCGCGCCCGGGACCGGGTCAGGATCCATCGGCAAGCCCTCGAATTCCGGATCGAGCCCCTCCGCGGGCCGATAGGTGCGAGCCCGATTGCGTGCCGCCTGCTGATCGAGCTCAGCCTGCAGCATGGGGAGGTTGTGCGCGGTGTAGCCGGCGACGGCATGATCGATGATCGTCTTGATGCGCGTGGACAGACCGTGCTGCACTCCGTGCGGGACATCCGACCCCAGCCCGGCGGCGGAGAGCACCGGAGAGCCGAAGCAACGGCGGCACGGCGCTATCCGGCCGCGGTGCGTCGCGGGCTCCCAGCGGGGCAGCCAGCGCAGCCAGGCGTCGACCGCCTGGCTGACCTGTGTCTCGATGGACCGCTCCACAGGCCCATTGTGCCCCGCATGAGCGGTCTGCGCAGGGAGTTGGGTCGGAATTGGGCCGGATTTGCGCCGGATCACTCCGGGTCGTCCTGCTCCCACGGCCAGCGCGGGCGCGATGCGCGCGTGCGCACCAGTGCGACCCCGGCCCAGGCCGCCGCGAATCCCGCGAGAAATACGATGAGCGCAAACCATGACACGGCGAACATCCCGGCGACCGCGACGGCAGCTGCCACATCGGAGCCCTCGATGGCTGCGCCGATCACGAGCCCCAGCACGAACGCGACGAGCACCGCCAGGGCCGCGGTGAGCGAGACGCGGTATGACGGCGGCACGCGGTGCACCCCTGCCCACAGGGTCGCCGCGAACGCCACGGTCGCCGCCGCGACCGCGACGATCCCGGGCAGCTGGCTGTGCCCGGCCGCGACGACGTCGGTTTCGGTGAGCAAGCTCGTGACACCGAATCCGCCGATCACGAGCGCGAAGAACCCGACGACCGCGAAGGCCACCGCCACCGGTGGTGAAACGCCCTGGCCGGCATCGTCCATCAGGACTGGTGGAGCCTCGGCCCGGCCTCGAGCGTGCGTTCGTACTCACGCTGTGCTTCGTTGTTGATCTCGGTCACGCGCGCACCGCGCACCGCCACCCAAGCGCCGAACCAGATCGTGATCTCGCGACCGAGCACGAAAGCCGCGATCGCGAGCGGCGCCAGCAGCTGAGTCTGCACGAGGTCCGCACCCTCACTCGCGGTGAGCGACCAGAACGGAGCCTGAAACAGCTGACCCAGCACGTGTCCGCCGTACGAGGCGACACCGACGAGGAGGCCGAAGATCACCCAGTGGCCCCACCGGCCGCGATTGATGACCGCGCCGAGCAGCCAGAAGGCGATGAAGAAGACGACGACCGGCACCCAGAACCACCACGCCGTCAGAGCGGACAACGCTTCGGTGCCGACGTCCGACGCCGACACGACACCCGCGATGCCGCGAAGTGCGAGCGAAGCGGCGAGGTACAGAATCCCGAACACGATCGCGGCGAGCAGTCCGATCAGGCCCGCCGCGGTGCGATTCCCGCGCGGGCGCGGTGGCTCGGGAGCCTGCACGAAGATGGGCTGCGGAGTCGGAGCCGCCACGAGCGCGACCGGCTCGCTGGGGGTGATGACCTCGGCATGCGACTCGGCCGGTGCCTCGTGTGCGGCGTCCGGCTGAGACGCGGCAGCGTAGTCGAGCGACAGATCCTCACCACGGTAGAGGGGGTTTCCAGCGGACTCTGAGGCGACCGGTCCGGCTGGCTCGTCCGCAGCCGCGGGCGGCGCGGTGCGCACAGACTCATCCACGGCATCGCGCGACGCGGCCTCCGCCTCGGCGAGGCTCTCGTTCACGCGTCCGACCACGTCATCTCCGTGCGCAGCATCCGGCGTCGGTGTCTCCTCGACCGGCTCGCCGTACTTGGGATCGCTCATCGCGGGTGCTCCTCACGCGGGGGCGCATGCCACCGCACTGCGATCGTAACGCTCGAGCCGGAGCGCGCGGCGTAGGCGTGCCGTCGTGTGTCTCTTCGTCGCGCAGCCGACGCGCGCCTATCGTGGAGGGATGCGCGCGCATCGAGGCTTTCCCAACACGGCCGCTCTCGGTCTGACCGCGCTGCTTCTTGCGGGATGCGTCGCGACACCGTCCGAAGCGCTCCCCGGGTCCGAGACCACGGAGACCGCCGGGGGCGCCTCGACCTCCGCTGTCGCCACTCCGCTGCCGACGAGCAGTCCTTTCCCGATCGGCCCCTCCGTCTCGACGACCGCGCTTCCGGACGACTGCCGCGCGATCCTCAGCGGGACCGTTGTGACCGAACTCGAGCACGTGCCGCTGAACGCGCCCGGCATGGGCGGCGGCATCCGGCCCGACAGCTCTCGTGTCTGCGTCTGGGGTGAACCCGGCGCGCTGGCCACTCGGCTTGTGACGGTGATCGGCTACTCCCCCGAACGCGAGGCCCTCGACGCGCTGTTTGCCCTCGCGAACGACGGCTTCACCTGCTATGAGCCCAGCGGAGGAGTGCGATGCGAGAAGACCTGGACGAGCGACACGCTGTCGATCGAGCAGGGACGCACGCTCTTCTACCGGGACGGCGTCATCGTCGACACGGAGTTCTCCAACCTCGCGCCCGTGGGCTACACCACCGCGATCATCCGTTCGCTCTGGCCCGAGGGCTGAGTGTGCGGGCCCGCGCGCGCCACCGCGCACGGAGGACCGATCTCACCGCCAGACCTGGTCGGCGACACTCGACGCATAGCCGTCGGGATGCCAGCCCCTCTCACTCGTGGACACCCAGAGGCCCTCGCCGGCCTCGATCGTCTCGGTGAGGTCGCCATCCGAGCGCGTGCAGCGCGAACGCTCCCCGTGCGCCTCGCAGGTGAACCCGGATGCCGGGAGCGCCGAAGCGGCGAGCGCCCCGGCATCCGTGACGACCGTCGCGAGGGTCGTCACAACCGTTCCACCAGCGGCGGTCCAGAAGCACGTCACCCGCACCTGCGGTTGAAGTGCGCCCACCAGCGCCGCGGCCGTCGTCGTCGGCGGATCCTGGGAGGAGGTGAGGTCGGCTCCCGCGGAGAAGCGCAGCGATGCCCAGAGCGCCTCGCCGTAGAGCTGATCGCATTCGGTCGGCGCGGCGCCGGCGCCATCGGCGGGCTCGACTGCGACGGGATGCGCCGTCGGCACGCCGAGAGCGGTGCCCATCCATGAAACGGATGCCGGCAACAGCGGCGCCGCCAGGATCGCCAGCGCACCGAGGGTCGCCGCGCAGCCGATGCCGACCACCCATGCGATGTAGGCATTTCTGCCGCCGACTCGGGCCATGGCTCCACGCTACGTCGCCCCGCGGCGCGCGTGCGGCGGACACGGCGATGGGCCCGGGATCGCGAGATCCCGGGCCCATCTCCCTGGTGCTCAGTTGTAGGTGCCGGGCGTGAAATCGTCCGTCGAGAAGCTGTCGAAGTCGACGTAGCTCAAGTCGGCGTCCGAGTACGCGCCGTCCGACGCGAAGATGCGGTTGGGGTACCGCTCACTCTTGGCCTCCTCGGTCGCCTCGACCACGACGTTGCGATACTTCGCAAGGCCGGTGCCCGCGGGGATGAGCTTTCCGATGATGACGTTCTCCTTGAGGCCGACGAGAGGATCGCTCTTGCCCTGCATGGCGGCCTCGGTCAGCACCCGCGTGGTCTCCTGGAACGACGCCGCCGACAGCCACGATTCGGTCGCGAGCGACGCCTTCGTGATTCCCATCAGCTCCGGACGACCCGACGCGGGTCGCTTGCCCTCGGCCACGGCCTCACGGTTGATCTGCTGGTAGCGCTTGAAGTCGACGAGCTCGCCGGGCAGCAGCGTCGTGTCCGCGTGGTCGACCACGGTGACCTTCCGCAGCATCTGGCGCACGATGACTTCGATGTGCTTGTCGTGGATCGGCACACCCTGCGAGCGGTACACGCCCTGAACGCCGTTGACGAGGTACTTCTGCACCTCGCGGGCGCCCATGACACGCATGACCTCCTTGGGGTCGAGCGTGCCGACCAGGATCGGCTGTCCGACGGTGACCCGCTGGCCGTCCTCGACCAGCAGCGTCGCGCGCTTGAGCACGGGGTAGATGTGCGGTTCGTCGCCGTTGTCGGGCGTCAGGATGACCTTCTTGGCCTTGTCGGTCTCGTCGATCTTGATGACACCGTCCGCTTCGGCGATCGGGGACGCAGCCTTGGGGGTACGTGCCTCGAACAGCTCCTGCACGCGCGGCAGACCCTGGGTGATGTCGTCGGCGGAAGCCGAGCCACCCGTGTGGAACGTACGCATCGTCAGCTGCGTGCCGGGCTCGCCGATCGACTGGGC
>NZ_WOYQ01000026.1 GCF_011620665.1 Microbacterium sp.
TCGAACAGGTGCGTCTCGCGCTCTACGCGTCGAAGATCGTCGCGTACTCGCAGGGATTCGATGAGATCCGCGCCGGAGCCGCCCAGTACGGCTGGGACCTCGACCTCGGCGCCATCAGCCGCATCTGGCGCGGCGGCTGCATCATTCGCGCGCAGTTCCTGAACCGCATCGCGGAAGCCTATGCGATCGAGCCGGAGTTGCCGGTCCTCCTGAGCGCACCCTACTTCGTCGAGGCCCTGGGCCGAGCCCAGGATTCCTGGCGCGAGATCGTGCAGGTCGCCGCCGGCTCCGGCATCCCCGCCCCCGCGTTCAGCTCGTCGCTGGCGTACTATGACGGGCTGCGGGCGACGCGCCTGCCGGCCGCCCTCATTCAGGGACAACGCGACTTCTTCGGCGCTCACACGTATCGGCGCACCGACGCGCCCGGCGCGTTCCATACCCTGTGGTCCGGCGACCGGACCGAGGTCGCAGCCGAGGACACCCACTGAGCCTGCGGGCTACAGCCAGTCGTTCTTCTTGAACACGAAGTAGAGGCCCGCACTGACGGCGACCATCAGCGCGAGCGCGAACGGATAGCCCCAGGCCCAGTCCAGCTCGGGCAGCACACGGAAGTTCATTCCGTAGATGCCGGCGATCAGCGTCGGCGCAAAGCCGATGGCCGCCCACGACGAGATCTTCTTCACCTGGTCGTTCTGTTGGATGCTCGTCTCGGTCATCGCCTTCATCTGCTCGTTGCGACGTTGCTCGACCATCGTTGCGTGGATGCTGAGCGCACTGTCGAGCGTCTGACGAAAACCGGTCACACGACCCTCCACGTACCGCGCGCGATCGGTCACCTCGCGAAACGCCGACTCGCTGCGGCTGCCGCTCTGCGCGGACAGCGCGCTCAGGCGATCGAGAATGTCCGGGAGCGGGGCGGTCGCATGCTGCAGGTCGATCACCTCGCGCTGAAGCGCGAAGATGCGCCGTGACACGCCCGGATGCTCGCCGAACAGCTCCTCCTCGATCTCGTCGATGTCGTTCTCAACGCCGTCGAGAACGACGCGGTACCCGCGGGTGACGTACTCCGTGAGCACCCACACGACTCCCAGCGCCCCGTTCGAGAAGATCTCCGGATGCTTTTCCAGCCTCGCGCTCACCTGGTCCAGATCGACCTGCGGCGTGCGCGCGATCACGACGACGAGATGGGCGGCGGCGAAGACGTCGACCTCGTCGCACCGGACGCTCTCGGTCGCATCGTCATAGCGGGCGGGCTGAAGCACGACGAACAGGTCCTCGCCGTACTTCTCGAACTTCGACCGCTGATGGCCGCGCAATGCCTCCACGACCCCGAGACGGTTCAGCCCCAGCTCGGATCCGAGCGCGCGTACCTCGTCGTCGGTCGCTCCGGTCACCGCGATCCAGGCCAGGCCACCCGCGGCACGCGCCTCGGCGAGGGCTTCGACGGGCGCCGCTTCGGCGCCCACGGGCTTTCCGTCGACGTAGACGACGGTGTGAACGACGGCCATGCTGCAACACTAGGGCGCCGCGAGGACGTCATCGCGCATGATTCACAGCCTCTGCATAGGCTCAGTCGCGGGCGCTCCAAAGATTGGTCGCCACAATGGGTACATGACCGCTCTCGCCGCCGCGCCCGCTCTCCACCGCCCCGACGGATCGGCACTGCGCGTGCTCGTCGTGGACGACGAGCAGATGCTGACCGATCTGCTGTCGATGGCGCTGCGCATGGAAGGCTGGGAAGTCCGCACCGCCGGATCGGGATTCGACGCGCTGACCGTGGCCCGCGAGTTCGATCCCGACGCCGTCGTCCTCGACATCATGATGCCCGACCTCGACGGCATGGCGGTGCTGCAGCGCCTGCGGCACTCGGGCAACGATGTGCCCGTCCTGTTCCTGACCGCGAAGGATGCCGTCTCCGATCGCGTCGCCGGGCTCACCGCGGGGGGTGACGACTACGTCACCAAGCCCTTCAGCCTCGAAGAAGTGGTCGCGCGCCTGCGCGGACTCATGCGCCGCGCCGGCAACGCCACGGCGGGCGGGGACGATCCTTTCCTACGGGTCGGCCCGCTGACTTTGAACGAGGACTCGCACGAAGTCGAGCGCGACGGCGCTGGGATCGAACTGACCGCGACGGAGTTCGAGCTCTTGCGCTTCCTCATGCGCAATCAGCGTCGCGTCGTCTCGAAGGCGCAGATCCTCGACCGCGTCTGGAACTACGACTTCGGCGGACGCTCGAGCGTCGTGGAACTCTACATCTCATACCTGCGCAAGAAGATCGACGCCGGCCGTGATCCCCTCATCCACACGGTGCGCGGTGTCGGCTACATGATCAAAGCCCCTCAATGAGCGACGCGCCGGGGCCTCGCCGACGACGTCGATGGACCCTCCAGACGCGCCTGATCGTCACCGTCGTCTCACTCGTCGCGCTGATCGTGCTCGCCGTGGGACTCGCGACGGGTGCGATCCTGCGGACCATCATGGTCGACAACCTCGATGCCCAAGTCACCAGCGCCGCGGCGGGGATCAGGATCACGCCCGGGAGCACAGCGGAAGAGGTCCTGTCGGTCGGACGCCAGCAACTCGGAACGCTGCTCGTGCTGAATGTGTCGGGTGAGACGACGGGTGCCGTCGTCTCCGAGAGCGATGTGGTGGCGACCCTCACTGAGTCGCAGATCGAGCAGATCGTGCCGGATGTCGACCCGGCCGGTCTCGGGTCTGTCACCGTGCCGGGCTACGGCGAGTACCGCATCAGGATGGAGACCACGCCGAGCGGGTACTTCGCCCTTCTCGGCCTTCCCACCTCCGAGCTGACATCGACCGTGACGCAGATCCTCACCACCGTCGCGCTCGTCACCAGCGGCGGTCTGCTGCTCCTCGCGGCCGTGATCGCACTCGTGATCCGCCGCTCCCTCAAGCCCTTGCGCTCCGTCGCCGACACCGCCGCGCGAGTCGCGGCACAGCCGCTGGACTCGGGTGATGTGACCATCACCGAGCGCGTATCAGCGTCAGAGGCCGACGACTCCGACGAGATCGGTCGGGTCGGCGCGGCGCTGAACACACTGCTCGATCACGTCGACACCTCGCTCGCGGCGCGCCAGCGCAATGAAGAGCGGATGCGGTCGTTCGTCGCCGACGCGAGCCACGAACTGCGCACGCCGCTCGCCGCCATCCGGGGATACTCCGAACTGTCCCTGCGGGCTCTGAGCCTCGGCAACGGTCCGCACGCGACGAAGGCGCAGATTGAGGAGAGCTCTCAGCACTCCCAGCACGCACTCGAGCGGATCCAGGCGGCATCCCTGCGGATGACGACGCTCGTGGAGGATCTGCTGCTCCTGGCGCGGCTGGATGAGGGCAAGGAACTCGTCTACGGTGCGGTCGACCTCACGCGCGTCGCGGTCGATTCGGTCGCTGATGCGCAGGCGGCCGGCCCGGGCCACGAGTGGATCATCGAGGCGGGCGAAGAGCCCGTCATCGTCGCGGGAGATGCCGTGCGCCTCCACCAGGTGGTGGCGAATCTGCTCGCGAACGCCCGCGTGCACACGCCCGACGGCACGCGTGTCACGACGACCGTGCGGGTGGAGGGGAACGAGGCGGTGCTCCGCGTGGCCGACGACGGTCCGGGGATCGATCCCGGCGTCGCCGATGAGCTGTTCGAGCGCTTCGCGCGCGCCGACACGTCGCGGACCCGCCAGACCGGGGGTACGGGCCTCGGCCTCTCCATCGCGAAGGCGATCGCCACTGCCCACCATGGGACGCTGTCGGTCTCGAGCGTCCCGGGCGCGACAGCGTTCGAGGTGCGCCTTCCCGCACGACCGGAGACCCCTGCATCCGCAGCCCCCGCGCCGTGAGCCCGGAACGGGTCCTGGCGCGGACCACCGGCGTGGTTCAGTACCCCGCGAAGGCGTCGGTCGTCAAGCCACGAGCGTGCTCGAGCGCGGGCGCGAGGTCCGCGATCAAGCCGGGCGGACCCGAGATGTAGGCGTGCCGCGACGCGAGATCGGGAACCACGCGCTGCAGGCCCTCGGCATCGAGTCGCACCCCTTCGGCCCAGCGCCAGTGCGACGGAAGGGCGGTCGGCTCATCGCGGGTGAAGACGATCACCGGGATGCCCGCTCGCTCGAGATCGTGGCGGAACGCGAGTTCCTCTGCACCCGAGGCGACGTAGACGAACACGACGTCGCGTGCGCCTCCCGATAAGCGCAGGTGGCGAAGCTGCGACACGAACGGGGTCACGCCGATGCCGGCGGCCACCAGGAGCACGGGTGTCTCGGGGTTGCGGGGCAGCACGAAGTCTCCCCAGATGCCCGTGACGGACAGCCTGCGACCCGGTTCGATCTCGGCGAGGGCCTGCTTATAGGTCGATTGCGATCCGCGCCGCATGGCGATCTTCACGACGGGCAGCTCCTCGGGAGCCGAGACGATGCTGAACTCACGGCGCGTGCCCCGCGCGTCAGCGTGCGGGTGCGGCACCTCGAGCTCGAGATACTGTCCGGCCTCGAACCGCAGCCTCCGGCTGGCGCGAAACGAGAGCTCCTCGACGCTCGGGGTCAGCGACTCACGGCCCACGAACGTCAGCTGCAGGCGCGCGCGTGTGGCATACGCGAACGCGAAGGCGACGACGTTGCCGATCACGACGGCCGCTTCCGGACCGAGAACCAACGGCCCAAGGGTCAGCGGCGCCCCCGCGAGAACGCCCACGACCACCGCGACGACGAACTGCTGCCAGCGGCGAGGCGGCTGTGTCAGCGGCTCGGAGAACATGAACGCGGCGAGAAAGAAGAACGGCGAAGACCACAGCACGCTCGAGATCACCGTGGCCACGTCGACTGCGGCACCGGCCCCGTTGTAGACGAGAGCGACGCGCGCGAGATTGACCGACAACGCGACGACGAGGAAGAGCGCCACCGGGCGGAGTTTGCCTGCGCGGGCGACGACCAGGAATCCGAGCACGATCACCGGGAGCGCAAGCGCGGGTGCACCGACCCACCAGCCGGCCGCGCCGAGTCCCTGGGCCCCGCTCAGGAGCGTCACGACCGACAGAGCCGACGCACCGAAAGCGGCGGGGTTGACGATGTGCCGCCCCCGCCACGCCAGGACATACTTGGAGCCCGAGGCGAGCGCACCGGCGATCGCCACGCCCATGAGCCCGGTCGGTTCCGCGGTCGGGTAGAGCACGAACATCAGGATGCCGGCGGTGATGAGCGAGGACTCGATACGCCATGTCCGCCGGGTGAGGCGCTGGCCGACGGCGTCGACGGCGACGCAGACGGCGTTGAGCACCACGAATGTCGCCAGCAGCGCCGGGGCCGAGGGCGCGACTCGGTCGAACAGTGCCAGCACGAGCGATAGGAGGGTCAGGATGCTGAGGGCGACCAGCACCAGGCGATACGTCGACAGACGGCCGACGATAGCGAGCAGTCGGTTCCACTGCGCAGTCACAAAAGTCATCAATGTCCAAACTATCGCTGGGCGAACAGGTCCGAGCCGCCGTCGCGATCGACGGCGCGCCCCCACCCGCGCGGTTCTTACTCGGCGCGCCGCCGCACGGCTTTGAGCGCCTCGATGACCGCGAAGAGCCCCACCGAGAACACGACAGGGAGCAGCCATCCGATCAGATCCAGCGGCTCCGAGCCGAACAGGGCGTTCATGAACGGGACGTACGTGTAGATGAGCTGCAGGGCGATCAGGGCGATCGCCGACCACCAGACCACTCGGTTGCCGCGCAGCACCGCCATCGTGAAGCTGGACTGGCTCAGGAAGCGGCAGTTGAACAGATACGCCAGCTGCCCGAGCGCCAGCATCAGGACCGACTCGGTGCGGGCGACGTCGAGGTCCACTCCGCGCGCCACTGAGATCCCGAAGACCGCGAGCGTCGCACCACCGATCAGGAACGACACAAGCAGAACGAACCCGATCTCGCGGCCCGCGATGATCGATCCACCGGCCGCACGCGGCTTGCGCTGCATGATTCCCCGCTCCGCGGGCTCATACGCGAGCGCGAGCGAGAGGGTGACGGCCGTCACCATGTTGATCCAGAGGACCTGAACCGGCGTCAGGGGGAGCGTGAGACCGAAGACGACGGCCACGAGGATCACGAGCGACTGTGCACCATTGGTGGGAAGGAGGAACACGATCGACTTGCGCAGGTTGTCGTAGATGCGGCGCCCTTCGGCGATCGCGCTGCGGATCGTTGCGAAGTTGTCGTCGGCGAGCACGATCTCGGCGGCCTCCTTCGTCGCCTCGGTGCCCTTGATGCCCATCGCGATGCCGATGTCGGCGCGGGTGAGCGCGGGGGCGTCATTGACGCCGTCACCTGTCATCGCGACGACTTCACCGTGCGACTGCAGTGCCCGGACGATCCGGATCTTGTGCTCGGGACTCGTGCGCGCGTAGACGTCGACATCCTGGACGACGGCCTTCAACTGATCCTGACTGAGCTCCTCCAGCTCGCCTCCGGTGAGCACACGCACGTCGTTCCCGGAGTCCGCCGGCGGAATGAGCCCCATCTCACGCCCGATCGCGACGGCGGTTCCGGCGTGGTCACCCGTGATCATCTTCACCCGGATGCCGGCGGCGTGGCAGTCCGCGATGGCCGTGATCGCCTCGGGACGCGGCGGATCGACGATGCCCCAGAGGCCCAGGAACTCAAGATCTTCGAGGTCTTCGATCGTCATCTCCTCGGCGCGCGTGGGCTTGCGGGCCGCGGCGAGGACCCGAAGCCCCTGCGCGCTCAGCTCATCGACCGCCTCATCCCAGAAGGGGCGATCGAGTGACTCGGCACCGGCCGCACCGCGCTGAGTGAGCGCGCGGTCCAGCAGACGGTCGGGAGCGCCCTTGACGAGAATGGCCCGGGAGCCGTCGGCGGCCTCGTTGAGCGTCGCCATGAACTTGTTCGCCGAGTCGAAAGGCACGACCCCCACGCGCCGGGTGCCCTCGCGCTGCGCTCCCCCCTTCATCGCGACGACCTTCAGGGCCCCTTCAGTCGGCTCCCCCACGAGCGCCCAACGCCCCTCCTCGCCGGCGGTGATGTGAGCGTCGTTGCAGAGGTCGGCGACGGCCAGAATCGCGGCGAGATCGCCGCCACCCGCCGGGGTGATCGCCCCGGCGGGGTCGTAGCCGAGCCCCGCGACGTCGTAGCGACCGAGCGGCGTGATGATCGTGCGGACGGTCATCTCGTTCTTCGTCAGCGTGCCGGTCTTGTCCGAGCACACGGTCGTGACCGAACCGAGTGCCTCGACGGCGGGCAGTTTGCGGATGATGGCATTGCGGCGCGCCATCTGCTGCACGCCGATCGCAAGCGTGATCGTGACCAGCGCCGGAAGCCCCTCGGGGATGGCGGCGACGGCGAAGCCGATCGTCGCCGAGATGAGCTCGGGGAACGGCATCCCGTGCAGATATCGGCCGATGACCATCATGACCATCGCCATGCCGAGGATGACGAGGGTGAGCACCTTGCCGAACGAATCGAGCTGCTTCGTCAACGGCGTCGCGAGGCTTCCCGCCTCGCCGACGAGCGCCTGGATCTTGCCGATTTCCGTGTTCGCGCCGATGCCGGTGACGATCCCGCGTCCTTGGCCTGCCGACACGATGGTTCCCGAGAACGCCATCGATGTGCGATCGCCGACGCCGGAATCCTCCGGCACCGGGTCGAGACTCTTCGACGAAGGTACGGATTCACCCGTCAGCGCGGCCTCATCGATGCGCAACTGGGTCGCCGCCGTCAGTCGGATATCGGCGGGGACCCTGTCGCCGGGCATGAGCCGCACCAGGTCGCCGGGCACGAGCTCTGCCGCCGCGATCGTGGTCCACGCGCCACCCCGCCTCACGGTCGCGTCGGCCGAGAGCATGCCACGGATGCCGGCGAGCGCCTTCTCGGCGCGACCCTCCTGGACGTAGCCGATGACGGCGTTGATGACGGCGACGGCGATGATGACCCAGAAGTCGAGCCAGTCCCCCATGACCGCTTTGATGGCCGCGGCGCCCAGGAGGATGAAGATCAGCGTGTCGTTGAAGTGTCCGAGAAAGCGCAGCCAGGCCGGTGTGCGCTTCGGGTCCGGCAGCAGGTTGGGCCCGACGACCGCGTGTCGAGCGGCGGCATCGTCGTGTGCGAGCCCGGCGGCGCCGGTGCGCAACCCCCGCTGGACCGCGTCGACGTCGAGTGCGTAGGGACGAGAGAGGGTCAGATCGGCATCGGTCAGGGGGACGAGTGCGGGCGATGCGGCCATGCCGCGATCCTACGCGGAGGCTCGGGGGCGCGGCGCCCCGCTCAGGCGGCGCCGTCGAACATGCTCGTGACGGAGCCGTCCTCGAAGACTTCCCTGATGGCGCGAGCGAGCAACGGCGCGATCGGCAGGATCGTGAGCCCCGGGAAGCGCTTCTCCGGCGGCACCGGTACGGTGTCGGTCACGACGACCTCGTCGATCGACTGGTCCTGCAGGCGCTGTGTCGCCGGGTCGCTGAAGATCGCGTGCGTCGCCGCCACGATCACCCGCTCAGCGCCGCTCGCCTTGAGCGCCTGCGCAGCCTTCACGATCGTGCCACCCGTGTCGATCATGTCGTCCACGAGCAGGCATACCCTCCCGTCGACGTGCCCGACGATCTCGTTGACCGTCACCCGGTTGGCGACATTCGGGTCGCGGCGCTTGTGGATGATCGCGAGCGGCGCACTCAGACTGTCTGACCACTGGTCGGCCACGCGCACGCGGCCGGTGTCCGGCGAGACGACCGTGAGCTTGGCGCGGTCTTCGGGCGACAGGCTCGTCTGGAAGTAGTCCAGCAGCACGGGCTTCGCAAACAGGTGATCGACGGGTCCGTCGAAGAAGCCCTGGATCTGCGCGGCGTGCAGATCGACGCTCATGACCCGGTCCGCGCCCGCCGTCTTCAGGAGATCCGCAACGAGGCGGGCGCTGATCGGCTCGCGCCCTCGCCCCTTCTTGTCCTGACGCGAGTACGGATAGTACGGAGCCACCACCGTGATCCGCTTCGCCGAGGCGCGTTTGGCGGCATCCAGCATGATGAGCAGCTCCATCAGCCACTCGTTGACCGGCGGGCCGAACGACTGGATCAGGAACGCGTCGCAACCTCGGATCGAGACCTCGAAGCGCGTGAGGATCTCACCCGAAGCGAAGGTGCGGTGCTCGGTCGGGACGAGATCCATCTCGAGTTCGGCCGCGACATCGCGGGAGAGGTCGGGGTGCGAGCTGCCGCTGGCGATGACCAGCCGCTTCTTCGTCTTGGCGACCAGACCCGGCGCGATTCCGCGCGCGACATCCAGGTCAACCGTGTGATTCTTGCGCCCCATCGTCCGCTTTCTGTGCGGACCGGGCGCGGGCTGCAGCCTGTGCAGCACCCGTCCCCGGTCGGTGATCCTCGACCCACCCCTCGACATTGCGCTGAGGGGCGACGCTCACAGCGAGCGCACCGGCCGGGACGTCCTTGCGGATGACCGCTCCGGCGCCTGTCTTCGCGCCTTCCCCCAGCCTAACGGGCGCGACGAAGACGTTGTGCGAGCCGGTGTGGACCTCGTCGCCGATCTCGGTGCGGTGCTTCGCGAGATCGTCGTAGTTCGCCGTGATCGCGCCGGCGCCGAGGTTGACGTGGCGCCCGATCGTCGTGTCGCCGACATAGGACAGGTGCGGGACCTTGCTGCCCTCGCCGATGATCGAGTTCTTCGTCTCGACGAACGTGCCGATCTTGCCAGCGGCGAACAGCTGCGTGCCGGGGCGGACGTAGGCGAAGGGCCCTACCGACGTATCAGGGCCGAAGACGGCGAGCGTCGCGTCTGCCCGGCGGATGACGGCGCGTTCGCCGACTTCGCAGTCGACGAGGGTCGTGTCCGGTCCGATCACAGCGCCCGTCGCGATGACCGTCGAACGCAGGATGTGCGTGTTCGGCAGCACGGTGACATCGGGTGCGAGGGTCGCCGTCACGTCGATCCACGTGGTGTCGGGGTCTTGTATCGTGGCGCCCTGAAGCTGCCAGTGCCGCACCGTCCGGGCGTTCAGCGCACGGCCGGCCTCGGACAGCTGCACGCGGTCGTTGACTCCGAGCGTCAACGACACATCGGGGGTGACGGATGCCGCGACCTCGAGCGCGTCCGCGCGGAGCAGCCCGATCACATCGGTCAGGTACTTCTCGCCCTGCGCATTGGAGACGCCGACCCGGCTGAGGCACCCGCGGAGTTCGGGCGCCCGGAACACGTACACCCCCGCGTTGATCTCGCGGACAGCGGCCTCGTCGGCCAGCGCATCCCTCTGCTCGACGATCCGCGTCACTCTTCCGTTCGCGCCGCGAAGGATGCGGCCGTAACCGGTCGGGTCGTCCACGACCGCGGTGAGCAGAGTCGCCGCGGCGACGGCCTCGCGGTGCGAGCGCAGCAGTTCGGCGAGGATGCCGGCATCCAAGAGCGGCACGTCGCCGCTCAGGACAAGCACGTCGCCGGCGAACTCGGGGATCTCGGCGAGAGCGACCTCGACGGCGCGTCCCGTGCCGGGGACCTCATCCTGGTCGACGATGACCACCTCGGGCGCGACACCGAGGACGGCCTCGGCAACCTGGTCGCGCTCGTGCCGCACGACGACCAGAACGTGCGCCGGAGCGAGGCCCCGCGCGGTGTCGAGCACATGCTCCACGAGAGGGAGCCCGCCGATGCGATGCAGCACCTTCGGCAGCGCCGACTTCATCCGCGTGCCCTCGCCGGCGGCGAGGATGACGACAGCCAGAGCCTCATCCCGTGTGTTGTGCGTCATGCTCCGCCGCCAGGATTCGAACCTAGACCGAACAGCTCCAAAGGCTGCCGTGCTGCCATTACACTACGGCGGATCGCGGAGCCTGCCCGGTGGCGCAGACCGCCCGACCAGTCTGCCACGGCCACGCCGTTCGCCCGGTGCGCGCACGGCAATCGACGATAATGGGGCCATGGGCAGTGAGCACGACGAGGTCGACCGGATCGTCGACGCATGGAGAGCGCAACGCCCCGATCTCGACTTCGCCCCCCTCGGTGTCCTCTCGCGCGTCGATCGGCTCTCGCGACATCTCGACCGTGCTCGACGCGAGGCGTTTCGCCGCAGCGACCTCGAGCCATGGGAGTGGGATGTGCTGTCGGCGCTCCGCCGTGCCGGTGAACCGTTCCAGCTGAGCCCGAAGCAGCTGCTCCAGCAGACTCTGGTCTCGAGCGGCACGATGACCAACCGGATCGATCGCCTCGTCGGTCGCCGGCTGGTGCACCGTGAGGCGGATCCCGGAGACGGTCGCAGCGTCCTGGTCACGATGACGGAAGACGGCCGCACCCGCGTGGATGCCGCCATCACCCGTCTGGTCGATGCCGAGACCGAGCTACTGTCGGTGCTCCCGCGGGCCGATCGCGAGCGGCTGGCCGGGCTGCTGCGGAAGCTCAGTCTCGGCTTCGACTCCTGAGCGCTGCCGTTCAGGTGGCGCGCTCCGGAGCAGATCCGCCGGGCGCCACCCCGTCGCAGCGCCCACCGCCAGCACCACGGCGATGATCCCCGCGGGGATCGCCGACCAGGGCGTCGCCAGGTTGCTCAGGGCGTACGACGCCGCGATGACAGCCAGGACGGCCCGCATCGTGCGGTCGGCGGGAGTGCGTCCGCACGCTCCGCTAGACACGTGCCGGCACCCCGCCCTCGAGCACCGCTGCCGCGCGGTCGCCGAGCACCGCTCGAAGGGTCAGCATGCCTCCCGACAACGACGCGGAGTCGAACCCCGCCTGGACGAGCACACGGTGAGCGATCGCGGAGCGCACGCCCGACTGACACAGCACCCGGACGGGACGTCCCTGGGATGCATCCCGGACCTCACCCAGCCGCGCACGAAGCTCGGTGTGGGGAATATTGAGCACGTCCGGCAGGTGCCCGGACGCGAACTCGTCGGGTCTGCGCACGTCGAGGATGAACGCACTCTCGGTCACGGCGTCGAGATCCTGCGCATACCAGAGCGACAGGGTGCCGTTCATGAGGTTTTCGCCCACCATGCCGACCATGTTCACGGGGTCCTTCGCCGATCCGTAGGGCGGCGCGTACGCAAGGTCGAGATCGATCAGCTCGTCGACCGTCCAGCGCGCGCGGATCGCCGTCGCGAGGACGTCGATACGCTTGTCGACGCCCTCGGCGCCGACGGCCTGTGCGCCCAGGATGAGGCCGTCCGCCGCTTGCACGTGGATGACCAGGTGGATCTGCTCGGCGCCCGGGAAGTAGCCCGCGTGGTGGCCGGGGTGCAGGTGCAGCGTGTGGAAGAGGATGCCCGCGCTGTCGAGGGCTGCGCGGTTGGCTCCGGTCAGGGCTGCGGTTGTGCCGCCGACTCGCACGATCGCGGTGCCCACAGGCTGCGGAATCGGCCGCGCTGTGTCCGGCCGAAGGATGGCATCGGCGACAAGGCGCCCCGCGCGGTTGGCGGGGCCGGCGAGCGCAACCGGACGACGGGCGCCGGTGGTGGCGTCCGTCGACACCGTCGCATCGCCGACGGCGTAGACGTCGGGAAGTGACGTACGGCCGTGATCGTCGACGACCATGGCACCGCGCTCGCACGCGACTCCGGCGGCCTCGAACACAGCGGTGTCCGGGCGCACGCCGACCGACAGCACGACCAGATCGGCTTCCAGCCGCGATCCGTCTCCGAGTTCGACGACGTCGTGGTCGTCGCCGGACTCGATCATCGTCGCGGCGACACCGGGACGCACATCGACGCCGATCCGACGCAGCTCGTCCGTCACGAGCGCCGCGAGCTCGTCTTCGAACGGCGGGAGGACATGGGGGGCGAACTCCACGATCGTCGTGTGCAGCCCCTGGTGCGCGAGGGCTTCGGCCGCTTCGATGCCGATGAAGCCGGCTCCCAGCACGACCGCACGGCGTGCACCCGTCTCGACGCGGTCGCGCAGAGCGATCGCATCCTCAATCGTTCGCAGCGTCTGCAGCCGCGGCGAGTCGAGACCGGAGATCGGCGGGCGCGCCGCCTCCGCGCCCGGAGCGAGAATCAGCGCATCGTACGAGATGCGACTCTCGACGCCGTCCGAGACGACGGTGACGGTTCTGGCCGACGCATCCAGCCCGATGACGTCGTGGCCCGTGCGCACGTCGAGATCGAGCGCCGCCTTCAGCGACGCGGGCGTCTGCACCAGGAGGGCGTCGCGGTCGGCGATCTCGCCGCCGACGTAGTAGGGCAAGCCGCAGTTCGCGAACGACACGTGCGCTCCCCGCTCGAGCACGATGATCTCCGCGGTTTCGTCGAGTCGGCGCGCACGCGCGGCGGCGCTCATCCCACCGGCGACCCCACCGACGACGACGATCCTCACGCGTTCACCTCGGCGGCCTGCGTCTCGGCGGCAACCTGCGCGCCCGCCCGGGATGCCGTGTCGACGGTCGAAGTGAGGTCCGCTAGAGTGGTGTCTCGGTTTGTCATGCGCCCAGCATACCCCTAGGGGTATCTTGAAGCGGAACCCCGCTACTGCCAGACGGCGCGAGCGCCCGTGTCGCCCACGATCACCATGGCCACGATCGCGAACAGCCCGGCGAGCGTGAGCAGGACAGAGACCGCGACTGACACCGTTCGGATGCGACGGGGATCGGTCACTCTCGCCGCGGCTCGGCCCGGGCGCGGACGGACGAAGAAGCGAAGCCAGGCCCATTGCGCCCACGCTCCGGCGAGCAGCACGAAGGCGCCCACCACCGCGATATCCGCGATCTCGGCGTGGGCCATCACAGCGGCCGTCTGGGTGACCTGGGTCTCGAGAGCCTCACCCGACTCCTTGGTGAGCAACGCAGCGACGAGGGCCGCGGTCGCGAGGATCGGAAAGACGATGCCGAGCCAGTCGCGCAGGCGCGGGATCCAGGCGGCAGCGATGGCCAGAAGCCCCACGATCGGCACCGAGACGACCGCCGCATGGACGAAGAGGGGATGCAGGGGAAGATCGGCGAACAGCCAGGACACAGCAGACTCCTTCGATAGGACACGGCAGGGGGATCGGGATGCGACGCACCATGGACCGATGCAGCCGTGCAACGCTTTGTTCCGGTCTACCGCCTGGGATTCGTGCTCGCCAGCGAGGGGAGCCAAGCCTTATCGACGGCAATCGGGGCCGGCATCCGCAGGAGAACCGTGAGGCGTGGCTACCCTCGCTGGCCAAGACGGACCAACGCGAGTAGACCGGAGCCATGGCGCAATTCCGCTCCGCTGCTCGCAGGTACCCCTTCGTGGTGGCCACGCTCCTCGTCGCGCTTGCCGCTGGGGCGCTCAGCGCAAGTCCGTGGAGCGGCGCCAGCCCGTGGTTGCTGGCAGGCTTCGCTGTGCTGATGGCGGCGAGGTCGGCGTGGTCGATGGTGCGACAGCTGCGCCGCGGAACCTTCGGAATCGACATCCTCGCGGTCACGGCGATCGTCGCGTCGGTCTCCGTCGGCGAGTACTGGGCGGCGATCGTGATCGTGCTCATGCTCACCGGCGGGGAGGCGCTGGAAGACTATGCGGCGAACCGCGCCAAGCGGGACTTGACCGCGCTGCTCGCACGCGCCCCACAGCTCGGGCACCGCGTCCTGGCCGACGGGTCGACCGAGGATGTGCCGATCGAGGCGATCATGCCGGGGGACGAGGTTCTGGTCCGCGCCAACGAGGTCGTCCCGGTCGACGGCACCCTCGTGAGCGATCTCGGTGTCTTCGACGAGTCCTCACTCACCGGCGAGAGCCTGCCCGTCGAGCGGGCCGCCGGACAGGAGGTGCTCTCGGGCGGGGTCAACGGGCAGGCGGCGGTCGTGCTGGCAGTCACCCGTGCAGCCAAGGACAGCCAGTATCAGCAGATCGTCAGCCTGGTCGAATCCGCGGCGGCCAGTACCTCCCCGATGGTGCGTCTGGCCGACCGCATCGCGTTGCCGTTCACCGCGGTGGCCCTCGTGATCGCGGGTGCGGCGTGGCTGGTCTCGGGTGACCCGGTTCGGTTCGCTGAGGTACTGGTCGTCGCCACCCCGTGCCCGCTCATCATCGCCGCCCCGGTGGCCTTCATGGCCGGCATGAGCCGCTCGGCGAGGGAGGGCGCGATCGTCAAGAGCAGCGCCACGCTGGAGAAACTCCATCGCGCCCAGGCATTCGCGTTCGACAAGACCGGCACCCTCACGCAGGGCCGACCGAGCCTTGTCAAGGTGCTCCCGACCGGCGCTGTCGAGCCGGACGAGCTGTTGCGGCTGGCGGCCTCGGCAGAGCAGTTCTCGGCCCACATCCTGGCTGCCGCCGTCGTCACCTCCGCCACGGTGAAGGGGCTGATCCTCTCTGGTTCGACGGATGCCGAAGAGTCCACCGCGAACGGGGTCACGGCGGACATCGACGGCCACACCGTGGTCGTGGGCAAACGCACCTTCATCTCCGCGACGACGGGAGAGGAGATCCCGCGCGCGCCGCTGGAAAGCGGCGAACTGGCGGTCTATGTCGCGGTCGACGGCGCGGCCGCAGGTTCGCTGGTGTTCCGGGACGAGGTCCGCTCGAACTCGCGCACAACCGTCGACAGCCTGCGGGCTCAGGGCATCCGCCGGATCGTGATGCTCACGGGCGACGACCGCCCCACGGCGGAGCACGTCGCGACGAGCCTCGGCATCGACGATGTGCGGGCGAATTGCCTGCCCGTCGACAAAGTCAGCGTCGTCTCATCCATCGTCGAGCGTCCGGTCGTGATGGTCGGAGACGGCATCAACGATGCCCCGGTCCTGGCCGCGGCGGATGTCGGGATAGCGATGGGCGCTCGCGGATCGACGGCAGCCAGCGAATCCGCCGACATGGTGATCCTCCGCGACGACATCTCCCGCGTCGCGCGGGCACTCCTCGTGGGTCGCGAGACCGTCAACGTCGCGCTGCAGAGCATCTGGGTCGGAATCGGCCTCAGCGTGACTCTCATGATGATCGCCGCGGTCGGATTGCTCCCAGCCCTCATCGGCGCCTGGATGCAGGAGGGCGTGGACGTCGTCTCGATTCTCTGGGCGCTGCGCGCATCGACGGGCAGCAAGGAGGTTCAGCCTCTTGTCACCGCGACGCCGGCTGACCTCCCTCCGGTGGCTGTCCCTTGACGACGGACGTCCGCATCGCCGCTACTCGAGCAGGACGCTGAGCTCATACCAACGGCTCTCGAGCTCGTTCCCCTCCGCCTCGAGTCCACCGATGCGCTGCATTTCGCCGGCCAGGCCGACGTAGTCCGCCTGATCATGATCGGCGAGCGCCGCGCGTGCCGCGTCGATCTGCTGCCGAAGCTTGTCGAGCCGCCGTTCCACCGAGGCGAGCTCTTTCTGCGCGGCCCGGAGGTCCGCGCCGGCGAGCGCACGCTCTGAGCCGCCCGCGCTGCTCCCGGCAGACTCCGGCACCGGCGCGGCCGTCCGGTTCTGCACGGCACGCAGACGCAGGTACTCATCCACACCACCGGGCAGATGCCGCAGCCGCCCGTCGAGGATCGCGAACTGCTGGTCCGTGACGCGCTCGACGAAGTACCGGTCGTGCGAGACGACGATCAAGGTACCCGGCCATGAATCCAGCAGGTCCTCCATCGCGGCGAGCATGTCGGTATCCAGGTCGTTCGTCGGTTCGTCGAGCACCAGCAGGTTGGGCTGAGCGAGCAGGATGAGCAGGAGCTGCAGCCGCCGCTTCTGCCCACCGGAGAGGTCTTTCACCGGCGTCGAGAGCTGGGCGGACGAGAAGCCGAGCTGCTCGAGCAGCTGCGCAGGCGTCACGTCCCGCGCCTTGGAGCCGGAGCCGATCGTGTAACTGGTGCGGAGGCTCGCGATCACCACACGAACCGGGTCGCTCAGGTGCTCCTCGAGCTCGTCGAGGCGCTGGGTCAGGGTGGCGACCTTGACCGTCGTGCCGCGCTTGACCCGACCCGACGTCGGCAGGACGTCCCCGTCGATGAGCCCGAGCAGCGTCGACTTGCCCGCGCCGTTGACGCCCAGGATCCCGGTGCGCTCGCCCGGTGCGATCCGCCACTCCACGCCGCGCAGCACGGTCTTGTCGCCGTAGGCGACCGAGACATCGAGCAGGTCGACCACGTCCTTGCCGAGACGCGACACGGCGAGGGACTGCAATCGGGTCTTGTCACGGATTTCGGGTACGTCCTCGATGAGCTGGTTGGCCGCATCGATACGGAACTTGGGCTTGGCGGTCCGCGCCGGCGCGCCTCGCCGCAGCCAGGCCAGCTCCTTGCGGGCGAGGTTCTGACGTCGCTGCTCCGTTGCCGCCGCCATGCGGTCGCGCTCGACGCGCTGCAGGATGTATGCGGCGTAGCCGCCCTCGAACGCCTCCACGATCCGATCGTGCACTTCCCACGTCTGGGTGCACGCTTCGTCGAGGAACCACCGATCGTGGGTCACGACGAGCAGTCCACCCGCGTTCGCCGGCCATCGTCGCCTGAGATGCTCCGCGAGCCAGGCGATCCCCTCGACATCGAGGTGGTTGGTCGGCTCATCCAAGATGACCACGTCGTGATCTTCGACGAGCAACGCGGCCAGCGCGACGCGACGCCGCTGCCCTCCCGAGAGCGATCCGATCGGCGCGTCCCACCGGATCTCGCCGAGCAGGCCGGCGATCACGTCACGCGTCCGGGCGTCGCCGGCCCATTCGTGCTCCGCACGGTCATCGACGACCGCATGGCTGACCGTGTCGGCATCGTCGAGTGTGTCGGCCTGCTCGAGCACCCCGATCGTGACCCCACCGCGAACGGTGACCCGGCCGGAGTCCGGCTCGAGACGTCCCGCGAGCAGGCCGAGCAGCGAGGACTTGCCGTCGCCGTTGCGCCCGACGATGCCGATCCGATCGCCCTCGTTCACCCCGAGGGTCACGGATTCGAAGACGACCTTGGTGGGATATTCGAGGTGGAGGCTTTCAGCCCCGAGAAGATGTGCCATGTCGTGTCCAGGCTAGTGTCCTGCGCCGGTAGTTCGTTGGAGTAGTCGTTTCAGGGAGTCGAGG
>NZ_WOYQ01000031.1 GCF_011620665.1 Microbacterium sp.
TCGATGGCGCCCGCGGTCACGATGCGCCCCTCGCCGGAGATGATGTCGGTTGAGGGCCCGATGATCATGTCGATGCCGTCGCTGATATCGGGGTTTCCGGCGTGGCCGATGCCGATGATGCGGCCGTCTCGGATACCGATGTCGGCCCGGACGATACCCCACCAGTCCAGGATGATCGCGTTCGTGATCACCGTGTCGACAGCACCCTCGGCTCGGGTCGCCGTCGACTGAGCCATCGATTCGCGGATCGACTTGCCGCCACCGAAGACAGCCTCCTCACCGCCGACGGTCAGATCACGCTCGATCTGGATCCACAGGTCTGTGTCGCCCAGGCGCACCTCGTCGCCGACCGTCGGGCCGTAGATCGCGGCGTACCGCGCCCGGTCAAGCCAGACCATCGAGCAGCTCCTGACCGTCGGTCTTGATCTGGATGCCGGGCACCCGGCGCGCTCCGCGCAGTGTGACGGCATCGAGTTCCCGGGATGCGCCCGGCTCGAAGCGCTGTGACGTTCCAGAGGCGATGTCGAGGCGAAACCCATGAGCGCGGGCGCGATCGAACTCCAGGGACGCGTTCACGTCAGGCAAGTGGATATGCGAACCGATCTGGATCGGCCGGTCGCCGGTGTTCACAAAGACGAGCCGGATGCGCTCGGCCTCGCTTCGATCGGCATTGAGCTCGATGCGTCCTGGTTGGATTCGACAGGCGCCCGGGCCCTGCGAGGGAGCAGATGACACGGCGACTCCTCAGTCGATCGGGTGGTGGACGGTGACGAGCTTGCGGCCATCGGGAAAGGTCGCCTCGACCTGCACGTCGGCAAGCATTTCGGGAACCCCCGGCATCACCTGGTCACGCGTGAGGATGGTGCGGCCCACCTGCATCAGCTCGGCGACACCGCGTCCCTCTCTAGCTTGTTCGATGACCCAGCAAGACAGCAGAGCGACTGTCTCCGGGTGGTTGAGCAGGATGCCACGTTCGAGCCGATCGCGCGCAACCATTGCAGCGACCGTGAGGAGGAGCTTCTCGGTTTCGGCGGGTGTGAAGTGCATTCGGGCCTCCGACGGGTGATGTCAGAAGTGTGCCATATTGCGCGTGTTCGGGGCAGGCGCCGCGGTGCAGCACCGACCGTGTTCGGCGCTAAGAGGCCCGTGATTACAGGCAACATATCGCCGCGACGCGTCGAACGGTTAACAGAATCGGAACAATCGAGAAATGTCAAAGTAATGTCACGCCCCCATGCTGACAACTACCGCAGCAGTCGGCGATCTCGTGTCGCCGATCGAAACCGGCACCCGAAGCCCGGCACCGTCCGGCACGAAGACGCCACCGCACCGCCCGGCCCACCCGCACTCCACACTGATTCGCCGATCAGACCGCTGGATCGGGCGTGCCATGGGGGCACCTCACCTCACCTCACCTCACCTCAAAACATCACATGCACGACACAGAAACGGAGATCCAAATGACTATGAACGGGACACGGCGGGCGCGCAGCCTGCTGGCCGTTTCCGCCCTCGCGGCGGCGACGGCTGTTGTGCTCGCCGGATGCGGTTCTCGCGCCGGCGACGCCCCCGCGTCGACCGAATCGGGAGCCGCAGCAGCCGAGAGCTGCATCGACACGTCCGGCGACACGATCAAGCTCGGCTTCCTCAACTCGCTCACCGGCGGCATGGCGATCTCCGAGAAGACGGTCTCCAACGTGCTGCACATGGCGGCGGACGAGATCAACGCCGACGGCGGAATCCTCGGCAAGCAGATCGAGTACATCCAGGAAGACGGTGCGACCGACTGGCCGACCTTCGCGGAGAAGACCGAGAAGTTGCTCACCCAGGACTGCGTCGCCGCGATCTTCGGCGGCTGGACTTCGTCCTCACGCAAGGCTGTCAAGCCGGTCGTCGAAGAGCACAACGGGCTCTTCTTCTACCCCGTGCAGTATGAGGGCCTCGAGTCGTCGCCGAACATCTACTACACCGGTGCGACCACGAACCAGCAAATCCTCCCGGCGATGGACTATCTCGCCTCGCAGGGGGTCAAGACGCTCTTCCTGGCCGGCTCCGACTATGTCTTCCCGCGCACGGCGAATGCGATCATCAAGCTCTACGCCGCAGAACTCGGCATCGAGATCGTCGGGGAGGAGTACGTGCCCCTCGACAAGGACGACTGGACCACTCAGGTGTCCAAGATTGTGGAGGCGGATCCGGACTTCGTCTTCAACACGATCAACGGCTCGTCGAACGTCGGCTTCATCAAGGCCTACTACGACGCTGGGCTCACACCGGAGACGACCCCGATCATCTCGGTGTCGATCGCCGAGGAGGAGGCGCCGGCCATGGGTCACGAAGTCACCGGGAACTACGCATCGTGGAACTATTTCCAGTCGATGGACACCCCCAACAACCCGGGATTCATCGAGCGGTGGCAGGCCTTCCCCGACACCAGCGGGGTGACCTCTGACCCGATGGAGGCCGCCTATATCTCGCTCTACCTTTACAAGGCACTTGTCGAGGCGGCTGATTCCTTCGAGGTCGATGATGTGAACGCTGCCGCCGCAGCGGGCGGAATCACTGTCGACGCGCCGGAGGGTGTCGTCACGCTGGACGGTGAGAATCACCACATCTCCAAGCCGGGCAACATCGGCAGGATCAACGCCGACAACCAGTTCGACATCGTCTGGTCGTCCGACGGCTTCATCGATCCCGACCCCTACCTCGAGGGGTACGACTGGTTCCCCGCGGACGTGCGCGATGCACTGGTAGCCGCCGCAGGCTGATCGCCACCGGTGCATGGGTCCCGCACCCGCCCGGGCACGGGACCCACGCACCGGAGCTGCCTCCAGAAACTTCCGACCGCAGAGAGAGCGAATGCACGTGGATGCACTCTTACCGCCGCTGTTGAACGGCACCGCGCTGGGCGCGCTTCTGCTGCTCGCGGCGCTCGGCCTCACCCTCACCTTCGGCCAGATGGGGGTGATCAACATGGCCCACGGCGAGTTCATCATGGCCGGCGCTTTCATCGCCTACATGACTCAGCTGGTCGTGACCTCGAGCGACGTCTCGATCCTGTTGGCCCTGCCGCTCGCGTTCGTCGGCGCGGGACTGCTCGGCCTACTTCTCGAGATCGGCATCATCCAGTGGATGTACCGACGGCCGCTGGACACTCTCTTGGTCACGGTCGGGGTGGCACTGATCCTCCAGCAGATCGCGCTGCAGGTCTTCCCGGCACAGGGCGTGCCGGTGGAGGCCCCCGGATGGCTCGACGGGCAGATCAACGTCTTCGGCTACGCCTGGCCGCTTCGCCAGGCGTTCACGATCCTGCTCGCCGCCGCATGCCTGGCTGCGCTCGCCGCCTGGCTCAGGTACTCGTCCTTCGGACGCCGGATCAGGGCAACCGTCCAGAATCGGGATCTTGCTGAGACCAGCGGCATCCGGACGCGCAACATCGACCGGATCACATTCTTCGTGGGTTCCGGCTTGGCGGGCGTGGCTGGCGTTGCGGCTTCCCTGATCGGCGGCACGAATTCTCAGATGGGCACCCAGTACATCATCCCGGCGTTCCTCGTCGTGGTTGCCGGTGGTGTCGGCCAGATCAAGGGCACCGTCGTCGCCGCATGGGGGTTCGGGATCGCACTGTCACTCTTCGCGGACTGGGCGACGGGAAGCCTTGCGCAAGTGCTCGCCTTTCTCCTCCTGGTGGCGTTCCTGCAGTTCCGTCCGCAGGGCCTGTTCACGGTCCGCACCCGGGGGCTGACATGACGAAACTCAAACCGTGGCTTCCGGTCATCGGCATTGCGCTGTTCGCCGCGCTGCTCCTGGTCGTTGCGCCGGCCGTGCTGTCTATGCACTGGCTCAACAATCTCGGCAAGTACTGCTGCTGGGCGATCGCAGCGGTGGGGATCGGACTGGCCTGGGGGCGCGGCGGAATGCTGGTCCTCGGCCAAGGGGTCTTCTTCGGGCTCGGTGCCTACGCGATGGCGATGCACCTCACGCTGGAGAGCACGGCACCCGGCAGCCTTCCCGTCTTCATGATCCTCTATGATCCGCTAGCCGCGCTCCCGCCATTCTGGGAGCCGTTCCGCAATGAGGCGTTCACGCTGGTGGCCATCGTGTTGCTCCCGGTGATCGTGGCGGGGGCGCTCGGATTCGCCCTGTTCAAGCGTCGAATAAAGGGAGCGTACTTCGCGATCCTTTCACAGGCGCTGGCAGTGGCGCTCGCCGTGCTGATCAGTTCGACGATCCGCGAGACCGGCGGCGACACAGGGCTCAGCGACTTCAAGTACTTCTTCGGGTTCATTCTGAACGACGATGCGAACAAGGTCATGGTCTTCATGATCGCCGCTTCGCTGCTGGTCCTGTGCCTGCTCGCGGTGTGGCAGCTGAACCGCAGTCGCTTCGGCGAACTGCTGATCGCGACGCGCGATGCCGAAGAGCGCGTGCGGTTCCTCGGCTATGACCCCGCCAACATCAAGCTGGTCGCCTACGTGGTCGCCGCCGTGATGGCCAGCATCGCGGGTGCGATGTTCGTCCCCATCGTCGGCATCATCACGCCGGCCGAGATCGGTGCATCCGCCTCGATCCTCATGCTCGCCGGAGTCGCGCTCGGCGGGCGTGCCTCGCTCTTCGGCCCGGCGCTGGGAGCGATGGCGATCGGCTGGGGACAGTCGAGTCTCGGCTCCACCTGGCCCGACGGGTGGATCTACATCCTGGGCCTGGTCTTCATCCTGGTGACCCTTTTCCTCCCCATGGGGCTGTCTTCACTGTTCGGCAAGGCGAAGGCTCTGCTGTGGCGCCCACGCGAATCGCCGGCCACGCCCGCGGCCAAGGCCCACGATCTCGAAGGGGTGCAGAAATGAGCCTGTCTGAGGGTTCGCTCGTCGTCACCGACCTCAGGGTCGCGTTCGACGGATTCGTCGCGGTCGACGGCGTCTCCTTCGACGCCCACCCTGGCGAGGTCCGGTTCCTCATCGGCCCGAACGGGGCCGGCAAGACGACCTGCATCGATGCCATCACGGGTTTGTCGAAGGGCACCGGTTCGGTAAAGCTCGGCGACCAAGAGCTTCTCGGCAGGTCCACCCAGAAGATCGTTCGGCTCGGGGTAGGTCGGACCTTCCAGACGGCGAGCGTGTTCGAGCAGCTCTCGGTCCTACAGAACCTCGACATCGCCGCCGGGCTGCACCGCTCCGCGCTCTCTCTCCTCCGAGCGAGACGCGGCGTGGATCCGGCGATCGAGCTGGCTCTCGAGGAGACCGGGCTCGGTGATGAGCGTGAGACGCCGGCGGGCATCCTTTCTCACGGTCAGAAGCAGTGGCTGGAGATTGGGATGATGCTCGTCCAGGAGCCGCGGGCGCTCCTCCTCGACGAACCCGTCGCCGGTATGAGTCAGGATGAACGCACCGCTACGGGCGAGCTCCTGCAGCGCATTGCCCAGCGCCGCATCGTTCTGGTCGTCGAGCACGACATGGACTTCATGCGTCGCTACGCTTCGCGCGTCACAGTGTTGCACCAGGGAAAGGTGCTCTCGGAGGGTGCCGTTGCGCAGGTGCAATCGGATCCCAGGGTTCAGGAGGTCTACCTCGGCACCGCCGCGGCCGTGACGCCCCAGGTGGAGGGAGCCTGAAGTGCTCGAGCTGAACGATATCCAGGCCGGATACGGCCGTACCCTTGTGCTCCATGGCGTGACGTTGCCTGCCGCGAAGGTGGTCGCTGTCCTCGGCCACAACGGCGCCGGCAAGTCGACGTTGCTGCGCGTCGCGATCGGACTCATCAAGCCGCGCAGCGGCAGGGTGATCTTCGACGGCGAGGACGTCACCGCGTTGCCGCCCAACAAGCGCGTCGCGCGCGGCATGGCCTATGTGCCGCAGGGTCAGCAGTCTTTCCCTCAGCTCACCACGATGGAGAACCTACAGCTCGTCGCCGACGGGCGCAGAGCAGGCAAAGCGCTGATCGAACAGCAGCTTTCGCGCTTTCCCGCTCTGGAGAAGTTCGCCACCCGAAAGGCAGGTCTGCTCTCGGGTGGCCAGCGTCAGCAGCTCGCGATCGCCCGGGCTCTCATCACCGAGCCGAAGCTGCTCATTCTCGACGAGCCGACCGAGGGCATTCAGCCGACGATCGTCGCCGAGATCGAGCAGACGCTCATGCAGCTCGCGAGTGGGGGCCTTTCCGTCCTTCTGGTCGAACAGCACATCGGCTTTGCGCTGGAAGCAGCGGACAAATACCTCGTGCTCGCGAGCGGCTTCGCGTCGAGCGCGGGTGATGGCGGATCGGCTGCCGCCGAAGGGGTACGGGCGGCGATGGCGATCTAGAACGCGGCTTGCTCGCAACACGCGTGAAACACGGTGCAGCGACAATGGCTCACGTGCGAGGCGCGGAGGGTGCAACGTGATGTGCAGGTCTCGGTGAGCAGGGCGGGCAACGCGCGGGCAGCGGCCGAGGACAGTCTCGAGGACTATGCCTTCCGCTTTGTTCCACGGACGTTCCGGAGGTGGAGCGCGGGCTCCATCGGCGTGACGGCTCTCGGCTCAATCGCGTTCCTCGCCGACTTCTCGATCGGCGCGAGTGTCGGAATCGATCACGGAACGAACAACGCCGTTCTCGGCATTCTGTTCGCATCGATCACGATCTTCATCGTCGGCCTCCCCATCGCGTACTACGCGGCTCGCTACAACCTCGATCTGGATCTGATCGCCCGCGGGTCGGGGTTCGGGTACTACGGGTCCGCGATCACGACGGTGATCTTCGCGGTGTTCACGTGCATCTTCTTCGCCCTCGAGGGGGCGATCATGGCGCAGGGGCTGCATGTCGCGCTCGCCATCCCGCTGCCGATCGGCTATCTCATCTCGACCGTCGTCGTCATCCCGATCGTGATCTATGGGATGCGCGCACTCGAGCGCCTTCAGTTCTGGACCACACCGCTTTGGCTCGCGCTCGCACTGCTGCCGCTGCTCTGGGTGATCGTGTCCGAGCCCGAAGCGGTGAGCGCATTCGGGGCGTTCACCGGCGAGTCGGATGGCGCCGTCAGCTTCGATGCAGTCGTCGCGAGCGCCGCCGTCTGCTTTGCGCTGACGCCGCAGCTGGCCGAGCAGATCGACGTCATCAGAGCCATGCCGCCGCGCACACGACGCAATCGTCGGTCGTGGTGGACTTCGCTCCTGTTCGCGGGTCCGGGCTGGGTGCTCTTCAGCGGCATCAAGCAGGTCATCGGCGTCTTCCTTGCGGTCTACCTCATCACCCGCGTCGATCCGGGTCTCGGTCAGCAGGCTGCCGAACCGGTCCGCCAGTTCATTGCGCTCTACGAATCGATCATGCCGGAGTGGCTCGCGATCGCACTGGCGCTCGTTCTCGTCGTCGTTGCCCAGGTCAAGATCAACGTGACCAACGCTTATTCGGGCTCTCTTGCGTGGTCGAACGTCTACACGCGGCTCACCAAGACCTACCCGGGCAGATCGGTTTTCATCTTCTTCAATCTCGCGATCGCCCTCGCTCTGATGCTGATGGATGTGTTCAGTCTCATCGGCTTCGTTCTCAGCCTCTATGCAAACGTCGTGATGGCGTGGCTCGTCACGATCGCGGCCGACATCGTGATCAACAAGCACATTCTGCGCATCGCCCCCGTCTACCCTGAGTTCCGCCGCGGGATGCTGCGCGACTGGAATCCGGTCGGCCTCGTCTCGGTGAGCGTGGCGTCCTTGCTATCGCTGGCTACGTTCGGAGGCGTGTTCGGGGAGGGGCTCCGGCCGTTCTCCGTGCTGATCGCCATCGGCGTTGCGGCGATTGCGACTCCGCTCATGGCGTTGGCCACGCGGGGGAGATTCTATTTGCGGCGCCAGACGGATGGCATCGCGTCGTCGAGACTTGATGCGGACGGCAACCCTTCGGGTGAGCGACTTCGCTGCCACGTCACCGGCTACACGTTCGAACGTCCGGATATGCTGGCATCGGCTGAGCGCGGACCATACGGGGAGATGCAATATGTCTCGTCTCTCGCGCTGACGCTGGACCACTCTGACCGCTATGTCCTGCCAGCCGACCCGGTGTCGCGGCGAAATCGTCCGGCGAGGCCGAAGACCAGGGCGATCAGACGAGAGAAGGGTGAGGGCGGATGATGGCGGAGGGTCTGGACACTCCGACTGCGATCCTCGCCAATGCCGCCGCGGCTCTCCGCGAGCGCGCTTTCGACGAGATCTCGTACCGGACTTTAGGTGACTCCGTCGGCGTGTCGGAGAGGACGGTCTACCGCCACTTCCCGACGAGGTCCCACCTGCTGGAGGGCGTCGCCGGTTGGATCGAATCGACAGAGTTCCCCTTGTCATCCTTCGTGACGATCGACCAGTTCCAGGATGCTGTGCGCGCCCGGTTCGTGGCGTTCGATTCGTCGCCGGCCTTCGCGTTCGTGTGCGCTCGAGCGGCATCGATTTCGCCGACCGGTGAGCCGGAACCCACGTTCTTCACTCGCGCGCTGGTGGCGATGCTCGCCGCCAGTCACCCCTCCGTGAACGAGCGGGATCTTCGCCGGGCCGCAGCGACCCTGCGCTACTTCGCCTCAGCTTCGTTCTGGGCTCGCATGCGTACCGGCTTCGAGATGAGCGCCCCAGCGATCTCCGACGTCTTCGAGCGCACGGTCGCAGAAGTTCTCGGAAATCGGTTCGCTCTCACCGCCACCGGCATGGATGGCACTTCGCAACGGGTGGCGGGCTGACGATGTCGGTGACATCCGAGTGCGACGCACGAGCAAGCCTGAACGTCAGTCGCACGCAAGAGGCGATTCTCGCAGCCTATACCGACCTGATCGAGGAACTCGGCACGGACGACGTGTCGTTCCGGCTGATCGCCAGACGTGCGGGCGTCGGTGAACGCACGATCTTTCGAAACTACCCGACAAAGGTCGATCTTCTGCTCGCGACAGCGGGATGGATCGAGGCAGAGATCTTCCCGCGGCAGGATGCTCAGAGCATCTTCGACATGCCGCTCACGATTCGGGCCGCTATGGAGTCGTACGACCATCGTCCAGAGCTCGCCCACGTGGTCGCTGAAACGACCATGCGCGGGATCAGCGGGGGTGCGCCCAGCCCGCGACGTGCGACGCTCGAGGCGATGATCGATGCCGAGATTCCTGCGCTCGGCGAGGGTGAGCGCAGGGCGATCGTCGCTGCGCTCGCCCACCTCGATTCAGCGGCGACTTGGGTCACGTTCCGCCGAGAGTTCGGGATGGGCCGCGCCGATATCGCCGATGCCGCGGGATGGGCGGCGGAGGCAGTGCTCGATCCGATTCGCTCGCGGGTCGGCTGAAGCGGGCATCGTCGCGACGCGCGGCGCGGCGCGGACCTCTCACCAGGTCGAATCGCCCCGGATGACGGCATCCGAGCCGCCGTCGATGAATACGATCTGACCGCACAGGTGCGCGTTCTCTTCGCTCGTCAGCCATGTCAGCAGGTACGCGACGTCGCGCGGTTCGAACATCCCGTTCAGCGGCATCGGCACCGTGTCGAGCACCGCCTTGCGTGCGTCGTCGGAGCCGGTGAGCTCCGCTGTCATGGGCGTGAGCACGATCCCGGGAGCGACACCGTTCAGTGGTACGCCGGCGCCGGCCCATTCGGCGGTCGCGGCGTTGCGCCGGATCCACCGGGCGAGCGCCTGCTTCGTGGTGCCGTAGATGCGGCTGGCGGTGTCGCCGCCAGCCGCTTCGAGCTCTGCTCCGCGTGCAAGCGCACCCGGCTCGTCGCCCGCGAGCAGCAGATCCAGGAGGGCGGCGTCGGGCGGGAACAATGATGCCATGGATGCCGTGGCGACAGCCCGCGGTGCGGACGAGCCGGCGAGCAGAGGGCGCAGACCCTCGAGCGTCGCGACCGTGCCGAAGAAGTTCACCGCGACCGTGGTCGCCGTCGGCGCGAGAAGGCCCGCGTTGGCGATGATCGCATCGATCGTGCCGCCGCTGAGTTCGCTGACCTTCGCGACCATGGTCTCGCGTCCATCGGCGGTGGCGAGGTCGGCGTCGATATCGGTTCCCCGAAGGTCGACGCCGATCACGCGGTGTCCGCGCTCAGTGAGAAGCGTGGCCGTGGCCTTGCCGATTCCGCTGGCGGCACCGGTGATGACATATGTCCGAGACATGCGTGATCCTCCCCTCTGGTGTCGCAGTCTGCGACGGTGCGCACTATACCCCTTCCGGGCTGACGAAGAGTGAAGGACGCATGACCAGCGACGTCCAGGCAGACAGGAGAGCGGTGCCGAGCGCGCCGAAGGCCAGCCACGTCAGTGCCGCGGCGAGCCACCCGGTGACGAAGAATCCGAGAAGCAGCGCGCCGATCCACAGCAGGCCGACGGCCAGCAGTGTGGTGAGAGCGAGGGCAGCAGCACGCAGGGGTGTGCGGCGGAACGCGGCGAACGCCGTGGATCCGTCACCCGAAGCGACCCCGGCGAGTACACCGAGGGCGATCGTCATCGCCGGCGGGACGAGCCACAACGAGGCCAGTCCGGCGAGGGCCACGGCCAGAACGACCACAAAGGCCGCCGCACCCTCGGCCCATCGGGGACGCGATCGGCGCGCGCCGGAAGCAGAAGCGCGCACCTCGGCGACAATCACAATGAGCGCGGCCCCACACGAGGACGCCGACACGAGGGCCAGCGCCACGAACGCGAGCGCGGTGGACGGCGTGGCGAACGGGGCCGCTGTCGCGGACTGCACGACAGCGTTGCCTACGACCGCGACCACGAAAACAGGCCAGCCCCGAGCCATGAGCGCGATCATCCGTTCCTCGCGGCATTGTTCAGGACGTCGATGATTGAGCCTGAGTAGAGCTCGCGATCGCCGACCGTCACCGAGACGACGGCTTGATCGTCACCGGGCGAGACCACCATGATGTCGCCGCCGTCCATCGTCTCGCCCGCGCATGTCACCTCACCCGACGAAGCCTGCACACAGACCGGGGCAACGAGGATCGCCGTCTTCTCGGCGAGCAGGACGTCGATCGCCGCATACCGCACCTCGGCCAGATGGTCGCCGCCGACGGGGGCGATCGCCGCGACCTGCGAGCATCCCGCCAGCCCCATCACCCCGGCGAGCACGATCGCCGCCGCACGCACTCTCACCCGCACCATCACAGGCCGCGCGCCCTTTCATAGGCGACGAGCCTCGCCCGCTCGGTCATGTGCTGACTCTCGAGCGCGGCATCCGTGATCGCCGAAAGATCGAACGGTGCGCGCAGCAGCAGCTCGGTGTTGCGATCCAAAGGCGAGCCGCGCCGCATCATGGGTGTCTCGGCCCAGTCGTTCGCTGCGAACTCGCGACTGCGCGAAGCGAGATCCCGCAGACTGCCGCTCGTGCCTGGCACCGCGGGGGAGGCATGATCGAGCACGGTGGTGAACAGCGAGAGCGTGCCGTCGCGGTTGTCGACGATCTCGACCACTTGCTGCTGCTGGGGGAAGTCGATGCACGACGCGGTCGTGATCTCCCAGAACCCTCCGCCGGGGGACGTGTGCGCGAGGATCTGGTTGAGGTGCGTGTGGCCGTTGAGCCATCCGACCACGGACGGATACCTCAGCAACAGGTCGATGAACTCTTCCGCACCGTGCAGCACTTCGGCATCACCGGGGCGCTGCGCGCGGTTCTCGAGGGTGAGGCTGTTGTGGTGGCTGAAGATGAGCGCGAGCTTCTTCTCCGTCCTCGCCTTCTCCAGCTCGCGTTCGAGCCAGCGGAACTGCACATCCGGTACTGCCCCGTCGGGCCCGGCGACCTGGTTGCAGGTGTCGAGACCGAAGGCGCGGACGTGAGGCGAGAGATCGGCCCGCCACCAGGTCTCGCCCGTGTTGAGGTTGTGCTGGGTGAAGCCGTGGCCGACGGGACCCGGCGCCGATTGAGTGCGGAAATGCTCGGCCATGAAGTCGCGCTGCTCGAACAGGTAGCGGTCGGGGTTGGCGGTGACGCTCCGGAATCCCGGACGGCCCAACGCGAGCCCGAGCGCGTCGACTGCCTGCTGAAAGGCGCTCCCGCTCGAGGCGTAGCCGTTCAGGATGCTGCCCGCCGTGCTCGTGAGCGTCGATGACTTCTGTCCGCCGACGGCCAGAGCGCGCAGCTGCGGGCTGAGGTCGAACGTGCCGAGCAGGAGCGTATCGTGATTGCCGTAGACGGCATACCACGGCGCAGGTAGGCCGACCGATTCGACGGGCTCGGCGATCGCCTGAGCGAGCAGTTCCGGCAGGCGCGGGAACCCGTACTCGCCGAACGCACCGCCCGACGGGTCGCCCGGCCGGTAGGCCCACGTCGCTCCGGCCCAGGCCTGCACGCCCTGGAAGCTCGGGCCGGAACTAGCCGGGTCGACGCTGCGTCCGTCCATCAGATCGATGTACCAGCGCAGCTCGAGGTGAGAGTGCATGTCGGCGCTGTCGCCCGTGACGATTGCCGCAGCCATCGGCGCACCGGTGAGCGGACTGTACCGCGCGTCGGAAAACGCCTGCACCATGGCCGCGGTGGTGTGCGGACTGAGCGGGTCGTGCGGGTGGAAGGCCGACCCCCAAGCGGGGTGGTCCTGCACGATCATCGGTTCGATGCGCCCGGGCGACTGTGCGTCTATCACATGCAGATCGGAAAGGTGCCCCAGATAGAGGAGCGACCGACGGGATCCCGAGCGAGCGGCATCGGGCTTGGCGCGCAGCACGTCGAGTCGCGGAACATAGGGCTCTCCGGGACCGATCATGAGGCCGCGGTAGCTGCGTTCGATGACCGAGCCCTGCCGGATCGTCTGGACGAGTGTCGTGGGGGTCTCCGCCGCGGTCGTCACTGCCGTCAGGCGCGGCGCAAGGTCGTCGATGCGCACTCCGGTGGCCGCTGCGAGCAGCGCGCTTCGGAACAGGAACTGCCTACGGGACAGCACGTGATTCATCCGTTTCGGGTGGAGCGAGGGAGACGATCGGCCGGTCCGCGCCGCGCGGCACGATCATAGCGTTTGCGTCGCGCCATGTGTGGACGCTTCTCGTTGCGCGCGTGCCGGTCATTCACGCCCAGACGTCGCTGATCGGGATGTCGTGTCCCAGCACGTCCTGTGCGGCGCGGTGACCAGACAGCATCGCGCCGGGCACGGTGGCCGGGTCGTCGCTCCAGGTTGCCTCGCCGGCGAGGTGCAGGACCCCGCCGATCGGAACCGCGAGCTGGTCGTGCTCTTCGGGGAGGGAGCCGATGGCCATGTACGCATAAGCGCCGTGTGAGAACGGGTCCTCCTGCCAGGAGGTCATCTTCACGTCGATCGGTTCGGGAACTCCTGCGCCGTACAGGCGGCGCAGCTGGACCATGACCGACGCGCCGACGTCGGCGGACTCCCACCCACGTGTCTGGATGGCCGCCGGGCCTGCGGCGAAGGTCAGCAGTGTCGGTGCACCGTGCAGGGCAGAGAGGTCATACCAGGAGTGCCACCACCGGCTTTCAGAGCCCTGCTGACGGATCGCGTAGACGCCGTCGTCCCAGAACTTCTGCGGGAAGGTCAGGAAGATCTTCTCGAACGCGTTCATCTTCAACCGGCTCAAAGGATCGGCGTGCGTCTCGGGCAGGGGCGGGTCGATCGTGAATGCGCCCGAGGTGAGCACTCCGATGGGAACGGTCACGACCGCGCTCGCCGCGGTGAACCCCCCGCCGCGAGAAGTGCGTGCCGTGACCCCATGGGTCGACCACTCGACCGACTCCACGACGTGGTGAAGGCGCACATCGAGCCCCTCGGCGATGTGCGCCGGCAGCCGGTCGTAACCGTCGGGAAAGACCACCTCGTCGCCGTTGACGGTGTCGTCGTCGAGACCGTGCGCGCCCAGCTCTTCGATCCAGACGCCGTATTGCTCTTCGACACGGTGTTCGAGGTACTCGCGGACACGCTCTGTGCGCTCGGCGCTCCACTTTCGACGTGCCAGGACGACCTCGGTGACGTCTCGATAGGAATCCCCGGGGGCGGATGCTTCGATCACCTCGACGAGGTCGGCGTTGACCGCGTGGATATCGGCGGCGTACGCCGCGGCCTCCTCGTCGCTCAGGCGCGTGCCGTCGGGGGAGTAGTGGGCGATGGGCCGGCTGTCCGGCTGATAGCCACCGACGGTGAACTCCACCATCCGCATGCCGAACGCGGTCGCAGCCGCCGCGACCGGGCTGTCATCGATGCCGTGGATCCACGACGCGCCCCGGTCTGTGGGATTGCCGTCGGTGCGGTCGGTCCACGTGCGTCCGCCGATGCGATCCCGTGCCTCGAGTACGACGACGCTCCTTCCCGCGCGCTGGAGCAGCTTTGCGGCCGTGACTCCCGAGACGCCGGCGCCGATCACGATGGTGTCAAACCCCTCCATGGCGTTCTCCTTCCGCTCCCTCTGACGCTACGGGAAGCCGCGATCTGGGCTTCGTCTCCATGATGGCGCACCTCGCGGGTGCGACGTACAAGCTTGCCGGCGGACGCCCAGGGGGCCGGCGCCGGGCGTGGCGCACCGGGACGCTGGGTCACCGCGAGCGCCTGAGGCGCATTTCGTCGTCTGGTCTATGATTCTGTGGACGCCGCGGGCAACGCGGTCGACACGAGCGGCGGGCGGCGGGAGCATCGTGACCGAATCTGCGGCCGCACTCGCCATACCGCTCATACCGGCCGCACTCGCGCTTCCCGTGGCCGCGGGCCTCGGCGCTCTGATCGGCTCGTTCATGACCGTGGTCGTCCAACGAGTGCCGCAAGGCATGAGCGTCGTCCGATCCTGCAGCCGCTGCCCTCAGTGCGCGCACCGGATCGCCTGGTTCGACAGCCTCCCGGTACTCTCCTACTTTGCGCTGCGCGGGCGGTGTCGGCACTGCGGAGCGCCCATTTCGTCGCGCTATCCGCTCATCGAAGCACTCACGGCCGTCGTGTTCGTGCTCGTCATCTGGGCCGCGTACCGCGGCACCCAGCCGGCGATCCTCACGCCGCTCCTGCTGTACTGGGCGGCGACCGCGGTGGCACTCGGCTTCATCGACCTCGAGCACCATCGGCTTCCGAACGTCATCGTGCTCCCGGCTTACGTCGTCTCAGCGGTGATGTTGGTGATCGCGTCGATCGTCACCGGCGAGTACGGAAGGCTCGCCTCCGCCGCGATCGGGATGCTCGCGCTCGGCGGCTTCTATTTCGCGCTCGCGACGCTCCAGTCCGGAGGTATGGGATCAGGTGATGTCAAGCTCGCGGGCGCGCTCGGCATGATCCTCGGCTGGCTGGGCTGGGCGCAGCTGGTCGTCGGCGGATTCGCCGCGTTTCTGCTGGGCGGTGCGTTCGCCGTCGCGCTCATGGTCAGTGGGCGCGCGAACCGCAAGACCGCATTGCCCTTCGGCCCCTTCATGATGCTGGGCGCCGCCGTCGGCGTGTACGCGGATCCGGCGTCCGTTCTGCTGTAGGCCGCGAACTGAGCGGGCCCGACGTTTCCGGAGGAGGCCTGTCAAGCCCTCCTCGCCGGGTCGCCGGGCGGCATAGCCTGGGCTGATGAACATTGCGCGCATGATCGCGTGGGCGTTGACCCTGGTGCCGGTACGCGCGTTCCTGCGGTACAGCGAACA
The DNA here is from genome assembly GCF_011620665.1 of Microbacterium sp. Classification (GTDB taxonomy): domain Bacteria; phylum Actinomycetota; class Actinomycetes; order Actinomycetales; family Microbacteriaceae; genus Microbacterium. Next base: position 15,527 of record NZ_WOYQ01000031.1, read on the forward strand.
GCGCGGACCCGTCCTCGCCGACAGCGTCACCTATCGCGCGCTCTTCAGTGTGTTCGCCGGCGTGCTGCTGGGCTTTTCCGCGGCGGCGCTCTGGCTCAGCGGGAACCCTGATGCGTGGAGCGCGCTCGTCGATGCCGTCGACCGCGTGATTCCCGGGCTCGTCGGCCCCGAGGGTCTCATCAAGACCGAAGCGATCGCGGTACCCGCGGGACTTTCGGTCGCCGGCATCCTGTCGCTGGTCGGCCTCATCGGCGCGGCGATCGGGGCGATCGGGTCGCTCCGCGCAGCGATGCGCGCGATCTGCGGGCAGGTCACCGACGACGTCCCCTTCTACTGGGTCATGCTGCGCAATCTCGGCCTCGCGATCGGCGCCGGCGGCGCGCTCGCGCTCTCGGCCGTCGTGACCGTGCTGGGCACAGCCGGCCTCGGCACGGTCGCGGGATGGCTCGGCATCCCTCCGGACGATGCGCTCATCGCCTGGGGCAGCCGCATCCTCGCGATCGTGGTGACGTTCACACTTGACGCCATCGCGATCGCGGTGCTCTTCCGTGCACTCTCGGGAGTCCGCGCCCCGGCCCGCGCACTGTGGACGGGCTCGCTGCTCGGTGCCGTCGGCTTGAGCGTGCTCCAGCAGCTCTCCGGCCTGTTCGTCGGCGGAGCCGCATCCAACCCGCTGCTGGCCTCATTCGGGGCGCTGATCGCGCTCCTCATCTGGTTCAACCTCTCAGCGCAGGTCATCTTGATCGCGACCTCGTACATCGCGACCCTCGTCGAAGAGGAGGGTGACCGGGTTCGCGCCCGCTTCGGCGCGACGACCTTCGCTCAGCGCCGCGTGCGCCGCGCCGAGGACGCCGTGCGCGCCGCGGCCGCCGAGCTCTCCGCGGCACGCGAGGCGGCGGAGCGGGAGCGAACGGGCGCGTGACGCTCGGGTAAGCCCTGTGTTACAAGCCGCGTTCCAGAGCGCGACGGGACGGGCGGGGCACTAGCGTGGAATCGTGCCAGAACATGAACCTGTGACTGTCCCCAGTTCCGCGGCGGCGGCCCCCCCTCCGCGCCGGGCGACCCACCCGCTGGCGCTCGCGCCGGTCGCCGGTCCGGCGAGCACGGTGGACGGTTTCGTGCGTCAGTTTCTGCGCAATCTGAACTATGAGCGTGGTGTGCCGCTCTCGGCCGCGAGCGCCAACGACCGCTACTTCGCCTTCGCGATGACGGTCCGCGACTACCTCATGGCCCGGTGGCTCGAAGACCTTCGTCGTCAGAGGGTCGCCCAGGCAAAGGGCGTCTGCTACCTTTCCGCGGAGTATCTGCTCGGCCGACAGCTCGACAACAACCTGCTTGCGAGCGGCCTCACCGACATCGCCACGACGGCGATGGCGGAGTGCGGCATCGACATCGAGGACCTGCGCGCGGCGGAGGTCGAGCCCGGTCTCGGCAACGGCGGACTCGGGCGGCTCGCGGCGTGCTTCATCGACTCGCTCGCCACGATGGGCGTGCCGAACATCGGCTACGGGATCCGGTACGAGTACGGGATCTTCCGGCAGACCTTCGAGGGCGGCCAGCAGGTCGAGCAGCCCGACTCGTGGCTGGCGATGGGCTCCCCCTGGGAGTTTCCGCACCCGGAGGCTGCTCAGCTCGTCTCATTCGGCGGTCGCACCGAACTCTACGACGACGAAGGCACCGAGCGCACCCGCTGGATCCCCGCCTGGAACGTCCTGGCGCTTCCGTACAACTACATGGTCCCGGGCTACCAGAATGGGCGCGTCAACACGCTCCGCCTGTGGAGCGCGAAGGCGACGAACTCCTTCGATCTCCGCGTCTTCAACTCGGGTGACTATGAAGAAGCTGTGCGGTCACAGACGTTCGCCGAGAACATCTCCAAGGTGCTCTACCCCGAGGACTCCACTCCGCAGGGCAAGGAGCTCCGCCTGCAGCAGCAGTATTTCTTCGTCGCGGCATCCATCAAGGACTTCTTCGACTATCAGCTCTCCGCAGACTTCGACCTTGCCGCTCTGTCCGACCGGGTCATCTTCCAGCTGAACGACACTCACCCCGTGATCGGGGTTCCTGAGTTCATGCGCGTCCTCATCGACGAGAAGAAGCTCGAATGGGATGACGCGTGGGCGATCACCCAGCAGTGCTTCGCGTACACGTGCCACACGCTGCTGCCGGAGGCACTCGAGGTCTGGTCGGTCGATCTGCTGGGGCGGCTTCTGCCCCGGCACCTCGAAATCATCTACCGGATCAACGACGAGTTCCTCGCTGCCGTCCGCGCACGCTTCGGCGATGACGAGATGCGCCTGCGCAACATGTCCATCATCAGCGAATTCCCCGATCGCTCGGTGCGCATGGCCTATCTCGCCACGGTCGCCGGAGCGAAGGTCAACGGCGTCGCGGAACTGCACTCGCAGCTGCTGCGCGACAAGGTGCTGCCCGACTTCAACGAGTTCTACCCGGGCAAGTTCACAAACGTCACCAACGGCATCACGCCGCGCCGGTTCGTCCGACTCGCGAACCCCGGCTTGTCCGACCTCATCACCGACGCCATCGGCACCGGATGGCTCACGGATCTCGAACGGCTGCGAGAGCTGGAGGCTTCGGCCGAGGACCCGCAGTTCCGCGCCGCGTTCGCAAGCGTCAAGGCGGCGAACAAGCGGCACCTGAACGACGTGTTGCACGCGCGCGACGGGTTCGACGTGAGTGACGGGCACATGCTCGACGTCATGGTCAAACGCTTGCACGAGTACAAGCGGCAGATGCTGAAGGTGCTGCACATCGTCACCGTGTACGAGAGCATCGTGTCGCAGCGGATCGCGGTGTCGGACGTCCAGCCTCGCACCTTCATCTTCGGAGCCAAAGCCGCGCCCGGCTATGCCATGGCCAAGCGGATCATCCACCTCATCAACGCGGTCGGTACGGTGGTCAACACAGACCCACGGGTCGAGGGCCGCCTGAAGGTCCTCTTCCCGCCGAACTACAACGTCACCCTCGCCGAACGGGTCATTCCTGCCGCGGACCTCTCCGAGCAGATCTCGCTCGCCGGCAAGGAAGCGTCGGGCACGGGCAACATGAAGTTCGCCCTCAACGGCGCGCTGACGATCGGCACGGATGACGGTGCGAACGTCGAGATCCGCCAGCTCGTCGGCGACGACAACTTCTTCCTCTTCGGAATGAGCGAGCCCGAAGTCGAGGCGCTGTGGGCGCGCGGCTACAAGCCGGCGGACTTCTATCAGCGCGACGAGAACCTGCGACACGCGATTGATATGATCGCCTCGGGTGTGTTCTCGGGCGGCGACAAGAGCGTGTTCGAGCCGGTCGTGTCGAACTTGCTCTACGACGACCGTTTCATGGTGCTCGCCGACTACTCGGCATATATCGCGGCCCAGGAGAAGGTCGATGCCGCATACGCCGATCAGGATGCCTGGACGCACGCGGCGATCCTCAACGTCGCTCGCAGCGGATTCTTCTCATCCGATCGGTCGATGCGCGACTACATCGATCGCATCTGGCACGCGCAGCCACTGCGCTGACGCAGAGTCGGCCGTCAGCGGGCGGGGCGATCGTCTGCGCGGGTGGACAGGAGCAGGGATCGCTTCAGAGTCTCCGGATCTAGGAGAGTGCGAACCCGCCCTGCGCCACTCGAATGTGCTCTGTGATCGCCTGGAGCGTCGCTGCGACAGCAGGATTGCGCGCACCCTCGTCGCGCGCCACGGCCCAGTACGCGAGCGGATGCTCGTACCGGCCGTCGAGCACCCGCATCAGCCGCGGATCGGGGTCACCGAGGAAGTCCGGGAGGAGCCCGATGCCCGCCCCGGCCGCGGTGGCCTCGACGTGGGCGAACACGCTCGTCGACCGCAACGACGGAGGAGATCCGGGCAACTCCTGCAGAGCGCGGTCGAGTTCGTCGACCTGCAGCGAGCTCTCGACGTAGTAGATGAGGGGATGCCCTGCGAGATCGGCGACGGAGGCCGGGGTGCTGTGCATCCCGAGGTATTCCCGGCTCGCGTAGAGCCGCAGCGCGTATGCGCACACCGGGGTCGCGTACGCGCGGAGGACCTGCGGGCGACCGACGACGATCTCGAGGTCGACGCCCGAGCGATTCTGCCGCACGCGCTGCGTCGCGGACAGGATCTCGACCGCGAGAGCCGGGTGCTCCTTCCGGAGAGCCGCCATCGCTGGTGCGAGAAACACCGACGTGAAAGCGTCGGGGGCGCCGATGCGCACCATCCCGTGCACGCGGTCGCCGTCGGCGCCGTCGATGAGCTCGCGCATCGCTCCTTCGATGCTCTCCGCGGTTCCGACGGCGCGGCGTCCGAGCGCGGTGACCTCCCACCCGCCGGTTCCGCGCACCAGCAGTCGACCTCCCATTGCAGCCTCCAGCGACGCGATCCGGCGCGAGACCGTGGAGTGGTTGACGCCGAGCACGCCACCGGCCGCCGTGTACCGTCCGAGACGCGCGACCGCGAGGAACGTCATGAGGGCATCCAAGGGAGGTTCCGGGGCGGGGGAGCTCACTCACCAAGTGTGCGCCAACGCACAGCATCAGTGCAAGAATGTCGCCCTTACGTGCATTGATCTACATGCCTTGGGCGCCTAGCCTGACTCAGCCGGAGCAGGAGAACACCATGAGCATCGAGACACCCACCCGCACTGACGCTGGTCTCACGACGGTCGCGCATTTCGTCGGCGGACGCCGAATCGCCGACACCGGCGGTCGCCGCGGCCCCGTCTTCAATCCCGCGACCGGGAGGCGGACCGGCGAGGTCGTCCTCGCGTCGGCCGAATTCGTGCGCGCGAGCGCGCGAGCCGCGCAGGCGGCGCAGCGCGGCTGGCGCGACACCGCTCTCGGCAAGCGGCAGCAGGTGATGTTCCGTCTGCGGGAGATCATCTCGTCTCGCGCCGACGAGCTGGCCCGCATCATCACGGCGGAGCACGGCAAGACGGTCGACGACGCGCTCGGCGAAGTGGCCCGAGGGCTGGAGAATGTGGAGTTCTGCACGAGCCTCATGCACCACCTCAAGGGCGACTACTCGGAGCAGGTCGCGGGCGGTGTCGACGTGCACCAGGTGCGTCAGCCGGTCGGGGTCGTCGCGTGCATCACGCCGTTCAACTTCCCTGCCATGGTGCCGCTCTGGATGGTCACCACGGCCATCGCCGCGGGCAATGCCGTCATCCTGAAGCCCTCCGAGCGCGACCCTTCGGCGGCCGTGTGGCTGGCGGAGGCGTTCGCAGAGGCGGGGCTCCCGGCGGGCATCCTCAACGTCGTCCATGGTGACAAGGAAGCGGTCGACGCGATTCTGGACGACCCGATCATCCGTGCGGTCTCGTTCGTCGGATCGACCCCGATCGCCCGCTACATCTACGCGCGCGCCGCTGCGAACGGCAAGCGCGTCCAGGCTCTCGGCGGGGCCAAGAATCACATGGTCGTCATGCCCGATGCCGACCTCGATGCCGCGGCCGATGCGGCTGTCTCTGCCGCGTACGGCTCGGCGGGGGAACGCTGCATGGCTGTTTCGGTCGTCGTCGCGGTGGGCGAGGTGGCGGGCCCGCTCGTGGACAAGGTCGCGGAGCGGATCGCCGGCCTCACCGTCGGAGACGGATTCGATCCCACCAGCGACATGGGCCCGCTCATCACTCAGGACGCGCTCGACCGTGTCACGAGCTTCGTTGCCGGTGCCGCCGCCGAGGGCGCGCGCGTCGTCGTCGACGGACGGGAGCGGCAGTTCGATGGAGAAGGTTTCTTCATCGGCCCCTCACTGGTGGACGGCGTCACCCCCGGCATGCGCGTCTACGATGAGGAGATCTTCGGCCCGGTGCTCTCGGTCGTCCGCGTCCCCGGCTTCGACGAGGCTGTCGCCCTCATCAACGCGAACCCCTACGCCAACGGCACGGCCGTCTTCACCCGCGACGGCAAGACAGCGCGCCAGTTCGAGTACGACATCGAGGTGGGTATGGTCGGCATCAACGTGCCCATTCCGGTGCCGATCGGTGCCTTCTCGTTCGGCGGATGGAAGGACTCGCTCTTCGGTGACACGCATATGTACGGGCCCGAGGCGTTTTCGTTCTACACGCGACGCAAGGTGGTGACCACCCGCTGGCCCGACCCCAGCGAAAGCCAGATCAGTCTCGGGTTCCCGACTCACTGAAGCGGTCAGGACCGGCGTGCGGCACCCCGGGCGATAGGGTGGGCTGAGGAGGTTCAGATGGCCATTGCACGACTGCACGGAGGTCCGCTCGACGGGCAGGTGCTTCCCCTCGACGACGACAGCCTCACGCGGCTGATCGTGCCATACAGCGAGACCCAGATCGTCTATGAGCGCCGAGGCGCTCTCGAGGGCACCGGCGACAGCGACGGGCCGACCACGGCGGCGTTTCATTTCGTAGAGGCGCAGGACGACATCAATCCCGATCTGGATGGTCACGACGAGTGACCGAAGCCCGCGGCGCCGCCTCGGTCGAGATCGAGCTGAAGTTCGACGTCGGCGAAGAGACGCCGCTGCCGGACTGGACCGGTCTGCCGGGTGTCGCGCGAGTCGACGGGCCAGAGCGCCGCAACCTCGACGCGCGATATCTCGATGTCGCCGATGCCGCTCTCGGTCGCGCCGGGTACGCGCTTCGCCGCCGATCGGGCGGGCCGGACGAGGGATGGCACATCAAGGGTCCACGCCGCGCCGATGGCGGCCGCGTCGAGACTCACTGGCCCCTTGATGACAGGGATGGTGTCGTGGTTCCCGACGCCGTGGCCTCAGCCGTGTCCGAGATCGCACCCGGCACGCTGACGGCGCTTGCTCGTATCCGCAGTGCGCGTGTCGCCTATGCGTTGACCGATGCCGATGGACGCCTCATCGCCGAGTTCGTGGACGACCGGGTGCACGCGACGGACGAGCGACGCGGCACAGTGTCGACCTGGCGCGAGTGGGAGTTCGAACTCGGTCCCGCGGCCCCGGCCGACGCGGCCGCTCGCGTTGCGCTACTCGACGCGGCCACGGCCGCGGTTGAGCGAGCCGGTGGCCGGGTGGCGGCATCCGACTCGAAACTCGCCCGCGCGCTGGGTGTCTGACCGGAACCAGCGCGCGACGAGGGGGAGTGCGAGACGACTCCGTGAGGTCTTTCACATGTTGATCATGTGACCGACGAGGCCGTGAAAACCCTCCTGCAGCGCTTCCGACAACGTCGGATGCGTGTGCACGTTGCGGGCGGCTTCGTGGGCCGTGAGATCCCACTTCTGCGCGAGGGTGAGCTCGGGAAGAAGCTCAGAGACGTCCGGACCGATCAGATGTCCGCCGAGCAGTTCGAGATGCTGTCCGTCGGCGATGAGCTTGACGAAGCCGATCGGCTCGCCCAGGCCGTTGGCCTTGCCGTTCGCCGAGAACGGGAACTTCGAGACCTTGACGTCGTATCCGGCGTCGCGGGCCTGCTGCTCGGTGAGGCCGAACGAGGCGACCTGCGGCGAGCAGAAGGTGGCACGTGGCATCATTCGATAGTCGCCCAGGGCCTGTGTCTCCGCTTTGCCGATGGTCTCTGCAGCCACGACCCCCTGCGCCTCGGCGACGTGGGCGAGCTGCAGCTTGGCGGTGACATCGCCGATCGCGTAGATATGCGGAACGTTGGTGCGCATGTAGTCGTCGATGCCGATCGCTCCGCGCTCCGTGAGCTCGACTCCGGTGGTCTCCAGGCCGAAGCCTTCCACGCGCGGAGCGAATCCGATGGACATGAGGACCTTGTCGGCCTCGAGCGACCCGTGCGAGCCGTCCTTGGCCGTGTACGTGACGGTGACACTGTCACCGGCATCCACGATCGTGTCGACTCTGGTGGAGGTGAGGATCTCGATGCCGTACTTCTTGTACTGGCGCGCGATCTCCTTCGAAACATCCGCGTCCTCGTTGGGCAGCGCGCGGTCGAGGAACTCCACGATCGTGACCTTCACGCCGTAGTTCGACATCACGTACGCGAACTCCATGCCGATCGCACCCGCACCCACGATGACGATCGAGGCGGGCAGGTCGCGTGAGAGGATCTGCTCTTCGTAGGTCACGACGTTTTCGCTGAGCGTGACGCCCGGCAGAAGCCGCACGGTCGAGCCGGTCGCGACGATCGCATTGTCGAACGTGACCTTCTCGGTGGAGCCATCCGCCTTCGTCACGACGATCGAGTTCGCATCCGCGAACGCACCATGGCCGTCGTACTCCGTGACCTTGTTCTTCTTCATCAGGAAGTGGATGCCCTTGACGTGCGTCTCGGCAACGGTGCGGCTGCGATCCCACGCGACGCCGAAGTCGAACGAGACGTCGCCGGAGATTCCGAAGAGGTCGGCCTTGTGCGTGAAGGTGTGCGCGACCTCGGCGTTCTTCAGGAGCGCTTTGGAGGGGATGCAACCGACGTTGAGGCAGACACCGCCCCAGTACTTCTCTTCGATGACGGCGGTGGAAAGGCCCAGTTGAGCGGAACGCACAGCCGCGACATAGCCGCCAGGGCCGGCACCGAGGATGACGACGTTGTAGTGAGGCATGTATTCAGCCTAGTCCTCGGGGGCGGATTGATCCCGGTGAGGCCTACCCAGTGGGAGCCGATCCGTTAGGGTGAGACGGAGGAGGACAACGTGGAGGACAACGATCGAATCGGTCGCCCGGCCGGACCGGAGGGCGACGGGCTCGACCTGCCCGCGGGCATCCACCGCGACGTCGATGGCGGCCCTGCCGACACGACGCAGACCTTCGGACACGACTCCGATCTGTCCTTCGTCCCGTTCGGCATCGATCTGACCGACGTCGAGATCGAGGCCATCAACGCCCTCCCGTCGCGCTCGGCACTGCTGCTCGTGCGCTCCGGCCCCACGGCCGGTGCCCGCTACCTCCTCGACGGAGATGTCACGACGGTGGGGCGGCACCCCGAGGCGGACATCTTCTTCGACGATGTGACCGTCTCGCGTCGGCATGCTGAGATCACGCGCACGGGCCGCATCTTCGAACTCGTCGATCAGCGCTCGCTCAATGGGACCTACGTCAATGGGGAACGCGTGGACCGCGCCCTGCTCAGCGACGGCGCCGAGGTGCGCGTGGGCAAGTTCCGATTGAACTTCTTCGTCGCCCCACTTGACCGCGGTCAGGTGACCGGCGCGTGACGCCGGCGCCATCCCCCCGAAGTCGTTCAGCGGCGACGGGCCACCTCAGCATCGGCCAGGTGCTCGCACGCCTCGCCCCCGAGTTCCCCCAGCTCACTGCCAGCAAGCTCCGTTTCCTGGAGGTCCAGGGCATCGTCACGCCGGTGCGCACCGAGTCGGGCTACCGTAAGTTCTCGCCGTCGGACCTCGAGAGATTGAGGACGGCGCTCACTCTCCAGCGTGATCATGACTTCAAGCTCGCCCGCATCCGTGAGTATCTCGATGTGCATGACGCCGAGGACGGCGCTGTGGTCCCTCCGTCGATCCTGGAGGTTCCGCGTCGGTACCGCCGCGACGAGCTGTTGGCCGCATCCGGCGCGAAAGCCGGGTTGCTCGGCGACGCCGTCGCGTCGGGTCTGCTCGTGGCGGCGGAAACGTATGACGACCGCGCGCTGGCTCTGCTGCGCGCGCTGGTCGCGCTCGAGTCGCACGGCATCCAGCCGCGGCATCTGCGCACGATCCGGCAGGCGGCGGAACGCGACGTCGCGCTCGTCGAGAGTGCGCTGGCGCCGCTCCTGCGCCGGACGGATGCCGGGTCCCGTGCCCGCGCGAACGAGATCGCGCCGGAGCTGCTCCGCCGTATCGACGATGTGCGTGCCGGGTTCGTCCAGACCGCGCTGGATCGGCTGACTCCGTGATGACCCGTCGCGACACGCCACACCTGTCCGCTCGGATGTCGTTGCCGGTGGGCTCCGGCTCCTCTAGCGTGGGAGCATCCCGACCGCACCGCAGGAGGCCACGATGACCGCGCATGACGCGTTCGGCGACACACCATTCGCCACGGACCTGCTCTTCACCGACGGCTTGCCGCAGATGGACGACGAGGTGGGCTATCGCGGTGCGATCGCTGCTCGAGCGGCCGGGATCACCTATCGCCAACTGGACTATTGGGCCCGCACCGAGCTGGTGGAACCCACCGTTCGCGGGGCGAGCGGTTCGGGCTCACAGCGTCTCTACGGCTTCCGCGACATTCTTGTGCTCAAGCTCGTCAAGCGCCTGCTCGACACCGGCATCTCGCTGCAGCAGATCCGCACGTCGGTCGAGCAGCTGCGCGCCGCCGGCATCCGCGACCTGGCTGGCATCACGCTCATGAGCGATGGAGCATCGGTGTACCTGTGCACGTCGAACGACGAAGTGATCGACCTCGTCAGCCGCGGCCAGGGTGTCTTCGGCATCGCAGTCGGCAAAGTGCTCCACGAGGTGGAGTCGACCCTGCTCGACTTCGACGCGCAAATGCCGGACCCCGTCGATGAGCTCGCCGCGCGCCGCACGCAACGCTCCGCCTGATCTCGAGCAGCCGCTTCACTCAGGCGCGCTGTTCACCGCCGACGATGCGTCCCGTGCGCATGACGCGATCCAGGAGCGCGTCGAAATCGCCCGCGAGCTCCTGCGCCGAGTCGCCCGGCCAGATGTGCAGCGGCTTGGCCGCTCCCTGCGCCTGCTGGAGCGATGTGCGCTCGGGCAACTGGGGCGAGAGTACCAATGGGCCGAACATGTCGCGCAGTTCCTTGATGCGGAACTGGTGCTCGATCGATTGAGGGCGCACGCGATTGACGACGATGCCGAGCGGTTGCAGACGCGGCGAGAGACCCCGCCGGATCTCCTCGATCGCCCGGAGGGCGCGGTCCGCAGCGGCGACGGAGAAGAGGCCGGGTTCGGTGACGACGATGACGCGGTCCGACGCCGCCCACGCGGTGCGGGTCAAAGCGTTCAGTGAGGGAGCGCAGTCGATGAGCACCAAGTCATAATCGGCCTCGATCGTCGCGAGCGCCTCCTCGAGTTTCCACACGTCGCGGACGCTCGGGTGCGGGCCGTCGAAGTTGATGGCGGACGGACTCCCGATCATGACATCGATCGTGCCTGGGTGCACCTTCGCCCACCCACTCGAGGTGATGGCCTGGCGGACGACCTTCTCCCTCGGATTCGCCAGAACATCGGCGACGTTGAGGCGTCCGCCCACCTGGATGTCCATCCCCGTGGACACGTCAGACTGCGGGTCGAGGTCGACGACAAGAGTTCGAACCCCGCGGGCGAACGCTGCTGAGGCGAGGCCGAGGGTCACGGTGGTCTTGCCGACGCCACCCTTGAGGGAGCTGACGGAAAGTACGTGCACGAGGCACCACGTTACCGTCCCCTAGGCTGTGAGGGTACTCAGCCCGCCGACGGTGGCTCGATGCACTGGAGCCCCGGCATCCCAGTGAGGTGTGCATGTTCCGCAAGATCCTGGTTGCCAACCGCGGGGAAATCGCGATTCGCGCCTTCCGAGCGGCCGTCGAACTCGGCGCACGCACGGTGGCGGTCTTTCCCTGGGAAGATCGCGGGTCGCTGCATCGCCAGAAGGCGGATGAGTCGTACGAGATCGGGGAGCCGGGGCGGCCGGTCCGCGCCTATCTCGATGTCGAGGAGATCATCCGCGTCGCACTCGCCTCCGGGGCCGACGCAATCTACCCCGGCTACGGATTCTTGTCTGAGAACCCCGTTCTCGCCGCGCGCGCGGCCGAGAACGGCATCACGTTCATCGGTCCACCGTCCCGCGCCCTCGAAATGGCCGGAAACAAGGTCACCGCGAAAGAGTATGCGATCGCAGCGGGCGTGCCGGTGCTGCGCTCGACCGCCGCCGCGGATGACGTGGACGCGCTCGTCGCGCAGGCCGCCGAGATCGGGTTCCCGATCTTCGTCAAGGCTGTCGCGGGTGGCGGTGGGCGCGGCATGCGGCGCGTCGAGACCCTTGCCGAGCTTCCGCCCGCCATAGCCGAGGCGATGAGGGAGGCCGGTGCCGCTTTCGGGGACGCCCGCGTGTTCCTCGAGCAGGCCGTCATGCGCCCGCGTCACATCGAGGTCCAGATCCTTGCGGACGCCGCCGGCGAGACGGTTCACCTGTTCGAGCGCGACTGCTCGGTGCAGCGCCGGCACCAGAAGGTCATCGAGATCGCTCCTGCGCCGAATCTCGATCCCGCGATCCGCGACGCGCTACACGCGTACGCGGTCGCCTTCGCCCGCTCGATCGGCTACGTCAACGCCGGCACGGTCGAGTTCCTGCTGGAGACCGCCGGTCCTCGCGCCGGCGAGGTCGTCTTCATAGAGATGAACCCTCGCATCCAGGTGGAGCACACCGTCACGGAAGAGGTTACCGACGTCGATCTCGTCCAGTCCCAGATGCTCATCGCGGCGGGTGCGACGCTCGGCGAACTCGGCCTTCATCAGGAAGACATCCACCTGCGTGGGGCGGCTCTGCAGACCCGCATCACCACGGAGGACCCGGCGCAGGGGTTCCGTCCCGACACGGGGCGGATCACGACGTATCGTTCGCCGGGCGGCGCCGGCATCCGTCTCGACGGCGGCACGACGGCGGCCGGTTCGCAGATCAGCCCGTACTTCGATTCGATGCTGGCCAAGCTCACGTGCCGGGGCCGCGACTTCCCGGCCGCCGTCGCGCGTGCCAAGCGAGCCCTGGCGGAGTACCGTATCCGCGGCGTGTCGACCAATGTGCCGTTTCTTCGAGCCGTCCTCGACGACCCCGCGTTCGTCGCGGGGGATCTTTCCACATCCTTCATCGACGAGCGACCCGAACTGCTCTCGGCCAACCCGTCGCGCGACCGTGCCACGAAACTTCTCAACTGGCTCGCCGACGTCACCGTCAACCGTCCATATGGTGAGAAGCCGCTGTCGGTCTCGCCGGGCAGCAAGCTGCCCATCATGGATCTGACGTCTCAGCCTCCCCGCGGAAATCGTCAGGTGCTGCGCGAGCTGGGTCCGGCCGGGTTCGCGGAAGCGCTGCGTGCTCAGACCGCTCTGGCCGTCACCGAGACCACCTTCCGCGATGCGCACCAGTCGCTGCTCGCGACCCGCGTGCGCACCCGCGACCTCGTACGCGTCGGCCCGCACGTGGCGCGGATGACGCCGCAGCTGCTGTCCGTGGAGGCATGGGGCGGCGCGACGTACGACGTGGCGCTGCGCTTTCTCGCGGAGGACCCGTGGGAGCGGCTGGAGGCACTCCGTGACGCGATGCCCAATATCCCCATCCAGATGCTGCTCCGCGGGCGGAACACGGTCGGCTATACCCCGCGGCCGACGGCGGTGACGGACGCCTTCGTGAAGGAAGCCGCCGGGTCCGGCGTGGACATCTTCCGCATCTTCGACGCGCTCAACGACGTCGATCAGATGGTCCCCGCCATCACCGCCGTGCTCGAAACGGGAACCACCGTCGCCGAAGTGGCGCTCTGCTACACGGGCAACCTGCTGGATCCCGCTGAGCAGCTCTACACTCTCGACTACTACCTGAAGCTCGCGGAGCGGATCGTCGCGTCCGGCGCGCACATGCTCGCGATCAAGGATATGGCGGGGCTGCTTCGTCCTGCTGCGGCCGCGACGCTCGTCAGTGCGCTGCGGGAACGCTTCGATCTGCCCGTTCAGGTGCACACCCACGACACCGCTGGGGGCCAGCTCGCCACACTGCTGGCCGCGAGCGCTGCCGGAGCCGACGCGGTGGATGCCGCCGCGGCACCGCTGGCCGGGACGACGAGCCAGCCGTCGCTCTCCGCCCTGGTGGCCGCGCTCGCGCACACCGACCGCGACACCGGCCTGTCGCTGCAGGCGGTGAGCGATCTCGAGCCCTACTGGGCGGGGGTCCGCCAGCTGTACCGCCCGTTCGAGTCGGGCCTCCCCGGCCCCACCGGGCGCGTCTATCACCACGAAATACCCGGGGGGCAGCTCTCCAATCTGCGCCAGCAGGCGATGGCGCTGGGCATGGTCGATGACTTCGAGCGCATCGAGGACATGTACGCGGCTGCCGACCGGATCCTCGGACGGATCCCCAAAGTCACGCCGTCGTCGAAGGTCGTCGGGGACCTCGCCCTCGCTCTCGTGGCGGCGAAGGCCGACCCGGATGATTTCGAGCAGAATCCGCAGAACTATGACATCCCTGACTCGGTCATCGGGTTCATGGCCGGCGAGCTCGGCGACCTGCCCGGGGGCTGGCCGGAGCCGTTCCGTACGAAAGTCCTGGCCGGACGCGAGATCAAGATCGACGTCGCGGCGCTGACGGCTGATGAGCAGCTGGGTCTCGCCGGTGATGGCGCGACGCGCCGCCGTACGCTCAACCGTCTGCTGTTCCCCGGTCCGGCCAAGGAGTTCGAAGCTCATCGCGCGGCCTACGGAGACCTGTCCGCCCTCGGCACACCCGACTACTTCTATGGCCTGAAGCCCGGAGAGGAGCACGTCGCCGAGATCGACCCCGGAGTGCAGCTGTACGTGGGTCTGGAGGCGATCGGTGAGCCGGATGCCGCTGGAATGCGCACCGTCATGACCACCCTGAACGGGCAACTGCGCCCCGTCTGGGTGCGCGACCGATCGATCAAGATCGACAAGGTCACCGTCGAGAAGGCCGACACGAGCAAGGCCGGCCAGGTCGCGGCTCCGTTCGCCGGTGTGGTGACGATCAAGGCTACGGTGGGTGACCGTGTACGGGCGGGTCAGCCGATCGCATCGATCGAAGCCATGAAGATGGAGGCGGCGATCACCGCTCCCGTCGACGGCACGGTGGAGCGCCTCGCGATCACCGGCACGACAGCGGTCGAAGCAGGCGACCTTTTGGTCGTCGTCCGGCCCGCCGAGTAGCCTGGGTTGCTGGATGCCCGGCATCCGATGACCTTCTGGGAGAGTGCACCGTGAGCCATGACCATGACGAGAACTCATCGAACGACTCCGAGAACGGTGTCCTGACCCCTTCGGGTAGCGTCGACGTCTCGGGGGTGGGGATCGTCGACGGGTCCACTGCGCACGTGGACATCGCGGTGTCGACACCGGGTGACCGGGATGATTTCGACGACGATGATGTCGTGCTCGACGACGCCCAGGCCCCGGTCGCCGCCGAGCCGACCGTCGACGTCGCCGCCAAGCGCGACCTTGACAGTCATGAGCGGATTCGGCCGCACGCGGCGGAGGTCGCGTTGCAATCACGGCGCCTGGGCGATTTCGAGGCCGATCGCGAGAGTTCTGATCTGCTGACCCCCGACCGGCTGCTTGATCCGGCCCACGTCGTCCGCCCCGAGCCTGAGGGAACCTGGCCGCACATCGTCTACACCCTCTCCGGCCGTCGCATCAACCTCGGCGACAGCAAGCGCGCTCGTGACCGCAAGGATCTGGACCGGCGAATCGCCGGCCCCCTGACCGGTGGGGCACGGTTCGTCCCTGTGCTCTCGCGCAAGGGGGGTGTCGGCAAGACGACGGTGACGACGCTGCTCGGCATGGCCCTCGCCGATGCGCGCGACGACCGCGTCATCGCCGTCGACGCCAATCCCGACCGGGGCACGCTGGCCGATCGGATTGGACGGCCCAGCGGTCAGACCGTCCGCGATCTCGTCCGCGCCCGCGCGGATGTCCGCGGCTTCAACGACATCTCACGCATCGTGGCCCGCGACGAGACGCGTCTGGATGTGCTCGCGTCCGAAACCGATCCACACGTGTCGGAAGCCTTCAGCGACGCCGACTATCTGCAGGTCGCAGAGATTGCGGCGCACTTCTACTCGATCGTGCTGACCGATACCGGCACCGGAATCGTGCATTCCGTCATGGAGGCGACGCTCGACCGGGCTGACGAATTGGTGATCGTCGCCGGCTTGAGCGTGGACGAAGCGCGGCTGGCCGCCGAGACGCTCACCTGGCTCGAGACGAACGGGTTCGCCGACCAGGTGCGGCGCGCAGTCGTGGTGCTCAACACGGCCCGTCCGGGCGCTCCGCTCGTGCGTGCGGGCGAGCTCGAGACTCATTTCGGCAGCCGTGTCCGCGCCGTCGTTCGTGTTCCATACGATCCCCACATCGCCTCAGGGAGCACCATTTCGTTCCTGGGCCTCCAGCCCGAGACTCGCCAGGCGGCGCGTGAGCTCGCCGCGACCGTCGTAGAGGGCCTGCGGGTCCCGGCTGCCGTCTGATGCCGGTCCGCACGATCCGTCTCTTCGGCGATCCGGTCCTTCGCGCGCCGAGTGCGCCGATCGAGGCTGTGGACGACGGCATCCGCGCGCTCGTGCGCGACCTCCTCGATTCCGTTCAACCCGCCGGGCGCGCGGGCGTCGCAGCCCCGCAGATCGGAGTCGGCCTACGGGCTTTCAGCTACAACATCGACGGCGTCATCGGCTATGTACTCAACCCGGTCCTCGTCGAGGTTTCGGGGGATCCGCAGCTCGTGGGTGAAGGGTGCCTGTCGGTCCCCGGCCTGTGGCATGACGCTCTGCGATACCCGTGGGCGAAGGTCGTCGGCACGGATCTCGACGGTAACGAGGTGGTGCTGGAAGGTGAAGGCCTTCTTGCTCAGGCGCTGCAGCACGAGACCGATCACCTCGACGGAAAGCTCTACCTCGACCGGCTTCCCGCCGAGAGCCGGCGCCAGGCGATGCGTGAAATCCGCGAGAGCTCCTGGTTCTGAGGTTCACGCCCGGCGAACCCACGCGGAGGTGGCGCGAGGGTACGCCGAGCATGGTCGCATCAGCGGGTGAGCGGGGTACTCGCGACCGACTCGGGTGTGTGGTAAAGGGCTTCGACCACGTCGGCGAAGTCCTGCAGGATCACACTGCGCTTGATGCTCATCTTCGGGGTGAGATGCCCGGACGCCTCCGTCCACTCCGTCGTGAGGATGACGAACTTTCGGATCGACTCAGCGCGCGAGACCTGCTTGTTGGCGGTGTCGATCGCGCGCTGCACCTCTTCACGCACCTTCGGGTTGACGGCGGCGTCGGTCCGCGACATGTCGGTGGGCAGGTCGTTGTTGGCGAGCCAGGTCGGCAGCATTTCCGCGTCGAGAGTCACCAGGGCTGAGATGAACGGCTTCTGATCGCCGACGACGACGACCTGATCGACGATCGGGTTCGCGCGGATCGAATCCTCGAGACCAGCGGGAGCGACGTTCTTGCCGCCCGCTGTGACGATGATCTCCTTCTTGCGGCCCGTGATCGTCAGGAAGCCCTCGTCATCGAACGCGCCGATGTCACCGGTGCGCAACCATTCGCCGTCGAACGCGTTCGCTGTCGCGTCGGGATCACGCCAGTACTCCTTGAAGACATTGATTCCGCGGACCTCGATCTCACCATCATCCGCCAGGCGGACGCCGACGCCCGGAAGCACGGTGCCGACCGAGCCGATCTTCGACTTCGTCGTGAGGTTGACCGTCGCCGGCGCCGTCGTCTCGGTCAGCCCGTATCCCTCGAGGATGGAGATGCCCAGGCTGTGGAAGAAATGCCCGAGTCGCGCACCCAGCGGAGCCGATCCGGACACCGCATACGTCACCCGGCCGCCCATGGCTTCGCGCAGCTTACTGTAGACGAGCCGATCGAACAGCGCGAACTTGATCTTCGTGCCCAGCGGGATCCTCTTGCCCTCCTGCAGCAGGCGGGAGTGCTCGACCGCGGTCTCGGCCGCGGCGCGGAAGATCCTGCCCCTGCCACCGGCTTCGGCCTTCTGCTCGGCGGAGTTGTACACCTTCTCGAAGACGCGCGGAACGGCCAGCAGAAGCGTCGGTTTGAAGGATCCGAGCGCCGGCAGAAGCTGCTTCGTATCGGGCTGATGCCCCGTTCTGACGCCCGCGTGGATGTAGAGGATCGAGATCAGCCGGGCGAAGACGTGCGCTGTCGTGATGAAGAGGATCGTGGACGCGTTCGGCACCGAGAGCACATCGTCCAGCGCGGCGGCCGCGTTTCGGCTGAGTTCGACGAAGTTGCTGTGGGTGAGAACGCACCCCCGCGGACGCCCGACCGAACCGGACGTGTAGATCAGCGTCGCCATGTCGCTTCCGACGGCGAGCGAACGGCGACGGACGATCTCTTCATCCGCGATCCCGGTGCCTTCGGCCGTCAGCGCGTCGAGGTCTCCGGCGTCCATCATCCAGACGTGGCGGAGGAGGGGCACTTCGCTGCGGATCTCCGAGATGCGCGCCGCATGCTCCTCGGTTTCGGCGATGCACCAGGTGGCACCTGAGTCGGAGAAGATCCAGCTGATCTGCGACGCCGAGCTCGTCTCGTAGACGGGCACCATCACCGCTCCCGCGTAGAGCAGCGCGAAGTCGACCAGAGTCCACTGATAGGTCGTTCGGGCGATGAACGCGACCTTGTCACCCGGCTCGATGCCAGCGGCGCAGAAGCCCTTCGCCAGGGCGATCACCTGGCGCTCGAACTCCGCCGCGGTGATGTCGCGCCAACCGTCACCGTCGGGGACGGAGAACAGCGCGCGTGACGGCGTGGCCTTCACGCGATTGACGAGAAGATCGGCGATGTTCGCCTGCGGATCGGCGGGGACGATCGCGGGCAGTTCGAACTGGACGGCGCTCATGGCGGCAGCTCCTTTGTTACCGGGTGGCGTCAGGTGATGACGATGGAATCGAGTCCAATTATAGGTGACACCCAGTACCGCGGGGAGCCGGGTGCTCAACGTCTGCATCCGGACCGGAGACGGTCATACCGGCTCCTTACATGTTTCGCGATCGGGCCGACCCTGAGAGCCGTCTTCCGGCCCTGGATCGCGGCCGTACGGAGATAGCGCGGATGGCTCTCGAAGCCCGTGTCATGGTCCCGCTTCAGCGATTCGGAGGCCGGCGACACCACGACGTGTACGCGTCGACCGTGAAGGACAGTCGCCCGACCGCCCGCGAGCGCACCGCACGCGGCGTGATGCGGCATCCACCCGCAGGGTGCCGCCACTAGACTGGCCGGATGCCCACTCTGCACGACGACCTCGATCACTGGCGCTCGCTCCCGATCAAACAGCAGCCGAGCTGGACCGATCTCGACGCGGTCGCGGCGGTCTCGGACGAGATCTCGACGCTGCCGCCGCTCGTGTTCGCCGGCGAAGTCGACATCCTGCGTGAGCGACTCGCGCGCGCCGCGGCCGGGAAGGCCTTCCTCCTCCAGGGTGGCGACTGCGCCGAGACCTTCGCCGGGGCCACCGCCGAGCAGATCCGCAACCGGATCAAGACTGTACTGCAGATGGCCGTCGTCCTCACCTACGGCGCATCCATGCCCGTGGTGAAGATGGGCCGCATGGCCGGCCAGTTCGCCAAGCCCCGCTCGAGCGACACCGAAACGCGCGGCGATGTCACCCTGCCCGCGTACCGGGGTGACATCGTCAACGGTTTCGACTTCACCGAGGCTGCGCGCCAGCCCGATCCGAACCGGCTGCTGAAGGGGTACCACACGGCCGCCTCGACCATCAATCTCATTCGGGCATTCACGCAGGGTGGTTTCGCCGACCTGCGCGAAGTGCACAGCTGGAACCGCGGCTTCGCGGAGAACCCCGCCAACCAGCAGTACGAACGCCTGGCGACCGAGATCGATCGTGCCATCAAGTTCATGGAGGCGGCCGGTGCCGACTTCGACGAGCTCAAGCGTGTGGAGTTCTACACGGGACACGAAGGCCTGCTGATGGATTACGAACGCCCGATGACGCGCGTCGATTCGCGCACCTTGACGCCCTACAACACCTCGGCGCACTTCCTGTGGATCGGGGAGCGGACGCGCGAGCTCGATGGCGCGCACGTCGACTACTTCTCGAAGATCCGCAACCCCATCGGAGTGAAGCTCGGGCCCACCACATCGCCGGAGGCGGCGCTGCAGCTGATCGACAAGCTCGATCCCGATCGTGAGCCGGGCCGCCTGACCTTCATCACGCGGATGGGTTCCGGCAAGGTCCGCGATGCGCTTCCGCCGCTGCTGCAAGCAGTGAAGGATTCCGGCGCCACTCCGTTGTGGGTCGCAGACCCGATGCACGGCAACGGCATGACGACGCCCACCGGGTACAAGACCCGCCGCTTCGATGATGTCGTGGATGAGGTGCGCGGATTCTTCGAGGCGCATCGCGCCGTCGGGACGTTTCCGGGCGGCATCCACATCGAGCTGACCGGCGATGACGTCACCGAGTGTCTGGGCGGATCCGAGCACATCGACGAGGCCACCCTCGCGACGCGCTACGAGAGCCTGTGCGACCCGCGCCTGAACCACAAGCAGTCCCTCGAGCTCGCCTTCCTGGTCGCCGAGGAGCTCGAGAAGCGCTGATCCCGCGCTGCGCCCCGCCCCGCCCTCCCGCCGACGGCCTACCCCCGAGACACCATCCCTGCCCCGAGACACCGGTCCGCACCCGGTGTCTCGGGGCATAGCCGGTGTCTTGCGGCATCGGGCCCGGGCGCGGTGGAGCCTCGGCACGGGGGAGGGAACGCGTCAGCCGGTGACGGTCAGCTGCAGCGTGATCGTCGTACCCTTCGCGCGCAGAGCGCCGCCCTCCGGGTCCTGACTGTTCACGTTGGTGAATCCGTCGGGCCAGGCATCCCACAGGCGCGAGTAGGAGTAGGTGAACCCGGCCGCGTCGAGCGCGTCCTTGGCCTCGTCGCGCGTCATCCCCACGACGGTCGGCACTTCGAACAGCTCAGGGCCTTTCGACACGACGAGCGTGACGGTGTCGCCGGGGCGCAAGCTGCCCTCATGATCGCCGATGCGGATGACGATGCCTTCGTCGACGTCGTCGTCGAACTCCTCCACGACACCCGTCTCGAGTTGAACGGCCTTCAGGGTCGAGGTCGCCGTGTCGACGGTTTCGCCGACCACGTCGGGGATGGGGCCGAGCGATACGTCGAAGCTCACCGTCGATCCCTCGAGCGCCGCACAGCCGTTCGTGCAATCGGCGGCCTCGCCGCCGTCGGGCGGAGTGATCCGCGCGCCGATGATCGTGCCGTTCGGGGAATCGGTGAAGAAGGTCGCCGGGTCGCCGGAGGGGGTGATGTACATGTCCGCGAGAGTCGACGTCGCAGACTCGACGCTCATCCCGGCCAGCGCGGGGACGGCGCGGGATGCCGGGCCGAGCGACATCACGACGGTCACCTCGCTGTCCCGCTCGACCCGGGTCCCCGAGGGGGGATCGGTGCCGATCGCCTGCCCTGCCGGCACATCGCGGCTGTAGTCCTCCGCGGGGATCGCGGCGAGCGATTGGCCGGCCAGCAACGCGGTGGCATCTTCGATGGAGCGGCCCGAGACGTCGGCGACGGCGACGAGGGAGCCCGGTCCCGATCCGAACCACCAGCCAGCGCTGCCGGCGAGACCTGCCAGCACGACGACGACCGCGATCAGCCAGCCTCCCTTGACGGAGTTGCGACGTGTCCGCACCAGCAGACGGGTCGCGTTGTCGGTGGCGTCTGTCACGGTGGGCGCCGTGAAGGTGCCGGGTATGATCTTGGTCATCCCGCCGGAGTCGAAAGCGTCGTCTTCGCGGGTGACGCCCGGGGCGACGGTGCGCACGACGTGCGGGAACACGCCGAGCTCCTTCTCTATCTCTCGAAGGCGTTCAAGCATGACGTGGGCATCGGTGGGCCGATTGTCCGGCTCGCGCTCGGTCGCCCACATGACGAGTTCGTCGAATTGTTCCGGTACACCTGGGTTCTTCGCGCTGGGGCGCGGCACCGATTCGGTCGCGTGCTGGTAGGCGATCTGCATCGGCTGCTCGCCCTTGTACGGCTGCTCGCCGACGAGCATCTCGTAGAGCATGATGCCGAGGGCGTAGATGTCGCTGCGGGCATCGGCCGTACCGCGGGTCACGAGCTCGGGGGCGAGGTAGGCGATCGTGCCCAGAAGCATCTGGCCGGTCGCCGTGTTCGCGCTCGTCGCCCGGGCCAGTCCGAAGTCGCCGATCTTGATCCGACCGTCTTCCGCCAGCAGCACGTTCTCGGGTTTGACATCGCGGTGCACGATGTCGGCGCGGTGAGCGGCCGCGAGGCCGGACAGGACGGCATCCATGATGGTGATCGTCTGAGGGATGCTGAGCCGGCGTTGTTCCCTCAGGAGCTCGCGCATGGTGATGCCCGGGAGGTACTCCATGACGAGATAGGCGAGCTCGCCGTCCTGACCCTGGTCGAACACATTGACGACGTGCGGATCGGCGAGCCGCGCCGCGGCGCGCGCCTCCCGGATGAATCGGCTCTGAAAGACGGCGTCGTCCGACAGGTGACCGTGCATGACCTTCAGCGCAACGCGGCGCTCCAGACGCAGATCGGTGGCGACGTACACCGTCGCCATTCCTCCGCGGGCGATGCGAGCGCGGACTCGATAGCGGCCGTCCACCAGACGGCCGATCAGCGGATCCGTCTGCTGGCTCGTGCTCACCTACGAGATTCTACGGATCGGACCCTGTGCGGCGCGGGAACGGCTCACCCTGGGATCCAGGAGTGCTGGATCGTCACTGCGCCGAAAGCCACCCGTGCAGTGGAATAGTGGAGGAGTGACTGGTGAGACACCCGCAGCGACCCCGACCGATTGGCTCACGCTTCCCGACCTCGTGGAGCGACTCCGCGAACCTCTCGGGCGCGTGCGTCGCCTCCTCGACGACAAGCACCTGATCGGGTCTCGGCGGACCGGTCTGTTCGCGGTGCCCGAGGTGTTCGTCGTCGATGACCATCCGCTTTCGTCGCTGCGCGGCACCGTGATCGTCCTGCAGGATGCCGGGTTCACCGACGATGAGGCGATTGATTGGCTCCTCGGGCACGACGAGACCATCGGCCGCGCGCCGATCGCGGCTCTGCGGGACGGACGCAAGGCAGAAGTGCGGCGCGTGGCCCAGACCCTCGGCTGAGCCCCTCAGCTCAGGCGGTGCGGACCGTGGCCTCGCGGGCCAAGTCACGGAGCAGGCCGACCGCCGATGTTCCCAGTGGGGCGCCGCGCAGCGCCCGGTCGCCGTCCTTGGCGTATCGCACGATGTGCTCCTCGACTCGCGCGAGTGCGCCGGAATCGATGATCGTCTGCTGGAGGGCTGCGATTTGGGTATCGTCCAGCGTCGGGTCGCCGATCAGCTCGTCCAGGACGCGGCGCGCACCGGGCGCCAGACCCTCGCGGGCGTAGGCGATCAACAGCGTCCGCTTGCCTTCGCGCAGGTCATCGCCGGATGGTTTGCCGGTCACGGCGCTGTCACCGAACACGCCCAGAACGTCGTCACGCAGCTGGAAGGCGAGTCCCAGGGGATGGCCGAAGCCGCTCAGTGCGGCGGCTTGCACCGCGGTGGCGCCGGCAAGGGCACCACCGAGCAGGAGTGGATGCTCGATCGAATACCGTGCGGACTTCAATGACGCCACGCGCAACGCCCGCTTCGCCTGCGCGCCGTCGGGTGCGGTCAGGTAGGCTGCCTCCTCTGCTAGATCGAGGAACTGACCCACCGTCACCTCGCGGCGCATCAGTGCGTAGACATCTCGGGCCTCGGCGGCATGAATGCTCTCCCGGATCCCTTCCTCGAGCAGGTCGTCGCTCCACGCGACGAGGAGATCGCCCAGGAGGATCGCCGCCGAGCGGCCGAAGGCGGTGGCATCGCCCGCCCAGCGGTCGTCACGATGGCCCGCCTCGAAAGCGCGGTGCGCTGCAGGGCGACCGCGGCGAGTGTTGGAATTGTCGATGATGTCGTCGTGGACGAGCGCTGCCGCGTGAAAGATCTCCAGAGCGGCCGCGGCGGCGATGGCGTCCGCCGTGACCGACGCGGGACGCCCGTCGCCATGCTCGGCCACGGCGCGCCATCCGGTGAGGCAGAACCGCGCGCGCAGCCGCTTTCCGCCGCCGACGGCGTCCGCCGCCGACTGCACAAAACCGGCCGCTTCATCCCCCCATGCCCCCGCGGCATGTCGCTGCTGCGCCGTGAATCTCTCCAGTCGCTGAGAAACAGCCTCAATCGGGTCTGCAGGAGCGCTCACGGGCCTAGCCTAGTTCTCGAGTGCATGCGTAGAATCAGTGCACCGGAGCCCGAGGGGGATGCATGCCGCTGTCAGAGCAGGAGCAGCGTCTGCTCGATGAGATGGAACGTCACCTCATGAGCAAGGACGCCGACGTTGTCACTGCGCCTCGAGAAGGTCAGACGCTGAGCTATCGCAACATCGTCTACGGCTCGATCCTCGTGCTACTCGGCCTCGGCGGACTCATCGTCGGGGTATCCACCGATCTCATCGTCGTGGGCGTTCTCGCGTTCCTCGTCATGGTCGCCGGCGTCGTCCTGGCCGCCACACCCAACCGCAACGGTGGCCCGACGACGCGCGGCACGACCGGCGAGCGGAAGTCGGCGCCCGCCGCGCGCACATCCGCTTCCTTCATGGACCGCATCAACGAGCGATGGGACCGCCGCCACAGCGCTGAGTAGACCTCGCGCCTCGAGCGGACCGCCGCACAAAAGCACCGACCTTCGGGTCGGTGCTTTTTTGCGTGCGAGGGCGCAGCTCGAGGCGAAGTGACACGAGATGATGGTGAAGTGGAGGGAAGTGGAGTAAAGTGGTGCACCTAGGCGACGGCCGGGTCGACGAGGGGGGAGGGTCCGATGCTGCTGGGCACCTACACCCCCAAGCTCGACGACAAGGGCCGAGTCATACTTCCCGCGAAGTTCCGCACCGACCTCGGTGACGGCGTCGTCGTCACCCGCGGTCAAGAGCGCTGCCTGTACGTGTTCAGCACGAACGAGTTCGAGCGCGTCTACGAGAAGATCCGCGAAGCGCCGCTCACCAACAAGCAGGCCCGTGACTTCCAGCGCATGTTCCTCTCCGGGGCGAGCGATGAGAAGCCCGACGGGCAGAGTCGCATCACGATTCCTCCGCCTCTGCGCACCTATGCCCACCTCGGACGCGAGCTCGTTGTGACCGGAGTCGGCGCGCACGCAGAGATCTGGGACGCGGATGCCTGGAACGCCTATGCCGAAGGAAACGAAGACAGCTACTCGGACATGGAGCAGGAGGTGATCCCGGGCTTGTTCTGATCCGTGGCCGTGACTCCCAGCCGCACGCCCTGACACACTTCCCCGGTGCCAGGTCGCGGCGGATGGGGATCACGACTCCGGATCACGCGCCCCGCGTCATGGACCTCCGCCATATCCACACTCCCGTCCTGCTGGACCGCTGCGTCGAGCTTCTCGGTCCTGCGCTGCACCGCGACGGCGCAGTCCTGGTCGATGCGACCGAGGGCATGGGCGGCCACTCTGAGGCGCTCCTGGAGCGGTTCGGCAACATCCGACTCATCGGCCTGGACCGTGACACCGATGCGCTCCGCATCTCGCGGGACCGGCTCGCGCGTTTCGGAGATCGAGTCACGCTCGTCCACACGGTCTACGACGGCATCGCCGACGCGGTCGCGTCCGCCGGTGCGCCGAAGGTCGACGGCATCCTCTTCGACCTCGGCGTCTCGTCTTTGCAGCTCGATGAGGCCGGTCGTGGCTTCGCCTATTCGCAGGACGCGCCACTGGACATGCGGATGGACCAGACCGCGGGAGCGACGGCGGCCGAGATCGTCGCCACGTACGGCGAGGGGGATCTGCGGCGCATCTTCGAGCGCTACGGCGAGGAGAAGCTCGCGGGGCGCTACGCGCGTGCCATCATCGCGGCGCGCGCTGTCTCTCCGATCGAGAGGTCCGGAGAGCTCGTCGACATCCTCATCGCTGCGACGCCGGTCGCCGTCCAGCGCGAGGGGCGTGGGCACCCCGCGAAGCGTGTCTTCCAGGCACTGCGCATCGAGGTGAACTCTGAGCTCGCGGTGCTCGAGCGCGCGCTGCCCGCAGCGCTGGGCGTGCTCGCGATCGGCGGTCGAATCGTCGTCATGTCGTACCAGTCGCTCGAGGACCGGCTCGTGAAGCATGTTTTCGCGGACGCCGCTGCCTCGACCGCGCCGCCGCGGCTCCCGGTCGAGTTGCCCGAGCACGCCCCTCGCTTCCGCCTGATCACCAAGGGTGCAGAGGTGGCGTCGGATGCCGAACGCGCCCGCAACCCTCGCGCCACCCCCGTGCGTCTGCGGGGCGCCGAACGAGTGAGGGAGGCACCATGAGCGCTGATCTGCTGGCGGTCGGTTCGCCGGCGCCGGCGCCGGAGCGCGAGTGGACTGCCCGTCTACGCGCCGTCGAAACCCCGCAGCCCGCTCGTCGACCCCGCCTGCTCTATGGACTCGTCGCTGTCGCCGTGGCGATCCTGATCGGTGCGACGCAGATGGGACTGTCCGTCCTGACGACTCAGACGTCCTACGACATCGCAACGCTCACGCAGGAGCATCGCGCGCTCGACTGGCAGCAGCAGATACTCGAAGATCAGGTGGCCGGCCTCAGTTCGCCGCAGTATCTTGCAGCCAACGCCTCGGCTCTCGGCATGGTCGTCGGTCAGCCGCCCAGCTACCTCCGCCTCAGCGACCGCGCGATCATCGGCGACAGTGCGGGAGCCACGGGAGTGACCTCGATCGACGCGCTGACAAAGGCCGCGGTTCCCAACGCACTGATCGGTGGCGTGCCTCTCGTGACGGATCCGGCATCCAGCCTCAGCAGCGGCGCGACCGTCGAGACGGTCGCCCTCGCGGCCGATTCCCCGACACCCCCCGCGATCGCCGACGGTCTGCCGACTCCCGACACACACTGAGAGACATGACGACTCGCGCCACCCGCAGTCCGCGCCGCCGCACGGTCGTCGCGCTCGCCGTCGTCCTCGCGGTGCTGTCGGTGTTCGTCGTTCGGCTGATTGACATCCAGGTCGTCAATGCGAGCGACCATGTCCAGGACTCGCGGGACTACGCAACCGGGACGACCATCACGCTCCACGGCGGTCGAGGCGACATCATCGACACGAACGGGACGGTGCTGGCCGACAGCGCGACGCGCTACGACGTGCAGATCGACCCGGCCCTGGCGGTCAAAGGTGCACCTCAGCGCGACGCCGACGGTGCCGTCGTGACCGGCCCCGACGGGGATCCCGTGATCATCCCGTGGGCGTCGCTCGCGGCGCAGATCGCGACCATCACGGGACAATCCGCCGACGACGTGCAGAGGATCGTGGCGGACGCGCTGGCGATCGACTCCGAATCGCAGTACGCGCTGATCAAGCAGCGGGTCTCGACCGAGCACTACCGGGCCCTCGCCGATCTGAAGCTTCCCTTCCTTTCGTTCCCGCCGGATCCGACGCGCACCTACCCCGATGGAGCGGTCGCCGGCAACCTGATCGGTTTCGTGGGATCGGATGGAACCCCCCTGGAGGGGCTGGAGAGCCTGCAGAACTCGTGCCTGGCGGGCGCAGACGGGAAGTTGATATACCAGCGCGGTGCCGACGGGGTCATCATCCCGGGCACCGAGGTGGAAACCGCTGCAACGGCGGGTGGCACTCTTCGTCTCACGATCGATTCTGACCTTCAGTGGTACATGCAGCAGCTGATCACCGAGGAAACCGACCGGCTGCAGGCCAACTGGGGCGGGATCATGGTCGTCGAGGTCGATACCGGGAAGATCCGGGTCGCCGCAGAAACCGACACCGTCGATCCGAATGATCCGGGCGCATCGGACGCGGAGAGCCGTGCCTCCAAGCTGCTGCGTTACTCCTACGAGCCCGGTTCGACGTTCAAGCCGGTGACCGCGGCGACCGGAATAGACGTCGGGGTCTTGACGCCGTTCACGACGGTCTACGACCCCGACCGGATGGAGTTCCCCAACGGCGCCGTGATCAACGACGACGAGCACCACGATCCGCTGACCCTGACCCTCAACGGTGCGCTCGTGCGATCCTCGAATGTCTCCATGTCCCAATTCGGCGCGATGATCGATCCGCAGACGCGACTGGACTACTTGCAGAAGTTTGGCGTGGGGCAGGGCACCGCTCTGGATTGGTCGGGCGAGCCACAGGGCAGCTATCACGAGGTCGCGGACTGGGACAATCAGACCTACTACACGACGACCTTCGGCCAGGCGTTCACCGTGACCGTCCCGCAGGTCGCGAGCGTGTACCAGACGATCGCAAACGGCGGGGTGCGTGAACCCCTGTCCCTCGTGGAGTCGTGCACCGCCGCGGACGGCACGGTGACCACCCCGGCGCGCCCTGAACCCGTCCAGGTCATCAGGCAAGACACGGCGGCGCAGGTCGGTCAGATGCTCGAGAACGTGTTCGCGCAGGGCACGCTGGCCGACGATGTGAGGATCCCGGGGTACCGCGTCGCCGGGAAGACCGGGACTGCCCAGGTCTCGAACGGGGCTGGCGGCTACAAGGACGGTGTGTATTTCACCTCCCTCATCGGTTACGCACCCGTCGACGATCCGAAGTACGTTGTCATCACGGTCTTCGACGAGCCGCAGACGGTGCGCATGTCGTCGGCCAACCGCACGTCGTTCAAGAAGGCCATGACCCAGGTGCTCACGCACTATCGCATCATGCCGTCCGGCTCGACGACGCCGTTGCTTCCCGTGACACCATGACGCGCCTCGCCGCGTGAGAAACCAGACACCATGATCCGCATGACCCTGGCCGAGGTGGCCGCCGCCGTCGCAGGGACCTTGCACACAGCGGGGGAGGACGCCCCTGCTACCGTGGTCAGCGGTATCGTCGACACCGACTCTCGGACGATCGGCCCGGGTGACATCTTCGTCGCCAAACCGGGGGAGACGACCGACGGTCACCTTTTCGTGCCGGAGGTCGCCCGCGCGGGGGCGGCCCTCGCGATCGTCGAGCACTCGGTGGATGCTGCCATCTCCCAGATCGTGGTGCCCGATGCCGTGGCCGCCCTCGCCGACCTCGCACGTGAGGTCGTCGCCCGTGTCCGCGCCGGAGGGCAGCTGACGATCGTCGGCATCACCGGCTCCAACGGCAAGACCACCACGAAGAACCTTCTTGCCCGAATCCTCCAGGACGAGGGCGAGACCGTCGCCCCCCGCGGGTCGTACAACAACGAAGTGGGCGCACCCCTGACGATGCTCCGTGTCACGGAGGACACTCGATTCCTCGTGTCGGAGTTCGGCGCGTCCGGCCCCGGCCAGATCGCCCGGCTCGCGGGGCTGGTCACCCCGGATATCGGCGTGGTCCTGATGGTCGGCCTCGCGCACGCCGGGGGCTTCGGAGGGGTGGAAGCGACGCTGAAAGCCAAGACCGAGCTCGTCGAAGCCGTCCGCCCGGGCGGCACCGCAGTGCTCAACGCCGACGATGCGCGGGTCACGACGATGGCGGCCGTCGCGGAGGCGCGCGGTCAGTCCGTCCGCTGGTTCGGCCGGGGATCCTCTGCCGAGGTGCGTGCCGAGGACGTCGAGGTCTCGGCATCCGGGACGACCTGCACGATCGTCGTAGGAGAGGAGCGGCTGCCGTTGCGACTGCGCGTCCTCGGCGAACACCACGTGATGAATGCCCTTGCCGCGCTGACGGCGGCCCGGGAGATCGGCGTTTCGGCGACCGACGCGATCGCTCGGCTGGAGACGGTCGCGCTCGCCGAACGCTGGCGCATGCAGCCCCTGGGATCCGACCGTGTGCGCATCATCAACGATGCGTACAACGCGAGCCCGGACTCGATGGCTGCGGCGTTGCGCACGCTCGCGCAGATCGTGGAGCCCGGACAGCGCAAAGTCGCCGTGCTCGGCGCCATGAGCGAGCTAGGGGTGTACGCCGGCGAAGAGCATGACCGCGTGGGGCTGCTCGCGGTGCGACTGGGAATCGAGCGCATCGTCGTGGTCGGCCCCGAGGCTCGACGGCTCTTCATCGCGGCGATCGGCGAGGGTTCGTGGGACGGAGAGGCGGTCTTCTTCGCAACGGCCGATGAAGCGTACGACTATCTCCTGGACGAGCTTCGCGACGGTGATCGCGTGCTGGTCAAATCGTCGAACTCTGCAGGGTTGCGGCATCTCGGTGATCGTCTGGGAGAATTCTTCTCGTGAGATCACTGCTTGCCGCCGCCACGATCTCGCTCGCGTTCACGCTGTTCCTGACGCCGCTGTTCATCCGCCTCTTCGAGAAGCTGGGGTGGGGTCAGGTCATCCGCACCCCGGAAGACGCGACGAATCCGAATCACGAATCGAAGCGCGGAACACCCACGATGGGCGGCATCATCTTCATCCTGGGTGCTGTCATCGGCTACTTCGTGGGAACGCTCACGGGTGGGGCGCCGCCGACGCTCTCCGGACTCTTGGTCATCTGGATGATGATCGGGCTGGGTGCCGTCGGCTTCGTCGACGACCTCATGAAGGTGCGCCAGCAGCGCAGCCTGGGCCTCTCGGGCTGGCGAAAGGTGATCGGGCAGATCGCTGTCGCGGTGCCGTTCGGCATCGTCGCGCTGAATTTTCCGAACTCCTACGGTCAGACGCCGGCGTCGCCCTACATCTCCTTCTTCCGCGACATCCCGATGCTGTCCTTCATGGCACTGGGTGCTGTCGTCGGCTGGATCGTCTACCTCATCTGGGTGTCCTTCATGTCGGTCGCGTGGTCCAACGCCACCAACCTCACCGACGGTCTGGACGGACTGGCAACGGGCGCGGGCATCTTCACCGTGTCGGCCTACAGTCTCGTCACTTTCTGGCAGTTTCAGCAGCGGTGCCACACCAGCGAGCTGGTGGATGCGTATGTGACCGCGTGCTACCCGACCCGAGATCCCATGGACCTCACGATCGTCGCGGCCTCGTTCGTCGGCGCCCTCGTCGGATTCCTGTGGTGGAACGCGCCCAAAGCGCGGATCTTCATGGGCGACGTCGGCTCCATGGCCATCGGTGGAGTCATCGTCGCCATGGCGGTGCTCTCGCGCACCGAGATCTTGTCCGTGATCATCGCGGGCGTCTTCATCATCGGTCCGGGATCGGTCATCCTGCAGCGCTACTACTTCAAGGCGACCGGGGGCAAGCGCCTGTTCCTGATGAGTCCGTTCCACCACCATCTCGAGATGCGCGGGTGGCCTGAGATCACGATCGTGGTCCGGATGTGGATCATCGCCGGCATGCTCGCCGTCGCTGGGGTGGGCCTGTTCTACGTCGCCTGGCTCGCAGCACTGTGACGGCACGTACGGACTCCCTGAACAGTTGGCACGCTGACTGGGCGGGTCTGCGCGTCGCGGTTCTCGGGCTGTCCGTGACGGGTTTCGCGGTCGCCGACACGCTCGCCGAGCTCGGCGCGGACGTGTACGTCTTCACCGAGCGGGCAGACGAGGAGTATGAGCGGCTGCTTCCGGTCATCGGCGCTCGACAGTGGATCGGACTGCTCGACGCGGTTCCGGGTGTGCTGACAGACTTCGCACCGGAGATCGTCGTCGCGTCGCCTGGTTTCCCCCCGCACCACCCCGTGATCGCCTGGGCGCGGGAGAACGGCATCGAACTGTGGGGTGATGTCGAGCTTGCCTGGCGCGTGCGCGACAAGGTCACTCGCGGGGACGGCCGTCCCGCCGACTGGGTGCTCATCACCGGCACCAACGGCAAGACGACCACGACACGACTGACCGCGACCATGCTCGCGTCCGGTGGTCTGCGGGCGGCGCCGTGCGGCAATATCGGCATCCCGGTACTCGACGCCGTCCGTGATCCGGCCGGGTTCGACGTCTTGGTCGTGGAACTTTCCAGCCACCAGCTCTGGTACCTCTCGCAGCACAGCGGTCCGGATCCCCTCTCGCCCTTTGCAAGCGTCTGCCTCAACCTCGCCGACGACCACCTCGAGTGGCACGGATCGGCTCGCGCCTACCGCGACGCAAAGGCGTTCGTCTACCAGCACACGCGCACGGCCTGCGTTTACAACAAGTCGGATGCCGCCACCCGAGTGATGGTGGAGGAGGCGGACGTCATCGATGGATGCCGCGCCGTCGGGTTCGATCTAGGAGTTCCCGGACCCGGTGATCTCGGTGTCGTGGACGGCATCCTCGTGGACCGCGCCTTCCTGGAGGAGCGATCCACGAGCGCCCTCGAGCTGACCACGGTCGCCGAGCTCGCCGAGCGAGGGCTGGCTGCACCGCACATCGTGGCGAACGCGCTGGCCGCGGCGGCTCTCGCCCGCTCACTCGGCGTCACGCCCGAGGCGATTCGCGACGCGCTGCGTGGTTTTCACCTCGATCCGCACCGGATCGAGGTCGTCGCCGTCTCGGCCGGCATCACCTGGGTGGATGATTCGAAGGCCACCAACCCGCACGCGGCGGATTCGTCCCTGGCCGCCTATCCCGGCGCGGTGTGGATCGTCGGGGGTCTGCTGAAGGGGGTCGACATCGCCGGGTTGGTCGCCGGCCGTGGTGGCCGTGTGAAGGCCGCGATAGTGATCGGGGTCGACCGCAGCGAGATCACCGAGGCGTTCGCCCGACACGCGCCCGCGGTTCCCGTGTTCGAAGTCGACCACGCTCAGACTGAAGACATCATGGCAGAGGTCGTCGAAGTGTCGGCGGGCGTCGCGCATGCCGGAGACGTGGTCCTTCTCGCTCCGGCTGCGGCATCCTTCGATCAGTTCGAGTCCTACTCGGACCGGGGGCGGCGCTTCGCCGACGCGGTCCGCGAACGGATCGGGAGGGGGACCGGTGACCACCACGACGTCGAACCCGACCCGTCCGGCACATCCGAGGCCTGAACCGCCCGTGTCGCCACGCGGCCACGCCGCGCGCATCTCGCTCGGCCGCGTGTTCGCCCCGGTACCGAGCGAGTTCCTGCTGATCGCCTCCACGGCTCTCCTGCTCACCGGCTTCGGCCTCGTGATGGTGCTGTCAGCCACCATGGCGCGATCGGTGGCGGCGGGCGACAGCCCGTTCGAGGTGGTGCTGAAGCAGGGGATGTTCGCGATGATCGGCGTCCCGATGATGTTCGTCGCGAGCCGTTTCCCGATCTCCTTCTGGAAGAAGATCGCGTGGCCGGCACTGATCGTGACCACAATGTTCCAGCTCCTGGTCTTCGTGCCCGGGCTCGGTGTCAACGACGCCGGAAACCGCAACTGGGTCAACATCGCCGGGATGCAGATGCAGCCGTCGGAATTCATCAAGCTTTCGCTCGCCCTGTGGCTCGGGTACGTTCTGTACCGGAAGCAGACGCTGCTCGGGCTGTGGCATCACGTCTTCATTCCCGTCGTGCCGGTCGGCGGCCTTGTGATCGGCACGGTCCTCGGCGGGCATGACCTGGGTACCGCGATGATCCTGATGGCGATCCTGCTCGGGGGGCTCTTCTTCTCCGGCGTGAAGCTGCGCATCTTCGTTCTGCCCCTGCTCCTGGTGCTGGGTGTCGTCGCCGTGTTCGCCGTCACAAGCCCCAATCGCATGGCCCGCATCCTCAGCAACTTCAACGTCGACACCCTGGATTGCTACTACGCGGCCGTGGGTGACTGCTACCAGGCCGTGCACGGCGTGTGGGGTCTCGCGAACGGCGGGGTGTTCGGGCTCGGTCTCGGCAACTCGCGCGAGAAGTACGGGTGGCTGCCGGCGCAGTCCAACGACTACATCTTCGCGATTCTCGGCGAAGAACTCGGCCTGATCGGATGCCTCGTCGTGCTGGCGCTGTTCACTCTGTTCGCCGTCGGTGCGTTCCACGTCATCCGCAAGACGGACGACCCGTTCGTGCGCATCGTCGCGGGCGGCATCACGGTATGGATCATCGGCCAGGCCATCGTGAACATCGGCGTCGTTCTGCGGATCTTCCCGGTGCTGGGTGTCCCGCTGCCGTTCATGTCCCAGGGCGGCACGGCGCTGCTGTCGGTCCTCCTCGCGTGCGGAGTGCTCTTGTCCTTCGCGCGCAGCCTGCCGACGCGCACCGAACGAGCGGCGCCGGCGGCACGACCGGGACGGTCCCTCCGCGCCCGGTAGTCTCGATCCGGTGACGACTTACCTGTTGACCGGGGGCGGAACCGCTGGCCATGTCAACCCTCTGCTCGCTGTCGCCGACGCCCTCCGGGCGCGTGACGTCGAGGCATCCGTCCTCGTGCTGGGTACCCGGGAGGGGTTGGAGACCAGGCTCGTCCCCGACCGCGGTTACGAGCTCCTCTTCGTCGACAGGGTTCCCTTCCCTCGTCGCCCGAACGGGGCTGCAGCCCGATTCCCAGTGCGGTTCCCGCGTGCGATCGCGCAGGTACGCACGCACATCCGCACGCGCGCGGTCGATGTCGTCGTCGGGTTCGGCGGGTATGCGTCGGCTCCCGCCTACCTCGCGGCCCGCCGTGAGGGCGTGCCGTACGTCGTCCACGAGGCCAACGCCAAGCCCGGGCTCGCGAACGTCCTCGGTGCACGCGCAGCGTCCGGCGTCGGCGTCGTGTTCGAGGGCACGCCGATCCGCGGCGGACGCGTCGTCGGCATGCCGCTGCGGCGCGAGATCGTCGATCTCGATCGCGATGAACGGCGTGCGGAGGCCGCCGACGCGTTCGGACTCGATCCTTCCCGACCCGTTCTGCTGGTCTTCGGAGGATCGCTCGGGGCGCGACGACTCAACGGCACGCTGGCCGAGGCGTGGCGCGACATCGTGGGCGCGGGCTGGCAGATTCTGCACGCGACGGGAGAGCGCAATGACGCGGTCGACCCCGGGCAGCCGGACTATCGCATCGTGTCGTATCTGGACCGCATGGAGCTGGCCTTCGCACTGGCCGACGTGATCGTGTCGCGGTCGGGTGCGGCCACCGTCGCCGAGGTCAGTGCGCTCGGGATCCCCGCTGTCTATGTGCCCTACCCGGTGGGCAACGGTGAGCAGGCGCTGAACGCCGCGTCCGCCCTCCGCGCGGGTGCCGCGCGAATCATCCCCGACGCGGACTTCACTCCCGTCCGCGTGCGGAGCGAGGTGGTCCCGCTGCTGCAGGATGCCGCTGCACTCGCCGCTATGCGCGCGGCTGCCGCGACGATCGGCACGCGCTCCGGCACCGCGAACCTCATCGAGATGATCGACGCAGCGCTCGTCCGCTGACGGAGCGGAGGTTCTAGCCGCGTTCGCGATCGGACGAGATCATGCGTTCACCGTGGGCGCGCCCTCGGTCGCGCCCACGGTGGCCGACTTAGACTTGACGGGTCATGATTCGACCCGACCTCACCCTCCCGATACCCGCGGATATCACTGCCGCCCATTTCATCGGCATCGGGGGATCGGGCATGTCGGGACTGGCCGGCATGTTCCTGGACCGCGGCATCCGCGTGTCAGGATCGGACCGTGCCGACAGCGCTGCTCTTCGGGCACTCGCCGTGCGCGGCGCGAGCGTGCATGTGGGCCACGACGCGTCGAATCTGCCCGATGGCGTCGACGCCGTGATCCACACCGGTGCGATCTGGCCGGACAACCCCGAATTCGTCCTCGCGAGAGAGCGAGGACTGCCCGTCATCCATCGCTCGCAGGCCCTGCACTGGCTCATCGGCGGCCGCCGGCTCGTGTCGGTCGCCGGCGCGCACGGAAAGACGACCTCGACCGGAATGATCGTCACGGCGCTGCGCGCGCTCGAGGCAGATCCGACCTTCGTCAGCGGCGGTGTCATCGCCGACCTCGGCATCTCGAGCGGTACCGGCGCCGATGACCTCTTCGTCATCGAGGCGGACGAATCCGATGGCACTTTTCTGCTCTACGACACCTCGATCGCCCTCATCACCAACGTCGATCCCGATCACCTCGACCACTGGGAATCGCGCGACGCTTTCTACGCGGGCTTCGTGCGCTTCGGCAACGCGGCCCGCGAGGCGGTCGTGATCTCATCCGACGATTCCGGGGCCCGGCGCGTGGCCGCGGCGCTCGCGCATC
The DNA here is from genome assembly GCF_011620665.1 of Microbacterium sp. Lineage (GTDB taxonomy): Bacteria > Actinomycetota > Actinomycetes > Actinomycetales > Microbacteriaceae > Microbacterium. The sequence goes on from NZ_WOYQ01000031.1 coordinate 51,093, forward strand.
GCACGGTCATCACGTTCGGCACGGATGACGGTGCGGATGTCCGAGTGGGCGACATCGTCACCGAGGGTTCGGTGCGCTTCACGCTCACTCACGCCGGAGTCACCGTCGACGGCGCGCTGGTGCTCCCGGGAGCCCACAATGCGATCAACGCCGCGGGTGCCGTCGCGGTGCTGCTCACCCTCGGCTACCGGCTCGAGCCCGCTCTGCGGGCAGTGGAAGGCTTCGGCGGCACGGTGCGCCGCTTCGAACTCCACGGCATCGCGCGCGGAGTGAGCGTGTACGACGACTACGCGCACCACCCGACTGAGGTCGCCGCGGCGCTCGACGCGGCGCGCAGCGTCGTCGGACCGGGCCGCTTGATCGCCCTTCACCAGCCGCACACCTACTCCCGCACGCAGGAGATGTACCGTGAGTTCGCCGAGGTCCTCGAATCGCGAGCCGATCACACTGTGGTTCTCGACGTGTACGGCGCGCGCGAAGACCCCGTTCCGGGTGTGACGGGTGCGCTGGTCAGCGGGGCATTCGTGGACCCCGAGAAGGTTCATTTCGTCGCCGACTGGGATGATGCGGCCGCGTATGCGGCGTCGGTTGCGCGCGCCGGTGACTTCATCATCACCCTCGGCTGCGGCAACGTGCACCTCATCATTCCGCAGGTACTGCAGGCCCTGTCCGCTGCGGAAGGCTAGCCTGTGCAACGGCCTGCACCGCTGTCGGCATCCACACCCGCGTCTCGTCCGGAGTTCGTCGGGGAAGAGATCGGTGTCACGCCGATCGGTCGCCCCGAGACATCGATCGCCGGCTCGACGATCGACCCGTCTCAGGCCGCCCCGATCGCGTCGCTCCGGAACGACGGTCGGGATGCCGCTGACGGGTCGGAGTTCTTCTCCCCCACGCCCGAGGCCACGACGGACGCTGACGCCGAGATCGGTGCCCGCGCGGTCTGGGCGGCAGCCCGGGCGCGCCGCCGGGCGTTGCGCGCAGAGGTGCGTCGCTTCACGGGCCGTCAACGGCGCCGGCGGATGCTCTGGATCACGGTCGCCGGCGCGTTCGTCCTGCTCGTCCTCGGCACGCTGGGCGCCGCGTACAGCCCGCTGTTCGCTGTTCAGCGGGTGCAGGTCGTGGGTACGACGACGTTGGAGGCCGGAGCGCTCGAGTCGGCGCTTTCCGACCTGATCGGGGTTCCGTTGCCGCTCGTGGATTCGTCTGCGGTGAAAGCCGTTCTCGTGCAGTTTCCCCTCGTGGAGACCTACACGCTTGAGGCACGCCCGCCGAACGGCCTCGTCGTCCGGATCGTCGAGCGCACACCGATCGGCACCATCCGCTCCGCCTCCGGCTACACGCTGGTCGATGCGGCTGGTGTCGCACTGTCCACGACGGCGGAACCGCCCGCCGGCCACCCGGCGATCGAGGTCACCGGGGGAATCGGGACTCCCGCGTTCGCAGCCGTCGGTACCGTCTTCCGTGCGCTGCCGGACAGCATCCGCACGCAGGTGACGGGGATCACCGCGACGACGGCCAACGACGTGACGCTCGCACTCGGCGGTTCCGGGACGTCGGTCGTCTGGGGCAACGCCGACGACTCGGAGTACAAGGCGATCGCGCTCGAGACGATCATGACCGCTCGTCCGCCCGGCGCCGTGTACAGCTATGACGTGTCCTCACCCGACGCCGTCGTCGTCCGCTGAGCGAACGACGAAGCCTTTCTGCGCGACACGCCCGCGGCCTCGGCTGGTGCGTGCGTCCGGCCGCATACCTTCAACTCAGGGAATTGCATACTCGGCAATTTTTTAAACCTCAACTAGAGGGTAAGGGTTTACGGACAATCGTTCGGGACACGAAGGAGCCGGCATGAGCCAGAACCAGAACTACCTCGCGGTGATCAAGGTCGTGGGTGTAGGCGGCGGTGGCGTGAACGCCGTCAATCGGATGATCGACCTGGGACTGCGGGGGGTGGAGTTCATCGCCGTCAACACGGACGCGCAGGCTCTCCTGATGAGTGACGCGGATGTCAAGCTCGACGTCGGCCGCGAACTCACGCGCGGTCTCGGTGCCGGAGCCGACCCCGAGGTGGGCCGCCGCGCGGCGGAGGACCACGCAGAGGAGATCGAGGAGGCGCTCGCGGGTGCTGACATGGTCTTCGTCACAGCCGGTGAGGGAGGCGGAACGGGCACCGGCGGCGCTCCCGTCGTCGCTCGGATCGCCAAGTCGATCGGCGCGCTCACGATCGGTGTCGTCACGAAGCCGTTCTCCTTCGAGGGCCGTCGCCGGCAGGGCCAGGCCGAGGCCGGTGTCGACAAACTCAAAGAAGAGGTCGACACCCTCATCGTCGTGCCCAACGATCGCCTTCTTGAGATCAGCGACCGCGGCATCTCGATGATCGAGGCGTTCGCGACGGCCGATCAGGTGCTCCTCGCCGGTGTTCAGGGCATTACGGACCTGATCACGACCCCCGGCCTCATCAACCTCGACTTCGCTGATGTGAAGTCGGTCATGCAGGGCGCCGGATCGGCGCTCATGGGCATCGGCTCGGCACGCGGCGCCGACCGGGCGATCAAGGCCGCCGAGCTCGCGGTCGAGTCCCCGCTGCTGGAAGCGTCGATCGAGGGCGCTCATGGCGTCCTTCTGTCCATTCAGGGAGGGTCCAACCTCGGCATCTTCGAGATCAACGATGCCGCTCAGCTCGTCAAGGAAGCGGCCCACCCCGAGGCCAACATCATCTTCGGAACCGTCATCGACGACACTCTGGGGGATGAGGTGCGCGTCACCGTCATCGCGGCTGGGTTCGACGGGGGCGAGCCGCTCACGCGCATCGAGCCGATCACCGCGCAGCGCACGGTGACTCCGCCGATCCTCCCGCAGGTGTCGGCAGACGACGCCGCGCGCGAGACCCCGGCCGCCGAAGGGAAGCAGCCGGTCTCGGTCGCGGCGTCGACCGAGCCATACGACTCGGTCCTCGGGGATGATGATCTGGACATCCCCGACTTCCTGAAATAGGCGTTCGACGGCTTCGGGACTCACGGTGGATCTGCGGTCGCGCCTCTCCGCTCTCGATGCGCGCGTCGTGGACGCGGCGCGTTCGGCGGGTCGCGACCCTTCAGAGCTGACCCGCATCGTCGTCACCAAATTCCACCCGCCGGAGCTCATCACCCGGTTGTGCGAATACGGTGTCCATGACGTCGGCGAGAGCAGGCAGCAGGAGCTCACGGCGAAGCGGGGCGAGCTTGCGGCTCTGGACGGAGTGCGGTGGCACTTCATCGGCCAGGTGCAGACCAAGAAGGCACGCGCAATCCGGGCGGCATCCGACTGCGTCCATTCGGTCGACCGCGATCGACTCGCCGATGCCCTGCACGCTGCCGACCCTGATGGCGCGCGGCTCGACGTCTTCCTGCAGGTGAACCTCACCGATGACCCGAGTCGCGGGGGAGCGGCCCCTGGCGATGTCGCCGGACTCGCCGAGCACGTTGCCGCCTCTTGTCCCTCGCTCCGCGTCCGCGGCGTCATGGCCGTCGCACCGTTGGGATCCGAGCCCGCCGAGGCATTCGGCCGGCTCGCGGGCGCGGGCGCGCTCGTCCGCCGGATCGTCCCAGACGCGACCTGGATGTCGGCGGGCATGTCAGGAGATTTCGCCGAAGCGATCGCGGCGGGCGCGACACACCTGCGGATCGGCACGGCAATCACCGGTCCGCGGCCCGCGCGCGATTAGCCTCAGAGCAGACGAGCAAACGGAGGATGCTGATGTCGAACCCGCTCAAGAAGACCATGGTGTACCTGGGCCTCGCCGACGAAGAAGAGGCCTATGAGCAGACGGCTGCAGAGGCATCCTCGCGCCGCGAGCGTCCGGTCGAGAAGGCCGCTCCCGTGACTCCTCTGCACCGCCCGACCGTCGTGCGTCAGCCGACGTCCGGCACGGTCAGCGAGATCCTCACGGTGCACCCCAAACAGTATCGCGACGCGCAGATCATCGCCGAGAACTTTCGCGAAGGCATCCCGGTGATCATCAACCTGTCGCAGATGAGCGATGCAGATGCGCGGCGTCTGATCGACTTCGCCAGTGGACTGTCGCTCGGGCTGTACGGCCGCATAGAGCGGGTTACCAGCAAGGTCTTCCTGCTCACGCCCGAGAACATCGCCGTGTCCGGTGATGGCACGCTTGCGCAGGCCGACTCCGAGACCGCAGCCTTCTCCGCATAGTGGAGATCGTGCGCGCGGCGGCCGGGGTTGCCGACGTCCTTCTCCTGCTCTATATCCTCATGCTGCTCGCGCGGCTGATCCTCGAGTACATCCCGATGTTCAACCGTGAGTGGCGCCCGCGCGGCATAGGTCTCGTGCTGGCAGAGGCGGTCTTCACGGTCACCGATCCGCCGTTGCGGTTCTTCCGACGCCTGCTCCCGCCGTTGCGCATGGGCCCCATCGCTCTGGACCTGGGATTTCCCGTCACGATGCTCACCTGCTTCGTGGCGCTGACGATCGTTCGCGTGGTCGAGCGCCTCTGAGGCGTTTCTCGCACCAAACGATACGGCCAGCTATGCTGAAGTTCGTACGGTGTTCAGTTCGCACGGCATGCTGTAGGACACGCCGCGACGACCAGACCCGCGTAGTGAGCCCCCGAAAGAGGTAACACCATGGCTTTGACCCCAGAAGACGTCGTCACCAAACAGTTCCAGCACGTTCGCTTCAAGGAGGGCTTCGATCCGGATGAGGTCGACGACTTCCTCGATGAGATCGTGGTCGAGTGGCGGAAGACGATTGCCGAGAACGATGAACTGAAGGCGAAGCTCGCCGCGTACGAATCGGGCGACGCGCCCGCACAGGTCGCGCTCGCTCTCGTCGACGAAGTGGTCGTTGAGGAAGAATCGGCGCCGATCTCTGCGATCGTCGCGGAGGTTCCCGTGGCCGCGGAAGAGCCGGCCCTGGTGGCAGGGGGCGGTGGTGCCTCCGCTTCGGCCGGCATTCTCGAACTCGCGCAGCGTCTGCACGATGAGCACGTCGCCGAGGGTCTGGCCCAGCGTGACAGGCTCATCTCCGAGGCCGAGATCCAGGCGCACGCGATCGTCTCTGAGGCCAAGGCGAAGGGACGCGACGAGCTCGCCCGTCTCGAGGCCGACCGCGCGACGCTCGAGACCCGCATCAGCGAGCTGCGCCAGTTCGAGAGCGACTACCGCAACCAGCTCCGCGGATTCATCGAGGAGAAGCTCCGCGATCTCGACGTCACCGGCGCGACCTCGACCGTCAGCCGCTGAAGGCTTTGACGGGCGGAATACCTCCGCGCGCGGCGGCGGCCGGCATCCTCACGGCGATTCCCGCCGTTCTGGTGCTGGCCGCCGATCAGTTCACGAAGGCCCTCGCGCTCGAGAACCTTCCGTATCAGCAGCAGGTCCCGGTCATCGGGGATCTCCTCCAGTTCTACCTGACGGGCAATCCGGGCGCGGCATTCTCCCTCGGTGAAGAAGTCACGTGGATCTTCACGATCATTCTGGCTTTCGCCGCCGGGCTGATCATCTTCCTGGCCGCGACCCGTGTGCGTTCACGGTGGTGGGCGGTGGTGCTCGGGCTGCTCCTCGGCGGCATCCTGGGAAACCTGACCGACAGAGTGGTGCGCGAGCCGGGCTTCGCGGTTGGACACGTGGTCGACTTCATCTACACGCCGTGGATGATGCCGGCCATCTACAACGTCGCCGACATTTTCATCGTCACGATGATGATCATCGTTGCGATTCTCATCCTCTTCGGATTTCACCTGGACGGGACACGCGAGATCCGCGCCGCTGAGGGTCCTGACTCAGCTCCGGCGACGCACGACCACGCATCGCAGGCGGGCGCAGCCGATTCGTCCGGCAGCCAGGTGGACGACTGACGTGGGGGTTCGCACCCTTCCGGTTCCTGATGGTCTGGACGGATTGCGCGTCGACGTCGCGCTGGCGAAGATGCTGGGCTTCTCACGCACATTCGCCGCGGACGTCATCGACGGGGGAGGCGCGCGTCTGGACGGCCGGGTCCTCGGCAAATCCGACCGCGTGCACGGCGGCGGCTGGCTTGAGGTGGAATGGCAGGACAAGCGCGCGCCGGAGATCATCCCGATCGCGGTCGCCGACCTCGGCATCGTCCACGATGACGAGGACGTCGTCGTCGTCGACAAGCCGGCCGGCGTGGCGGCGCATCCGTCCCTCGGATGGGAGGGGCCGACGGTTCTCGGTGCTCTGGCGGCCGCGGGGTTCCGCGTCGCGACGTCTGGTGCCGCCGAGCGGCAGGGCGTCGTGCACCGCCTCGACGTGGGCACGAGCGGCCTGATGGTCGTGGCGAAAACCGAGCGTGCGTACACCGCGCTCAAGCGGGCGTTCAAAGAGCGTGAAGTCGAGAAGATCTACCACGCCGTCGTGCAAGGGCATCCGGACCCGCTCGCGGGCACCATCGATGCGCCGATCGGACGGCATCCGTCCCACTCCTGGAAGTTCGCCGTCATCCCTCACGGCAAGGACTCCGTGACTCACTACAAGACACTCGAGGCGTTTCCGCGCGCAGCACTACTGGAGGTACACCTCGAGACGGGGCGTACCCACCAGATCCGCGTACACATGGCCGCACACCGGCATCCCTGTGTCGGTGACCCGCTCTACGGCAGCGATCCGACCCTCTCGGCGCAACTCGGCCTCACTCGCCAGTGGTTGCACGCTCGGGAACTCTCGTTCGCACACCCCGCGACGCATGAGTGGGTCACCTTCGGTTCGGAGTATCCCGCCGACCTCGCGCGTGCTCTCGAGATTCTCCGCGCCGATTGAGACTCAGCGGCCACCCGCGAAGACGGCAGGATCATCGTGGGGCAGAGCGAGGGCGATCTTGCGCAGGTGGAACCGGTCGACGTCGACCAGTTCGCCCAGTCCGTACCAGCCGACCTCGGTGAGCTCACCGTCGGCCGGGTGTGGCGCGCCCGAGACCCAATCGCAGCGGAAGACGATGTCGAGGTAGTCGGCCTGATCGCCGTTCGCGTAGGTAACTCGAGGCGTCTGCTGCAGGATCGCTAGGCGGGTCGCTTTCACGACCACGCCGGCCTCCTCGAGGCACTCACGCACAGCGGCATCGGCGGGCTCTTCGCCCGGATCGACGATGCCCGATACGCACTGCCAGGAGCCGTTGTCGGCACGCTTGCCGAGCAGTACCTTCTCGTCTTTGAAGACCACAGCCGTGACTCCGACCAGGGGGAGCGGTGCGTGCCCGATCTTCTCACGGATCGACACGACGAATGGGGGAGTCGCCATACGCTCAGACTAGGCGTCGGACCGTCGACATAGACTCGTCGGGTGGCATCCGACTCCTTCGTTCACCTGCACGCGCACACCGAGTACTCGATGCTCGACGGGGCCGCCCGCATCGGCGCGATGGTCCAGGAGGCCGTTCGGTTGGAGATGCCTGCGATCGCGGTCACCGACCACGGCAACACTTTCGCGGCCTTTGAGTTCTATCACGCGGCGAAAAAAGCTGGGATCAGACCGATCATCGGAATCGAGGCCTACGTCACCCCGGGCACGCATCGCTCGGACCGTTCACGCGTGCGCTGGGGAAGACCCGATCAGACTGACGACGATGTCTCGGGGTCGGGTGCCTACACTCACATGACGCTGCTGAGTGAGACCACCGAGGGCATGCACAACCTCTTCCGGCTGAGCTCGAAGGCGTCGATCGAGGGCTACTACTTCAAGCCGCGTATGGACCGCGAACTGCTTCAGACCCATCGGAACGGCCTCATCGCCACGACCGGCTGTCCGTCCGGCGAGGTGCAGACTCGGCTCCGGCTGGGCCAGTACGACGCCGCGCGCTCGGCCGCGGCGGAGTTCCAGGACATCTTCGGCAGGGACAACTACTTCGCCGAGATCATGGACCACGGTCTGTCGATCGAGCGCCGTGTCATGGGCGATCTGCTCAAGATCGCGAAAGACCTCTCCATCCCTCTCGTCGGCACCAACGACCTGCACTACACGCATCAGCACGACGCCACGAGTCACGCCGCACTCTTGTGCGTGCAGTCCGGTTCGACCCTTGACGATCCCAAGCGATTCAAGTTCGACGGCGACGGCTACTACGTCAAGTCCTCGGCCGAGATGCGTCAGATCTTCCGTGACAACCCCGAAGCATGCGACTCGACGCTGCTCATCGCCGAGCGATGCAATGTCGAGTTCAACGAGTCAGCCAACTACATGCCTCGCTACCCGGTGCCGGCGGGCGAGACGGAAGAGAGCTGGTTCATCAAGGAAGTCGAGAAGGGGCTCGAATACCGCTATCCCCACGGCGTGCCCGCGCACGTGCGCGCCCAGGCCGAGTATGAGACGCGTGTCATCGTCCAGATGGGCTTCCCCGGGTACTTCCTCGTGGTTGCTGATTTCATCAACTGGGCCAAGGACCATGGCATCCGCGTCGGCCCCGGACGCGGATCAGGCGCCGGTTCGATGGCCGCCTACGCGATGCGGATCACTGATCTCGATCCACTGCGGCACGGCCTGATCTTCGAGCGATTCCTCAACCCTGACCGCGTCTCGATGCCCGACTTCGACGTCGACTTCGACGATCGACGTCGCGGTGAGGTCATTCAGTACGTCACGGAGAAGTACGGCGACGAGCGCGTCGCCCAGATCGTCACCTTCGGCACGATCAAGGCCAAGCAGGCGCTGAAGGATGCGGGACGGGTCCTCGGTTTTCCGTTCAGCATGGGCGAGAGGCTCACGAAGGCAATGCCTCCCGCCGTCATGGGCAAGGACATGCCGTTGGAGGGCATGTTCGATCCGGCGCACGAGCGCTTCAAAGAGGCTGGCGAGTTCCGGGCGCTGATCGAGACGGATGCCGAGGCCAGGACTGTCTTCGACACCGCCGTCGGCCTGGAGAACCTGAAGCGGCAGTGGGGCGTGCACGCCGCCGGCGTCATCATGTCGAGTGAGCCGCTCATCGACATCATCCCGATCATGAAGCGTGAGCAGGACGGACAGATCGTCACGCAGTTCGACTACCCGTCCTGCGAGGCGCTCGGTCTCATCAAGATGGACTTCCTGGGTCTGCGCAACCTCACGATCATCGACGATGCACTGGACAACATCGCCGCGAACCGCGGCGAGCGGGTCGTGCTCGAGGATCTGACGCTCGACGACCCGGCGGCCTACGACCTGCTGGCACGCGGCGACACCCTCGGTGTGTTCCAGCTCGACGGCGGGCCGATGCGGTCACTTCTGCGGTTGCTCAAGCCCGACAACTTCGAAGACATCTCGGCGGTCATTGCGCTCTACCGGCCTGGCCCGATGGGCGCGAACTCCCACACCAACTACGCACTCCGCAAGAATGGTCTGCAAGAGATCACCCCGATCCACGAAGAGTTCGAGGAGTCGCTCGCCGAGATCCTCAGCACCAGCTACGGCCTGATCATCTATCAGGAGCAGGTGATGGCGATCGCGCAGAAGGTCGCCGGGTTCAGCCTCGGCCAGGCCGACATCCTGCGCCGCGCGATGAGCAAGAAGAAGAAGGAAGAGCTCGACAAGCAGTTCGCGGGCTTCGAAGCGGGCATGCACGCGAACGGCTACTCGGCGGCAGCGGTGCAGACGCTCTGGGAGATCCTGATTCCGTTCTCCGACTACGCCTTCAACAAGGCCCACTCGGCGGCGTACGGCCTGGTGTCGTACTGGACGGCATACCTGAAGGCGCATTATCCCGCCGAGTACATGGCGGCATTGCTGACGAGCGTCGGCGACGCGAAGGACAAGCTGGCCGTCTATCTCAACGAATGCCGTCGCATGGGAATTCGGGTGCTGCCGCCGGACGTGCGAGAGTCGATCCGCTATTTCGCGGCGATCGGCGAGGACATCCGGTTCGGTCTCGGTGCCGTCCGCAACGTCGGCGCCAACGTCGTCGACGGGATCGTCGCCGCGCGAGCCGATGACGGCTTCACGAGCTTCCATGACTTCCTCACCAAGGTGCCGCTGCATGTCGCCAACAAGCGAACGATCGAGTCGCTCATCAAGGCGGGCGCGTTCGATTCGCTCGGGTCGACCCGGCGTGCGTTGATGGAGATTCACGAGGATGCCACCGAGGCGGCTGTCGAGACCAAGCGCAAGGCGTCCACCGGCGCGATCGGATTCGATTTCGACAGCCTTTACTACGAGGCTGAGGAGATCGTTCCGGCCAAGGTCCCCGCACGTCCGGAGTGGACCAAGAAGGACAAATTGGCGTTCGAGCGTGAGATGCTCGGACTTTACGTGTCCGATCATCCGCTTGCAGGACTTGAGATCTCGCTCGCCAAACACGCGTCGACCTCGATCCATGATCTTTTGGCCTCCGAAGAGGTCGACGACGGTGATCAGGTCACGATCGCGGGGCTCGTCACGAGCGTGCAGCACCGGGTCGCGAAGCAGAGCGGCAACCCGTACGGAATGATCACGGTCGAAGACTTCGACGGCGAGGTCACCGTGATGTTCATGGGCAAGACCTACACGGAGTACCAATCGATCCTCATTGCCGATTCGATCCTGGTCGTACGGGGCCGCGTGTCGCGCCGCGACGACGGTCTGAATCTGCACGGCCAGATGGCCTTTTCACCCGATCTCGGTACGACGGATGACGCGGCCCCGTTGGTCCTGGTGATGCCGGAGCATCGGGCGTCTGAGTCGACCATCGGTCAGCTTGCGGATGTCTTCGCGCGCCACCCGGGCGAGACGGAGATCACGATGAAACTACACAAGGGGGGAGTGTCGAAGGTGTTCGATCTGCCCACGCGCGTCGGTGTCACGGTCGACCTCTACGGTGAATTGAAGGGGCTTCTCGGTCCGCACTGTCTCGGATGAATCATCGTGTTGCCGAGTAGGATCGCTCTCGACCGCGTGCCGGAAGGATCAACCAGCGTGAGTGACGAGAAGACCAGCCCAGACCAGCCCCAGGCCGATGACCCGGATGTCGCCGCTCTCGATGCCGTTCCGCCGCAGTACGGCGTGGGACCGTTCTCGATCCGCGAGGTGGCCTTGGGCGCCGTGTGGCTGCTCGCATTCATCCTTTCCTTCTTCCCGGTGTACGGCTACATGCGTAGCGGCGTCTCAGTGTGGAACGGCATCGATTGGGTTCTCACGATCGGTGTGCCCACTGCGGCGGTGTTCCTCATCGGACTGCGTCGGCTGTCGCCGCAGGGCATCCGCCGCGTCGGCTCGCTCGGGATCGACCAGTTCGCGTCCGTGGCGTTCTCGGTCTCGACGGTGGTGTGGCTGGGCATCCTCTGGAGCTCCTTCGTCACTCTCGCCGATTCACGCATCTTCTACGCCACCTGGGTGGCCTGGGTGGAGTTCATCCTCATGCTCGCCGGTGTCTTCCTGACGGTGCTCGCGCCGCTGTTCCCGACGATCGGTGATGACTTCCGCCATCGTCCCGAGATCCCGGCACACCGATCCGCCAGCCCCGCACGGCCTGTCGTCCCGCGACCGGCCGAAATGCGCCCGCCTGGCGCCGCCACGCCGACCCAGCAGCTCGGCGGCACGGCGTCTCCGCAGGCGGCGGAGCAGACGAGCGCGTTCGATGTGGCGATCGAAGATGACTCTCCCGCCGCCGCGCAGGCCACGCAGGCGTTCTGGGCACTGGTGCCCGTCGAGCGCGACGTCGTCGATGAGCTCGGCACGACTCTGTTCACGATCGACTCGACAGCCTGGGCGCTCGTGATCGAGGACCGTGGCGACAGCTTCGTCGTCCGCCACGAGGATGGCCGAGTCGGATACTTGCGAGACGTCTCCGGCGTCACCCGCGGGTGACCTCGCGGTACCCTGATCCGATGCTGCGCACCATAGACCTCCGCGGCCGCGCTCTGAGCAATGACGAGTTGCTGGCCACTGTGCCACGCGCTGCCGCCGCGCGCGACGAAGCGCTGGTGACGGCGGCGCGCATCGTCGGCGATGTCGCCGCCGGTGGTGAGGCGGCCCTGCGCGCACAAGCTTCTCGCTTCGACGGCGTCGACGGGCACGAGATCCGCGTGCCGCAGGATCACCTGGATGAAGCCCTGGCCGCGCTCGACGCGAGTGTGCGGGCCGCGCTCGAAGAATCCATCCGCCGGGTGCGGGTCGCGTCCGCAGCCCAAATTCCGCCGACCCGCGTCACCGAGCTCGGCTCCGGCGCCCGCGTCGAGCAGCGTTGGCGACCCGTACGACGTGTGGGTGTCTATGTTCCCGGCGGCAAAGCGGTCTACCCTTCGAGCGTCGTCATGAACGTCGTACCCGCGCAGGTCGCCGGCGTCACCGAGGTCGCGCTCGCCTCGCCGCCGCAACGCGCATTCGGCGGGCGAGTCCACCCGGTGATCCTGGCGGCCGCGCGCTTGCTCGATGTCACCGAGGTGTACGCAATGGGCGGCGCCGGCGCCATCGGCGCCTATGCCCACGGTGTGCCGTCGCTGGGTCTGCACCGCGTCGACGTCATATCGGGCCCCGGCAACAACTTCGTCGCCCTCGCCAAGCGGGTTGTCGCGGGCATGGTGGGCACCGACTCCGAGGCGGGCGCGACGGAGATCCTGATCGTCGCCGATGACTCCGCCGATGCGGACTGGGTGGCCGCCGACCTCGTCAGCCAGGCCGAGCACGATGAGCAGGCCGCCGCCGTTCTGGTCACCGATTCCGCCGGCCTCGCGGCATCCGTCGCCGCCCGTGTCGCGATCCGCGCGGCCCGAACTCTGCACGCCGTCCGCGTGGGTGCGGCCCTCGCAGGCCCGCAATCGGCGATCGTGCTCGTCGATGACATCGCCGGGGCCACCGCGTTCAGCAATGCGTATGCGCCGGAGCACCTCGAACTGCATATCGCCGATCCTCACCTGGACGACTTCGTCAACGCCGGGGCCGTCTTCGTCGGCCCGCATTCGCCGGTGAGCCTGGGCGACTACCTCGCCGGCAGCAACCACGTCTTGCCGACCGGCGGGCAGGCGCGCTACGCGGCGGGACTGTCGGCATCGACTTTCCTCCGCCCCCAGCAGGTGATCGCCTACGACCGCCGCGGGCTCCAGGAGGTGCGCGATGCGATCGTCTCGCTCGCGGCCGCAGAGGTCCTCCCCGCCCACGGCGAGGCAGTTCTCGCCCGATTCGAGGATTGAGCGGTGCACTGTCCCTTCTGCCGCCATCCGGACTCACGAGTGATCGACTCGCGGACGAGCGACGATGGACTCAGCATTCGGCGCCGTCGGCAGTGCCCCGAATGCGGGGGGCGGTTCTCGACGATCGAGACGGCCAGTTTGAATGTCATCAAGAGATCTGGGGTGATCGAGCCTTTCAGCCGGGAGAAGGTCATCGCCGGCGTGCGAAAAGCCTGTCAGGGACGCCCCGTCACGGAAGCGGATCTCGCGGTGCTGGCCCAGAGCGTCGAAGAAGCTGTGCGGCAGACCGGAACCTCGCAGATCGACACGAACGAGATCGGGCTGGCGATTCTGGGTCCGTTGCGCGCGCTCGACGAAGTGGCCTACCTCCGCTTCGCCAGCGTGTACCAGGCCTTCGATTCGCTCGAGGATTTCGAAAGCTCGATCGCGCAGCTGCGGGCTGACCACGCCGCCGCGCCCGAGTGACTGTGCTGCGCTCGGCGCACCATGATCGCTCTCCAACCGCGCAATAGGCTGACACCGATGTATGACTTCATCTTTCGCCATGTGTTCACCCGGATGGATCCGGAGTCCGCTCACCGGCTCGTGATGCCGGTCATTCGAGCAGTGGGGATCTGGCCCCTTCGACCGTTGGTACGTGCGGTCACCCGGCCCGATCGCTCCCTGCGCACCGAGGCGCTCGGACTGGTCTTCGATTCTCCCTTCGGGATCGCCGCGGGGTTCGACAAGAATGCCGTGGCGACGCGGGGGCTCTACGCGCTGGGCTTCGGCCATGTGGAGGTCGGCACGGTGACCGCGATCCCACAGGATGGCAACCCGAGGCCGCGTCTGTTCCGCCTCACCGCCGATCGCGCACTCGTGAATCGGATGGGTTTCAACAATGCCGGTGCTGCGGCGGCGGCCTCCCGTCTCGGAAAGGCCCGGCGCCGCAGGAATCGCCCCGTGCTGGGGGTCAACATCGGCAAGAGCCGCGCGGTCGACGTCGATGAAGCGACGGCGGACTACGTCGCGAGCACACGGCGCGTCGCGCCCGTGGCCGACTACCTCGTCGTGAATGTGTCTTCGCCCAATACCCCCGGCCTGCGCGGTCTGCAGGCCGTCGAGACGCTCCGCCCACTGCTTGCCGCCGTGAGGGACGCCGCAGGCAGAACCCCGCTCCTCGTCAAGATCGCTCCCGACCTCCCGGATGAGGAGATCGAGGCCGTCACGCGACTCGCCGTCGACCTCGGCCTCGCCGGCCTCGTCGCGACCAACACCACGATCGCGCGCGACGGACTGCTCACCGGGCACGCGGAGGTGGAGGGGGCCGGAACCGGAGGGCTCTCCGGAGCTCCTCTGAAGCAGCGCGCCGTCCGGGTGCTCAGACTGGTGAGAATTGCCGCACCCCAACCTGAGTTCTGCGTCATCTCGGTCGGCGGAGTGGAAACCGTCGCCGACGTCCGCGAACGCCTCGCGCTCGGGGCGACGCTCGTGCAGGGTTACACGGGATTCATCTACATCGGCCCGCTCTGGGCGCGCCAGATCAACCGCGCGCTCGTCCGCAGGTCGACTCCCGCGTCCACTCAGACGGGAAACTGACCGCGCTTCACCTGGGCTTTCGGCAGACGCATGAAGCGCATCTGCACCGTGCGCATCGCGCCGTACCAGCCCAGGCCCTTCTCCATCTGAGTAGCACCGAACTTGGCCTTCACGGCACGCTTCACGCGGACGCTCGTGAGGATCATGTCGGCGACCACGAAAAGGATGAACATCCACAGGCCGACGAAACCGTAGTACACCCACGCCTGCGGCAGGAAAGTCATCAGGATCACGACGAGCATGAGCGGCATGAGCGCCTCGCCGAGGTGCCATCCGGCATCCACGTAGTCGCGAACGAAACGTCTTTGAGGACCCTTGTCGCGCACCGGCAGGTACTTTTCGTCACCGTTGGCCATGCCGATGCGGGCCTTCTCGCGCTGAGACGCGATGTCCATCTTCGCGCGCGACTTCGCCTCCTTCGTGTTGGCGACGAGGGGACGCTTTCGTGCGGCCTCCTGCTCGGCTCGTGACGGGGTGGGGCGATTCTTCCCGACTGCGCTCGCCTCTTCGGGGGCGGTCTCGGGTGCTGCTGGCGTGTGGGCCACGGGGGTACCTCGGTTCGACGGGAATCGTGCACCCTAAGATTACCCGCATGAGCTCCGACCTGTCCCGCTCCGAAGCCGTCCGCGAGGCTGCTTTGTCCGCCGTTCCCACCGCTCTCGCGGACCTGGGCGCGTTGGTCCGCATTCCGTCGGTCGCGTTTCCGGGCTTCGATCGAGCTGAGGTCGAGCGGAGCGCGGCCGCCGTCGCGGGCCTGCTGCGCGATCTCGGGATCTTCGACAGCGTGCAGGTGAAGAGCGCGATCGTGCCCGAGACGGGAGTCGAGGGGATGCCCGCGGTGCTCGCGTCGCGCGCCGCGCGCAACGGCCGCCCGACGATCCTCCTGTACGCGCACCACGACGTGCAGCCCGCCGGCGATGAAGCGCTTTGGGATTCGGCGCCATTCGAGCCGACCGTGCGGAACGGCCGTGTGTACGCGCGCGGTGCCGCTGACGACAAGGCGGGTGTCATGGCGCACGTCGGCGCGCTGCGCGCTTTCACCGAGGTCTTGGGCACCGATTTCGATCTGGGCGTGAACGTCTTCATCGAGGGCGAGGAAGAGGCTGGTTCTGCCTCTTTCGCACAGTTCCTGGCGGAGAACGCGGAGGCGCTGCGTGCCGACGTCATCGTCGTGGCCGACTCCGGGAACTGGGATGCATCGACCCCGGCCTTGACGGTATCTCTGCGCGGCAACGCCAGATTCACTCTGACGGTCAAGACGCTCGACCACGCTTCCCATTCCGGGATGTTCGGGGGCGCCGTGCCGGACGCGATGATGGCGACCATCGCGCTCCTCTCGACCTTGTGGGACCGCGACGGCGCCGTCGCCGTCGCCGGTCTCACCGAGCGCGACGGCGAGACACCCACGTACACCGAGGAAACCCTCAGAAGCGAAGCAGGCCTCCCGGTCGGGGTTCGTCCTATCGGAAGAGGCAGCATCCTCAGCCGGATTTGGAACAAGCCCAGTGTCACCGTGACGGGTATCGACGCGCCCAGCGTCAAAAACGCGTCCAACACGCTGAGCCCCCAGGTTGCGGTCGTGATCAGTTCGCGAGTCGCCCCGGGGCAGCCCGCACAAGAGGCCTATGCGGCGCTGGAAACGCATCTGCGCGCGCACGCGCCCTTCGGGGCGCAGTTGACCTTCAGCGACGTAGATTGTGGCGACTCCTTTCTCGTCGAGCCCAGTGGCTGGGCCGTTGCGCAGGCGCGGGCAGCTCTGGCTCGTGGGTACGGCGTGGATCCTGTGGACATCGGCGTGGGCGGCTCGATCCCCTTCATCTCCGATCTCGTGCGGGAGTTCCCCGAGGCGCAAATCCTCGTGACCGGGGTCGAGGATCCGCATGCCCGCGCGCACAGTCCGAATGAGTCACTGCATGTGGCCACATTCCGCCGCGCGCTCCTCTCGGAAGCGCTGCTGCTCGAGAGCTTGGACGCCACGCGGATCTGATCCGGTTCTTCCGATCCGGTTCAGCCCCGAACGCGTAGAATCGGTGGCATCCCGCCGTCGCGCTCGCTGGAGCACCGGACGGCCCGACACTCCGGGAGCACCCATGACCGACCTCGCCACGACCCCCTCCGAAACCGTTCACGGCGTCGGGCTCACCGATGCTGCAGCGGCCAAGGTCAAGAGCCTTCTCGACCAGGAGGGGCGGGATGACCTGCGCCTGCGGGTCGCCGTTCAGCCGGGCGGATGCTCGGGTCTGATCTACCAGCTCTACTTCGATGAGCGGTTCCTCGACGGCGACCAGGCAGTCGACTTCGATGGTGTCGAGGTCATCGTCGACGACATGTCGGTGCCCTACCTCGACGGCGCGTTGATCGACTTCAAGGACACGATCTCGGAGCAGGGTTTCACGATCGACAACCCCAACGCCGCCGGCAGCTGCGCCTGCGGCGACAGCTTCCACTGAGCGCTCGTCCGCCCCTTTCGGAGAGGCGTGACCGCCCTCCGAAAGTCCGGACATCCTGGGCGGATGGCCTGAATCGCGTGAGAGGTTGCCCTAGACTGAATCGCGTCGACCTTCATGACCCCGAAAGGTGAACCGTGCGCGTCAAACGCCACCTCCGCTGGGCTGTCGTCCCGATGGGGATTGCCACCGCAGTCATTCTCGCCGCCTGCACTCCGACCGAGCTGAACGGCTACCTCCCCGGGTTCGAGGATGCCGACGCGAAGCCCGCAACCAACCACACCGAGATGGTGTCCGGCCTGTGGGTGAATTCGTGGATCGTGCTTCTGGTGGTGGGTGTGATCACCTGGGCGCTCATGGGCTTCGCCGCCGTGGCGTACCGACGCCGCAAGGGTCAGAGCGGTTTGCCGGTGCAGCTGCGGTACAACATGCCGATCGAGATCTTCTACACGGTGGTGCCGCTGATCCTCGTGATGGGTTTCTTCGCATTCACCGCGCGTGACCAGGTGATCCTCGAGACGCAGTATGAAGATCCGGACGTCTGCATCAGCGCGATCGGCAAGCAGTGGGCGTGGGACTTCCAGTACAACGAGACCGACTGCGAGGCCGATCAGGCCGCGGTCTGGTCAATGGGTGTCCAGGCGCAGACTGACGAGCAGGGAAACATCGTCAGCGAACTTCCGACCCTTTACCTTCCGGTGGATAAAGAGGTGAAGCTCAAGCTCAACTCGCGTGACGTCATCCACTCGTTCTGGATCATCGACTTCCTGTACAAGAAGGACATGTACATCGGCAAGGACAACTATTGGTCCTTCACACCGACGCGCGTGGGCGAATACGACGGGAAATGTGCCGAACTCTGCGGTCAGTATCACTCGATGATGCTCTTCAAAGTCAAGGTCGTCGAGCAAGCCGACTACGACGCCTACCTCGAGACGCTCCGCGCCGCCGGCCAGACCGGTGACATCAACGATGCGTACGACCGGCTGCAGAATCTGCCCGGGACCGGTGCAAGCTCCGAAGGAGAAAACTGATGGCGACCACGCTTCCTCTCCAGGGAGAGGCTCCCCTCCGTACATCCACCCTTCCGCCGCGCCAGGCAGCTCTGCTGAGCACCTCCCGTGTGGAGCAGAAGGGCAACATCATCGTCAGGTGGATCACCTCCACTGACCACAAGACCATCGGGTACATGTACCTGATCGCGTCGGTGCTGTTCTTCCTCCTGGGCGGCGTGATGGCACTCATCATCCGTGCCGAGCTGTTCGAACCAGGCATGCAGATCCTCCCGACGAAGGATCAGTACAACCAGCTGTTCACGATGCACGGCACGATCATGTTGCTCATGTTCGCAACGCCGCTGTTCGCCGGGTTCGCGAATGCCATCGTGCCGCTGCAGATCGGGGCGCCCGATGTTGCGTTCCCGAGGCTGAACGCGTTCGCGCTCTGGCTGTTCATTTTCGGTTCGTTGATCGCCGTCGCCGGTTTCCTGACACCCCAGGGCGCGGCCTCGTTCGGATGGTTCGCGTACCAACCGCTCGCCAACGCGAGTTTCTCTCCCGGCGCCGGAGGCAACCTCTGGATGCTCGGGCTTGGCATGAGCGGATTCGGGACGATCCTCGGTGCCGTCAACTTCATCACCACGATCATCACCATGCGCGCCCCGGGCATGACCATGTGGCGTTTGCCGATCTTCACCTGGAACACTCTGGTCACCAGCATCCTGATCCTGATGGCCTTCCCGGTGTTGGCCGCCGCGATTTTCGCCGCCGCCGCCGATCGCGTGCTCGGGGCGCACATCTTTGATCCGGCGAACGGCGGTGTGCTGCTCTGGCAGCACCTGTTCTGGTTCTTCGGTCACCCCGAGGTGTACATCATCGCGCTGC
>NZ_WOYQ01000064.1 GCF_011620665.1 Microbacterium sp.
AGCGGTCCTCCCAGATCTCCCGCAGCACGCGCTCCGGGGTCGTCTCGGCGGCCTCATCGATACGGATGCGGCCCGACAACGCCACGATCATCGCGTCGAACACGAGTTCGGAGTATGCGTCCGAGGATGATGATTCCGCGGAATCGGCATCCTTCACGCCACGCAATTCCGCGAGTTGCTGCGCCACGAGTACCGTGTCGATCGCGCCGCGAACGCTCGATCCCTGCCGAACGTCGGGGTGCCGACGGGTCGCACGGGTCACCGCGACCGCATCGCCGATGAGACGCTGGCCGAACGGTCCTGTCGCGCCGGTGCGCAGCGCGACGATCGCCGCTTCAGCGTCGGCGTCCTGATAATCGACCGACAATCGGTTGAGGCGGTCGGAGACGCTCGTGGAGAGCCGCGTCGTGCCGATGTTGTCGTAGGGGTTCATCGACGCGATGACCCGGAACGTCGGCTCGGCTCTGATGCGTCCCACGCGGGGAATGGCGATCGACCGGTCGGCCATCGCGGTGAGCAGCGTGTTGATCGTGTCTTCGGGGGCGCGATTGAACTCCTCGATATAGAGGAAGCCGCCCTGCTGCATCGCCTCGACGAGCGGACCCGGCACGAAGTTGTCAGGGCTGTAATCCTCGCGGAGCACGCGGGCCGGGTTGTGATGGCCGACGAGCTTGGCGGGCGTGAGATCGGCGTTGCCCTCCACGAAGAGCAGCGGGATGCCCCATTCCGCCGTGATCGCGGTGAGGATCGTCGTCTTGCTCGTGCCCGGTGGTCCCTCCAGCACGATGTCGCGTCCCGCGGCGACGGCGGCGAGCGTCAATTCGAGCTCTCGCTCGCGCCCGACGAGGGCCGACGCGATGCGTTCTCGGCTCGCAACGATCGAATCGACGCCGGATGCCGCCGACTGGGCCTGCGAAGACGATCTCCCCTCCGAAAGTGCCATGTCCTTCTCCTCATCTCTCTGCCGAAAGTGCGCCACATCGCGCCTCGTGAGGCACACCGTCAGCCAGGCGCCCGCATCGTTGCGAGCGCCGGGGAGTGCGGGTCTCAGCCGGCGAGGTCGTGGGTGCCCTTCAGCGGCGCCTCGGTGGTGGCCGCCATCGTCACGCCGTGCGCTCCTCGATCATGTGGGAAGCCGCGAGCGTCTCGAGCGCCCGCAGGTATGTCGGCTGCGAGGCGAGCGGAACTCCGACCGCCTCGCACGCGGCGCGCGCCGACGGCGCATCGCCGAGAGCCTCGACGATGGCCAGGAGCGTTCGGTCCTTCAGAAACGACAGCTTCCGGGTGCCGAAGTGATACAGCAATGCGCCGAAGGGCTCGGGCCTCACGGAGACCTGTGGGTGCAACCGCCACGCAGAGTCTGCATTCACGGTCTGCGGCACCTCGGTCGCGGCCATCAATAGACGCCGCACATGCCGTCGATCGATACTTCCTCGACGAGCGAGTCGACCTCGATGACGCCGTATGCGACGGCCGTGGAATCAGTCGATCGGACTTGCCTATCCATGAGACGCTCCCTTTCGTGCCCGCCACCGGCGGCGTGCAGCCTGATGTGGACGATACTATGACACTGAGTGCCGAAGGGAAGAGCAACGGACGCGCACAGCAAGATCTTTCCGGTTGTCGATGGTCCGCGGCCGCGCATGGGTCGCGCGCCGGCAACGACACACAGCGAGCTCAGTCATCTGGCGCTCCAGATGTTCCTGGACCGGGGCTTCGATGAGACGACGGTCGACGAGATCGCCCGCGCCGCCGGAATCGGGCGCCGCACCTTCTTCCGCTACTTCGCGTCGAAGAACGACCTGCCCTGGGGAGACTTCGACAGCCTGCTCTCCGCTATGCGTGCGCAGCTGCGCTCCCTTCCCCCGGAGACACCGCTCATGGACGCCATTCGCGTGGCGGTGATCGAGTTCAACCGGTTCCCCGATGCGGAACTGCCATTCCATCGCGAGCGCATGCGGCTCCTTCTCAACGTGCCGAGCCTGGTCGCGCACTCGACGCTGCGCTATGCGGCATGGCGTCAGGTGATCGCCGCCTTTGCGGCGGAACGCCTCGGAAGCGACCCCGACACGCTGGAGCCGCAGTCCATCGCGTGGGCGTGCCTCGGACTCTGCCTCGCCGCCTACGAGCAATGGCTGAGCCAGGATGACGCAGATCTGCCCAGGTTGCTGGATGAGGCGTTCCAGCGACTCGACTCGGCGTTCGGTTCGCCGTGATCTCGCGCCCCGATGTCGTGGTCGTCGGCTCTGGCGGGTCGGGGGCGCCGCTGGCAGCACGGCTCAGTGAGGATCCGGAGCGGCGTGTGCTGCTGCTCGAAGCCGGTCCTGCGCCGGTCGGTGCGCGCGACTACCCACCCGAACTGCTCGATCCCGCGACCGTGCAGGGGGCCATGCCGGGGCATCCTGCCAATTGGTCGTACCTCGGTCACCTCACTGCGCAACTGCCGTACACGATCGCTCGCGGGCGAATCCTCGGCGGGTCCACTGCCCTCAACGGCGCCTACTTCGTCCGTGCGCGACCCGCGGACTTCGACGCCTGGGCGGAGATCGCCGGCCCGGAGTGGTCGTACGATGCGATGCTGCCTGTACTGCGCCGCCTCGAGACCGATCGGGACTACGGGGACGACGACGGGCATGGCTCGTCGGGGCCGATGGTCGTCGTGCGGCCGCCGCAGAACTCGATCCTCGCCGCCGCGTTCACGTCCGCTGCGCGCGAACGCGGGTTTCCCCTGGAGATCGACAAGAACAGGCCGGGTGCGGCCGGGGTCGGACCCGTGCCTGCCAATGTGCATCGTCCTCCCGGGGTATCCGGAGCCGTGCGGTGGAACACCGGCCTCGCCTACATCGATCCGGCCCGAGAGCGGCCGAACCTCGAGGTACGCGGGGGCGTGCGCGTCTTGCGGGTGCTGATCCGCGCGGGTCGCGCGGTCGGGGTGGAGACGACGGCAGGTCAGATCGAGGCCGGCGAGGTCGTGCTCTGCGCGGGCGCGATCGCGACGCCGCACCTGTTGCTGGTGTCGGGCATCGGGCCGCAAGCCGATCTTGCGGCCCTCGGTATCGATGTCGTCGCCGACCTGCCGGTCGGCGTCGCCTTCAGCGACCACCCCGATATCGCGGTCGGATGGCGGGCGCGGGGCCCGGTCGTCAGCTCGAGAGAGCGTGTCGCCTTCCCGACAGCCCTGAACCTGTCGTCGCAGCGCGTGCCATCGGCGCAGTCACCTCCGAACGAGCCATCCGAGCCCGCCACGGCCACCGATCTCGAGATCCTGCTGGCGGTGAAGCCGCTCGGGTATCTGCTCACGGGTGCCGCCCACCCGATGGGCGTCGGCGTACGCGCCGTATTGCGTCACCCGGTGCGGACGCTGCGCGCGCTGTTCGGTGTCTCAGCACGTCGCATGGCGCAGCAGATCTCGCATCGCGACGATATGCAACTCATCGTCGCGCTGCAGCAGCCGGTCGGCCGCGGTCGCATCACGATCACGTCCGCCGACCCCCTCACCCCCCCCAGAATCGACTACAACTACCTCCAAGAGGAAGCGGATCGCTCGCGGATGCGACTGGGCATCCGCACCGCCGTCGAGCTGTTGCGCACGACGGCGTTCGCGAGCGTGTTCGATGGACTCACCGAGCTCGGTGATGCTGAACTCGATGACGACGCAGAGCTCGACGCATGGATGCTCGGGCACCTCGGCACGGCGATCCATATGTGCGGATCGGCGCCGATGGGCGCCGTCGTCGACTCGCATGGACGCGTACACGGCGTTCCCGGCCTGCGCGTGGCCGACACGTCGATCCTGCCGTGGGTACCGTCGCGGGGCCCCGCCGCGACGTCCGTCGCGATCGGCGAGCGCATCGCGGACTTCATGCGTGCGGACGGCTGACCGCAGGCGGGGTGTGGGAGGCCGGCACCGCTGCACCGCTGCCGAGTGCGGTTAGCGAAGGGACTTCAGTTCGATGCCTGCACGGGTCTGCCGCGCCGACACCGTCGCGAACGAACGGTAACCGTCGGCTGCGGCCCGCTCGAGCAGGGCCTTGAGGTTCTTCGTGCGCTGCTCGACCCGCACGCGATGACCTTCGGCGATGAGGGCGGCCTTCAGCGCGACCAGATCGGCGACGGCGACATCTCGATCGTGAACGAGAACCAGAGAGGAGGCGTCGTCATCCCCTCCACCCGAGAGCAGATCGACGATTCGTTCGAAACCGATCGAGAAGCCGACCGCGGGCACGTCCTGACCGAGGAAGCGGCCGATCATGCCGTCGTAACGGCCCCCACCGCCGAGCGAGTAGTCGACGCTCGGGTGCGCGAGCTCGAAGATCGTGCCGGTGTAATAGCCCATCCCGCGGACGAGGAACGGATCGAACACCAACGGGCTCTCGGCGGTCGCAGTCGCATCGTCGGGCCGTGCGGCCGCGACGGCTTCGCCGATCGCGACGAGGTGGTCGACGATCTCGTCAGGTGCACCGGTGGGGAGGGCCCTGCGGATCTGGTCGTCGCCGTACGGGCGGTATTCGAGCGTCTGCGGACGGTTCATGAACGAGCGGAGGGCCTCGACGGCATCCGGCGATGCACCGCGGCCAGCGAGCTCGGTCACGACACCGCCGGCACCGATCTTGTCGAGCTTGTCGATCGTGATCAGCACGCCGGGCCGTTCTTCCGCCGTGAAGCCGAAGCTGTCCAGCATCCAATCCAGTGCCCGTCGATCGTTGATGCGGATGGAGCCGCCGTCCAGGCCCAGTGAATCGAGCGTGTCGAGAGTGGCGACGAGAAGTTCGGCTTCGGCCCGCGCGGTGGAATCGCCGATGATGTCGATGTCGCACTGGACGAACTGTCGGTAGCGGCCCTTCTGCGGGCGCTCGGCTCGCCACACCGGCGCCATCTGAATGGAGCGGAACACGGCGGGCAGCTCGGCGCGGTGAGTCGCGTAGAAGCGCGCCAGAGGCACGGTGAGGTCGTAGCGGAGACCGAGGTCGCTCAGCGCGCCCACGTCGACTGGCGCCGCGTCGTCGACCGCTGCGCGGATACCGTCAGCGTCGAGCCCGCGCTTGAGCACGTTGAACGCGAGCTTCTCGTTGTCGCCGCCGATGCCCGCGTGCAATCGCGCATACTCCTCGACCACAGGGGTCTCGATCTCATCGAACCCGTGCGCGCGATAGCGCTCACGGATGACGGCGAGCACCCGCTCTCGACGGGCCTTGTCCGCGGGGAGGAAATCGCGCATGCCGCGCGGCGGATTGACGGGTGCCACGGGGCTATTCTTCCAGGTCGGCCGCGGGCGATTCCTCCACGCCGGATTCCGCCGCGCGGATCTCGCCCTCCAGCAGCCGGATCGCCCCGCGGAGCGCGCGCTCGGCATCCCACCCCCGCAGCCTCGCGACCTCAACGAGCCGCAGCAGCGCACTGCCCAATTCGCCCTCCGTCTCGGGCGCGTGCCCGCGAGACACCGGATCTGCCCCGAGACCCCGGTCCACAGCGGGTGTCTCGGGGCGCTGCGCGTGTCTCGCGGGGGTGGGGAGGGCGGCGGCCCGGCTCAGGAGCTTCTGGGAGAGAGACAGCGACGGCATGTGGGGCGAGATTCCGTCCAGCACCGAGCGGCGGGTGTGCTTCTCGGCGGCCTTGGCTGCGTTCCAGTGCACCAGGACCTCTTCGGGCGTCGTGGCCACGGCATCCGCGAAGACATGCGGATGCCGCCGCATCATCTTCTCCGAGAGCATCGCAGCGACGTCGTCGATGTCGAACGGGTCATCGGGGTCCTCCGCTGCGATCGCCGCGTGGAACAGCACCTGCCACAGCAGATCGCCGAGCTCTTCGCGGAGGTCCGTGCGGGTGCCGACCTCGACGGCGTCGATCAGCTCGGCGGTCTCTTCGACGAGGTAGGGCACGAGATCGGCGTGTGTGATCCGCTGCGACCACACGCACCGATCTCGGACCGCGCGCATCGTATCGGCCGCGGCGCGCAGCGCGTCCGATCCGGTCAGGCCGTCCGCAGGATCCGTCGATGATGCCATGCCCGCCAGGATACGAGTGCAGCGGCCATGACGAGCGAGATCGCCGACCCGGCAAGTACCCCGAGTGTCGCCTGGTCCCGGATGCCGGGCGCTCCCGCGAAGGCCAGTTCGGACAGCAGCAGCGACACCGTGAACCCGATTCCACCCAGCGCGCCCGCGGCCAGCAGGTCGGCGAATGGCAGAGCCTGCGCCGGCGAAACGCGCAGGGCGCGCTGAGCGATCCACCCCGCGCCCGTGATGCCGATGAGCTTGCCGACCGGCAACGCGATGACCACACCCCAGAACGCCGGGGACAGCTCGGCGGCGGGGACCTGCGGAATCACGACGAGCGCCGCGACCAGCGCGAACAGCGGGAGCACGATCGCATTCACCCAGGGCTCTATCGCGCTGCGTGCCCGCAGCGCAGGCTGCTGGGCCATCGCGAGCCCGAGGACGACGCCCGCAATCGTCGCGTGCACACCCGACATGTAGACGGCGTACCACGTGCCGACACCCGTGATCACAAGGCCCGCGATCGCCCAGCGACGACCCCGCGTGTCGATGAGCCGACTGCAGAACGCGAACACCACGACGCACACGAGCGCGAGCAGGATCATCCCGAAGTCGACGTCTGAGGTGAAAAGCACAGCGATGAAGACGATCCCGACGATGTCGTCGAGGATCGCGAGGGCGAGCAAGAAGACCCGGACGGTGGGAGGCAGACCACGGCCGAACACCGCGAGCACGCCGAGCGCGAAGGCGATGTCGGTCGCGGTGGGAATCGGCCAGCCGGTCGCCGCATCCGACCCGGCCGCCACGGCAAGGTACACCGCAACGGGCACCACCACTCCCCCGGCGGCAGCGAGCGCGGGCAGCACCGCCCGCTTGGCCGAGTTCAACTGCCCGGTCGTGAGTTCGTACTGCAGCTCGACCGCCGCGGCGAAGAAGAAGATCGCGAGCAACCCGTCGGAGATCCAATGCCGGACCGACAGATCGATGAGGCCGGGGAGGCCGAGGTGCGCATCAGCGATCGCGAACGCCGCCGGCGCAGCGGGAGAATTCGCCAGAAGAAGGCCGAGTGCAGCCGCAACGAGCAGGAGGACGGCGGGAAAGCGAGCGGATCGCAAGAGTGCCATGAGCGCCTTTCGGGGTCGGGGACGCGAACGCCGACCAGACTTCCCGGCACACCCGGCACGATTCTAGCCGTGACATGCGCGAAACACCGGGCCGTTAGCGTGGGGGCATGCGCGATTCCACCCGCACCGAAGCCATCGACCTCGTCGGCCGCGGCGAAGCCGAGCAGGAGCTGCCCGAGCAGATGCGCGCCGACGTTCGCATGCTCGGCTCGCTGCTCGGCCGCGTCCTCCGCGAAAGCGGCTCGCCCGGTCTGTACGACGACGTCGAACGCCTCCGTCGGGCGACCATCGCCGCCTACACCGACGACTCCTCCGAGGCGTTCGAACGCGCCGCCGCGATCGCCGAATCATTCTCGGTCGAAAGAGCCGACGAAGTCGCGCGGGCCTTCACCGTGTACTTCCACCTCGTGAACCTCGCCGAGGAGCACCAGCGTGTGCGCGTGCTGCGCGAGCGCGACGGACGACCCGAGAAGGAGGATGCCACCGACTCCATCGCCGCCGCATTCATCCGTCTGGCCGCCGAGGTCGGCGACGACACAGCGCTCGCGCGCCTGCAGAGCATGCGCTTCCACCCCGTTTTCACAGCCCACCCCACTGAAGCGCGCCGTCGCGCCGTTTCCACGAGCATCCGGCGCCTGGTGACTCTCCTCAGCGAGAACGAGGCGTCGCTGCGCGGGGGCGCGGACGAGCGGCGCTCTCAGCGGCGGATGCTCGAGGAGATCGACACGCTCTGGCGCACGGCGCCGCTGCGTGGCGAGAAGCCGACGCCGGTCGACGAGGTGCGCGCGATCATGGCGATCTTCGACGAGACCCTCTACACCGCCGTGCCCCACGTGTACCGGCGCGTCGACGATGCCCTGCAGGGGCCGGCGGCCGGCGGGAGGGCACCGGTCATCCGGCCCTTCGTGCGTCTGGGAACATGGGTCGGAGGCGACCGCGACGGCAACCCGTTCGTGACAGCCGCGGTGACGAAGAAGGCGGCATCCATCGCGTCAGAGCACATTCTTCTGGGCCTGGAGAAATCCAGCCTCCGGATCGCGAAGACACTCACACTCGATGCCGAGACGACTCCGCCGAGCGATGGACTGCTGGCGCTCGCGCAGCGCCTCGCCGCCGCCGATGAAGACGGTGCGGCGGATGCCGCGAAGCGGGCCAAAGGCGAGCCGCACAAGCGCGTCATGCTCCTGCTCACCCGGCGCATCGCGGCAACCCGCCGCCGCGACGCGGACCTGGCGTATCGCGACCCCGAAGCGCTCCTGGCCGACCTGAGGACCGTGCAGGACTCGCTCACGGCCGCCGGCGCGCCCCGCCAGGCCTACGGTCATCTGCAACAGCTGCTGTGGCAGGTCGAGACGTTCGGGTTCCACCTGGCCGAACTTGAAGTACGCCAGCATTCCGCCGTGCACGCCAAGGTGCTCGACGAGTGCCGTGCCGGTGGCGTCCTCAGCGCGCAGGCCGAAGAAGTGCTCGAGGTCTTCCGCACCATCGCCCAGATCCAGAGCCGGCACGGCGTCCGCGCTGCCGGCCGATACATCGTCTCCTTCACTCAGTCCGCCGCAGACCTCGCCGCCGTGCACGAACTGGCCGGCTTCGCGGTCGGCCCGGGCGGCACCGCGCCGATACTCGATGTCATCCCGCTGTTCGAGACGTTCGCCGATCTCCAGGCCGCGCCCGGCATCATGGCCGAGATCGTCACGCATCCCGCCTTCGCCGCACGACTCGATGCGACCGAACGCCGCCTGGAAGTCATGCTCGGATACTCCGATTCATCCAAGGACGTGGGCCCGGTCGCAGCAAACCTCGCGCTGTACGAAGCGCAGGCCAAGATCGCCGCCTGGGCGCTGGATTCCGAGATCCAGCTCACGCTCTTCCACGGACGCGGAGGAGCGCTCGGCCGCGGCGGCGGCCCCGCCAACTCGGCGATTCTCGCGCAGCCGCCTCATTCGGTCGATGGACGGTTCAAGCTCACCGAGCAAGGCGAGGTCATCTTCGCTCGCTACGGCGACCCCGCCATCGCGATGCGCCACATAGACCAGGTCGCCGCGGCGATGCTCCTGGCATCGTCTCCCTCGATCGAGCAGCGCAACCGCGCCGCCGCCGAGCGGTTCGCGCCGATCGCACAGACCATGGACACGGCATCGCGCGCGCGATTCTTCTCGCTCGTGAAGAACGAGGGGTTCGCGCAGTGGTTCGCCACAGTCACCCCCATGGAGGAGATCGGTCTGCTCGCGCTCGGCTCGCGACCCGCCCGCCGCGGGCTGTCGGTCGAGTCGCTCGAAGATCTGCGCGCGATTCCCTGGGTGTTCGCGTGGTCACAGGCACGCATCAACCTCGCCGGATGGTTCGGGCTGGGCACGGCGCTGGATGCCGTCGGCGATGAAGATCTGCTGCGGACCGCCTACGCCGAGTGGCCGCTGCTGCGGACCGTCATCGACAACGTGGGGATGAGCCTGGCAAAGGCCGACCCGCGCATCGCGCGTCGCTACCTCGATCTCGGGGACCGCGACGACCTGGCCGCACTCGTGATGGATGAGATGCTGCTGACCCGGGACTGGGTCATCAGGATCACCGGGGGGGGCGGACTGCTCGCGAACAAGCGGGTGCTTCAGCGCGCAGTGAAGATGCGCAGCCCCTATGTCGACGCGCTCTCGCTGCTGCAATTGCGGGCCCTTCGCATGCTGCGGACGGGCGAGTCCGCCTCAGATGCCCCGCCGGAGTGGCAGCGCCTGCTGCTGCTGTCGGTCAGCGGAGTTGCGGCCGGGCTCCAGAACACCGGGTGACCCGCCGGTCGTGGAGACGGCGGAGAGAAGCGTCTGGGTCACGATCCTGCCCCTGACAGTCGCCGTAGGACGCTCAGGACACCGGTGCGGGCGCCGGCAGCGGGAAGAGCTGATCGAGCAGCTGGTGCACCCAGGCGATGAGATCGGCGTCGGCGAGATGTTCTCCGCCCGCTGAAGGCAGCGGCACGACCATCGCCTCGCCCCCTGCGAGCACCTTCGACTTCGGGTACAGGCGCTGCAGGCGCACCCGCAGCGAGTCGGCCTCCGGCGCGGGCGCGACGCGCAGATTCGGACCCATCGCCACGACATCGACCAGCCCGGACTGCGCCGCGCGGCGCCGCAGGCGAGCGACGGCGAGAAGACCCTCGACTTCGACGGGCAGAGCGCCGTAGCGGTCGGTCAGCTCTTCGGCGACGAGCTCGATCGCATCGTCCTTCGCGGTCGCCGACGCCGCGGCGGAGAGCTTCTGGTAGGCCTCGAGGCGCAGCCGTTCACTGTCGATGTAGTCGTCGGGGATCCGGGCGCCGACCGGCAGTTCCAGGCGCAGTTCAGCGGGTCCGTCGACGTCCTCACCGCGGAAGGTCGCGACGGCTTCGCCGATCATCCGGAGATACAGATCGAAGCCGACCCCCGCGATGTGGCCGGCCTGCTCGGCGCCGAGCAGGTTCCCGGCCCCTCGGATCTCGAGGTCCTTCAGCGCAACCTGCATGCCCGAACCGAGGTCGTTGTTCACCGCTATCGTCTCGAGCCGGTCCGCGGCAGTCTCGGACAGCGGCTTCAGCTCGTCGTAGAGGAAGTACGCGTATGCACGCTCGCGACCACGTCCGACGCGACCGCGCAGCTGATGCAGCTGGCTGAGCCCGTACTTGTCAGCGCGATCGATGATGATCGTGTTGGCGTTGGAGATGTCCAGGCCCGTCTCGATGATCGTGGTCGAAACCAGCACGTCGAACTTTCGCTCCCAGAATCCGTCGACCACCTCTTCGAGGGCCTTCTCGCCCATCTGACCGTGTGCGACGGCGACCCGCGCCTCCGGGACGAGTTCGGCCAGCTGGGCGGCGACGCGCTGGATCGACTGCACGCGATTGTGGACGAAGAAGATCTGGCCCTCGCGCAGAAGCTCGCGACGGATCGCGGCGGCGATCTGCTTGTCGCTGCGGGGGCCCACGTAGGTGAGGATCGGATGCCGATCCTCCGGCGGGGTTGCCAGGGTGGACATCTCACGGATGCCGGTGACCGCCATCTCCAGCGTCCGCGGGATCGGGGTTGCACTCATCGCGAGGATGTCGACGTTGGTCTTGAGCTTCTTCAGCGCGTCTTTGTGCTCGACGCCGAAGCGCTGCTCCTCGTCGATGATCATGAGGCCGAGGTCTTTGAAGAAGACCTTCTCAGTGAGTATGCGGTGGGTGCCGATGACCATGTCGATCTTGCCGTCGGCGAGACCTGCGAGAGTCTCACGCGCTTCCTTGTCGCTCTGGAACCGGGAGAGCGGACGGACCTGCACCGGGAAGCCGGCGAACCGCTCCTGGAAGGTCTCGATATGCTGCTTGACGAGCAGCGTCGTCGGCACCAGCATCGCGACCTGCTTGCCCTCTTGGATCGCCTTGAAGGCCGCGCGGACGGCCACCTCGGTCTTGCCGAATCCGACGTCACCCGAGAGAAGCCGATCCATCGGAACCGGCTTCTCCATGTCGGCTTTGACTTCGTCGATCGTCTGGAGCTGGTCGAGGGTCTCGGCGAACGGGAACGCCTCCTCGAGCTCGCGCTGCCAGGGTGTGTCCGGCCCGAAAGCATGGCCCTTGGCCGACATTCGCGCGGAGTAGAGCCCCACCAACTCGACCGCGATGTCGCGGACGGCCTTGCGTGCTCTGCCCTTGGCGGCCGCCCAGTCGCTGCCGCCCATCTTCGAGAGAACCGGCGCGTCGCCGCCGACGTACTTGCTCAGGAGGTCGAGCTGGTCGGTGGGTACCGAGAGCTTGTCGCCGGGATGCCCGCGCCTTGAGGGCGCGTACTCGATCACCACGTATTCGCGCGTGGTCTTGACGGCGTTGCGTCCTCCGGTCGACACCTCGCGCTGGACCAGTTCGACGAAGCGTCCGATGCCGTGCGTGGAATGAACGACCACATCGCCGGTCTTCAGCTGCAGCGGATCGACCACGTTCCGCCGACGCGACGCAAGCTTCTTCACGATGCGTCCGTCCGCGGCGATCGTGCGTCCGTAGAACTCGCTTTCCGTCAGCAC
The DNA here is from genome assembly GCF_011620665.1 of Microbacterium sp. Lineage (GTDB taxonomy): Bacteria > Actinomycetota > Actinomycetes > Actinomycetales > Microbacteriaceae > Microbacterium. Next base: position 12,143 of record NZ_WOYQ01000064.1, read on the forward strand.
GGCCAGCTTGGCGCCCGGCAGCTCGAAGCCGCTCTCGAGGTTCGCCACGACGCAGACGGCGACCCCCGGCTCGGGGACGACGTCGAGGCGATCGGTCGCGCGGGCGGCGATTCCGCGCTCGGCCAGGACATCGCGCGCACGGTCGACCAGACCCGCGCCGGAGGCCGTCACGATCACGCGCCAGCCGTCCGCGATGAGCCCGCCGACATGGCCGGTCGCGCCATCGACGTTCCCCTGAAACGAGGGAACCGGGTTCGCTGGGATGCGCACGACCGAGCCGTCGGCCAAGCCCTCCGCGGCGGCATCCGCCGCTCCCGAATCGAACCTGCTGAGCGTCCACCACTGCCCGCCCCGCTCACCCGTGGCCTCGTGCAGCTCAGGCAGGCTGAGGAAGTCGCCCGCACCGAGGTCGATCGGCATCTCGGCACCGGCGGTCGCAGCGCTCCAGGCCGCCTCGAGGAACTCGCGATTCGTCTCGCCGAGGGTGATCGCACGCGTCACCGAGCGCTCGGGGTCGACGACGGCGGCTGAGGTGCCGCGCGGGAGATAGTCCACGAGCGGGAGCACCGCGTCGGCGAGGGCGGGAAGGAGCGATTCCATCCCCTCGACCGGGATGCCGGCGCTCATCTTCTCAAGCATCCCGCGCAAACCCGGGAACTGCGGGATCAGATCGGCCGCACGCGCGCGCACGTCTGGAGTCAGCAGCAGTTCGCGACTGGGAAGAAGCGTCACCTTGGCGATGTCTTCGGGCAGCGACCGCTGGTCGGCAACGGAGAATGCCCGGATCCGGTCGATTTCGTCACCGAAGAACTCGACACGATACGGATGCTCGGCGGCCGGCGGGAAGACGTCGAGGATGCCTCCGCGCACCGCGAACTCGCCACGCCGCGAGACCATGTCCACGCGAAGGTAGGCCAGCTCCACGAGGCGACGAACCACGGCGTCGAGCTGCGTCCCTCGGCTGCCCACCCGCAGTTCGAGAACGCCCGCGTCGGTCAGTCCCGCCGCGATCGGCTGCAGCGCGCCGCGCACGGACGCCGTCACGATGAGTGGGGTCTCCCCCGTGAAAAGCGCCAGCTGGCTGAGGACGTCCAGGCGCCGCCCGACGGTCTCGGCGCTCGGGCTGAGTCGCTCATGGGGCAGGGTCTCCCAGGCCGGGAAATGCAGGACGGCAGCGTTCGGCAGAAGCGCCGCGAGCGCATCGCCGATACTCTCGGCACGCCGGCCGGTCGGGGCGATCACGAGGAGTGAGGCCGGGCGCCCCGCCGCAATGCGGCGCTCGAGCAGCGCAGCCAGCACAGGGGCATCGAGGCCGGCGATGACCGAGAAATCGGCGTCGGCAAGGGTCGCGGCAGCCGCGTCCTGAAACCATTCAGCCTGTGTGAGGGCGCGCACGATCCCGGAAACTGTCACCGGATGATTCTAGGGCGTCGGCATCCACACCCTCCGGCATCGTCCGTGCGCTGAATAGGATGGGGCCATGGTCGAGAACCCGACAGCGATGCCCCCCGCAGCGCCCGACCACCCGGGTTTCGCCGCATCCGTCGTGGCTGCGGCGGTCCCGCGCCCTTCGCTCCTCGGCGTGATCGCGCTGATCATCGCCCTCGTCGCTGCCGTCGGCGCGGCCGCCCTCAGCGCGATCACGGGCTTCGCAGCGGCCTACGGTGCCATGTCTCGCGCCATCAGCGTCTCCCCTGAAGGTCTCGAGAACCTGAGCAATGACCAGCTGCTGGCACTTCTCAGCCCGTTCCGGGGACTCGTGCTGTGGGCCGAGATCGGACTCGGGGCAGGAACGCTCCTCGGGATCTGGGCGGTCGCACAAGGCATCGTCGCGATCGCGTCGCGCCGCGGCCGCGGCCCTGCGATCGCGGCGGTGGTCGTCGCCTCGATCGGACCCGTCGTGTTCGCCGCCACCGTCGGAGCAGCCGTCCTGAGCGGGATCGCCGCCGGGGCGAACGCCGTCGGCTGACCGGGACTACTCCCGGGGCGCGTGAAATCGCTGCTGAGCGGCGAGAAGACCTTCACCGACAAGGAGTTCCACGGCATCCGCCGCATCCGCGAGCACGAGGGGCAATTCCTTGCGCTCGACTGCGCCGAAGGGTTCGAGCACCCAATCGGCCGGGTCCTGACGGCCGGGCGGACGGCCCACACCGACGCGGACACGGGTGAATTCAGGTGTCCCCAGCGCTTTCGCGACGTCTCGGACGCCGTTGTGGCCACCGTGTCCGCCTCCGACTTTCAGCTTGATCGAGTCGAACGGTATGTCGAGCTCGTCATGGACCACGATCACGCGCTCCGCCGGAATTGCGTAGAACTGCGCGAGCGAGGACACCGGCCCACCCGAGAGGTTCATGAAGGAGTTGGGCTTGGCGAGCACGACCTTCACACCGCCCGGGCGCAGCCACGTCTCGGCCACACGGGCCTGCGCCCTGTGTGCGCGCAGGACTTCGGAGCGACGCGCGGCCAGCTCATCGATCACCATCTGACCGACGTTATGACGGGTCGACGCGTAGCGCGGGCCCGGATTGCCCAATCCCACGACCAGCCATGCCTCTGCCATGTCTCCCTCTCGACGAAGAAACCCGCCCGCACCAGTATCGGTGTGGACGGGCTCCGGACTCGGATCGTCGCGTGGTTGCTACTCGGAGGCCTCAACCGTGGATTCGCCGGACTGCTCTTCTGCGGCGGCCTCGTCGGCGGCCTCGATTTCGTCCGCGGCGGTACTCGACGGCACGCCGACGGCCACGATGAGCGTCTCGGGCTCGGTGACCAGCGTGGCGCCTGCGGGCAGCTTCAGGTCGGCGGCAGAGATGCGCACGCCGTCCTCGAGGCCCTCGACGTCGACCTCGACGCTCTGCGGGATGTGCGTCGCCTCGACCTCGAGCGACACAGTGGTGTTGTCGAGGTTGACGATCGTGCCGGCGGCGGACTCGCCGACGACGACGACGGGAATGTCGACCTGGACCTTTTCGCCCTTCTTCACGACGAGAAGGTCGATGTGCTCGATGATCTGGCGCACGGGGTCCCTCTGGACGTCCTTCACCAGAGTCAGCTGCTGCGCGCCGGCGACGTCGAGCTCGAGCACGACGTTGGCGCGACGGATCAGCAGCGCGATCTGGTGACCCGGCAGGGCGACGTGCACGGGGTCGGTGCCGTGCCCGTAGATGACAGCGGGGATCTTGCCGGCGGCGCGCAGGCGGCGGGCGAAGCCCTTGCCGAAACTGTCGCGGACCTCGGCGACGACCTTGGTGTCGGTCTCAGTGGACATGATGTTCTCCTTGCGGGCGGGACGCCCTGGTATGGGTCTGCGGTTTCGACTCGAACGCACACGCGTGAGGCAGGCCGAGGGTTTCCCAAGAGCACATCACCGCGTCGATCACGGACGCCATCGCAGCATCCCTCGCCGAAGTACGGGTCCAACTGTATCAGCCCGCTACGATGGGCACGTCACGATTCGACGCACGCTGATCTGCCCCGACGGAGGCTCACATGGACTATGGCTGGCTCTCTCACGCGTTCATGTGGCTCATCGGCCTGCTGACGGCCGGTGCGACAGTCGGCACCATCGCCGCGCTCTGGTCGCTCGGTCGGTCGGGTTACCGGAAGGACTGAGTTCGGACCGCTGCGGGTCGCGTCAGCCCCGGCCCGAGTACGCTGAACGCTGAATCCCGACTCATCACTGAGGAGTTCGTCGTGCCCGACGCGTCCGTCCCCCCCGTCCCGCCCGTCGCGCCCACGGCAAACATCGGAGTCGTGGGACTGGCCGTGATGGGCTCGAACCTCGCACGCAATCTCGCCAGCCGCGACGGCAACACGGTCGCCGTCTTCAACCGCTCGCGTGAGAAGACCCGGACGCTGATCGCAGAGCATCCCGAGGCCGGCTTCGTGCCGACCACCACCTACGCGGAGTTCGCGGCAGCACTCCTGAAGCCGCGCACCGCGATCATCATGGTCAAGGCTGGCGGTCCGACCGACGCCGTGATCGATGAGCTCATGAGCGTCTTCGAACCGGGTGACATCATCATCGACGGCGGAAATGCGCTGTTCTCCGACACCATCCGCCGCGAGAAGACCGTCCGCGAGGCGGGCTTCAATTTCGTCGGCATGGGCGTCTCAGGTGGCGAGGAAGGTGCCCTGCTCGGCCCCTCGCTCATGCCGGGCGGCCCGGATGAGGCGTGGGTGACGCTCGGCCCGATCCTCCGCTCCATCGCCGCCGTCGCGGAGGGTGAGCCGTGCGTCACGCATGTGGGCCACGACGGTGCCGGGCACTTCGTGAAAATGGTGCACAACGGCATCGAGTATGCAGACATGCAGCTGATCGCCGAGGCGTACGATCTCATCCGGCGAGGCACGGGAAAGACCCCCGCCGACATCGCCGACGTCTTCGCCGAGTGGAACAGCGGCGAGCTCGAGAGCTACCTGATCGAGATCACGGCCGAGGTGCTGCGTCAGCGCGACGCTGCGACCGGGCGACCGCTCGTCGACGTCATCGTCGACGAGGCCGGCGCCAAGGGAACGGGAGCATGGACCGTCCAGACGGCGCTCGACCTGGGCGTGCCGGTCTCCGGGATCGCCGAGGCGACCTTCGCGCGCTCGCTCTCGAGCCGCCGCTCCCAGCGAAATGTGTCGAGCGAACTGCCCGGGCCGACAGAGGGGTCCTTCAGGGTCGCGGATTCAGATGCCTTCATCGAACAGGTGCGTCTCGCGCTCTACGCGTCGAAGATCGTCGCGTACTCGCAGGG
>NZ_WOYQ01000062.1 GCF_011620665.1 Microbacterium sp.
GTCTCGTTCGTCACGGTGTTCGTCATCATCTACGTGCTCGTCAACCTGGTCGTGGACCTTCTCTACGGCCTGCTCGACCCGAGGATCCGCTATGTCAACTGATCTCAACGATCCCACGGGGGTGACCCACTTCGTCGCTCCCGTGAAGGATGGGACCCTCGTCGTCGACGCTGTGAGGGTCGACGAGAAGCCCAGCAACCTGTGGACGGATGCGTGGCGCGACCTGCGTCGTCGACCGACGTTCTGGATCAGCCTGCTCCTGGTGGCGATCGTGCTGCTGATGGCCGTCTGGCCGACGCTGTTCACGCAAGTGCCGCCGAACGACAACTGCCAGCTTGCCGACAGCAACGGCGGGCCGACGGACGGTCACCCGCTCGGGTTCACCTTCCTCGGCTGCGACGTTTGGTCGCGCATGGTCTGGGGCGCTCGCACGTCGCTGACCGTGGGTCTGCTCGCGACGATCATCGGCACGACAATCGGCCTTGTCATGGGCGCTTTCGCGGGTTTCTACGGGGGATGGCTCGACTCTCTGCTCTCGCGCATCGGCGACATCTTCTTCTCGATCCCGTACATTCTGGCTGCCGTCGTCGTCATGAGCGTCTTCTCCACGAATCGCAATGAGTTCACGCTTGCGTTCGCAATCGGAGGATTCGCCTGGGCGTCGACCGCCCGTGTCGTGCGCGCCGAAGTGCTCCGGGTGCGTCAAGCCGACTTCGTCACGGCATCTCGCGCGCTCGGTCAGTCGCGATTCACGACGTTGGTCACCCACGTCGTGCCGAACGCAATCGCGCCCTTGCTGGTGATCACCACCATCAGTCTCGCCGGGGCCATCGTCGCCGAGGCGACCCTGTCATTTCTCGGTGTCGGTCTCGGCAGCGGAACGATGTCGTGGGGCAATGACATCAGTCAGGCGCAGCAGTCCCTGCGCGTCGCACCCATGGCGCTCGTCTACCCGTCGATCATCCTGACTGTGACAGTGCTGGCCTTCATTCTTTTGGGCGAATTGATCCGCGACGCCCTCGACCCGAGAGCGAGGGCCCGCCGATGAGCGAGATCTCCCGAGAGCCCCTGCTACGGGTTCGTGACCTGCGGGTGGCCTTCGACTCGCAGTCGGAAAGCAACGAGGTGCTGCACGGCGTCAGTTTCGACATCTTTCCGGGCGAGACGGTCGCGATCGTCGGGGAGTCCGGCTGCGGCAAGTCCACAACGGCATCCGCAGTCGTCAATCTCCTCCCCGGCAACGGACGCATCACCGCCGGGAGCATTCTGCTGGACGGCGCCGAGCTGACCGAATACAGCCGACGCGCGATGGAGAGCATTCGCGGTCGTGACATCGGCTATGTCCCGCAGGATCCGATGTCCAATCTCAACCCGGTATGGTCGATCGGTTTCCAGGTGAAGGAAGCGGTGCGAGCCAACGGCATCGCGAGCGGCAGGCGTGCCGTCGAGGCGCGCGCGATCGAGGTGCTCAAACAAGCCGGCCTCGCGGACGCCGAGAAGCGGATGCATCAGTATCCGCACCAGTTTTCAGGAGGGATGCGGCAGCGCGCGCTCATCGGCATCGGTCTCGCGGCAGACCCGCAGCTGCTGATCGCGGACGAGCCGACATCCGCGCTCGATGTGACCGTGCAGCGTGTCATTCTCGACCACATGGCCACGCTCACGCGGGAGAAGGGCACCTCGGTGCTGCTGATCACGCACGATCTCGGTCTCGCAGCCGAACGGGCGGAGCGCATCATCGTGATGAAGGATGGTGAAATCGTCGAGGCGGGTCCCAGTCGACTCATCCTGCAGAATCCGCGCCATCCGTACACTCAGCGCCTCGTCGCCGCGGCGCCGTCGATCGCTTCGCAGCGCATTCAGGCGAAGGTCGAAGACCGGGGTATTCAGACGATGGACGATGTCGCCGGCATCCCACCGACACTGCGTGTGCGCGACCTGACGAAGGACTACCCGATCCGCCAGGGCGGGTTCCGAAGCATCCCGTTCCGCGCGGTCGATGCCGTTTCCTTCGATATTCCGCGCGGCAAGACGCTCGCGCTTGTCGGGGAGTCTGGGTCAGGGAAATCAACGGTCGCAAAGATGGTTCTCGCTCTCGAAACTCCCACCTCCGGGTCGATCGAGGTCGACGGCAAGGACGTGTCATCGCTATCGAAGCGCGCCCTGTTTGATCTGCGCCGTCGGATGCAGCCGGTCTTTCAGGACCCGTACGGGTCCCTCGACCCGATGCGCAATATCGGCAACACCATCGCCGAGCCGCTGAACATCCACAAAGTCGGCGACAGCGCTTCACGCCGTGTGCGCGTGCGTGAGCTGCTCGACCAGGTCTCGCTGCCGCAAGCGCTCGCCTCGCGTTACGCCAACGAGCTCTCGGGCGGCCAGCGGCAGCGCGTCGCGATCGCGCGTGCGTTGGCGCTCAAGCCCGACATCGTCATCCTCGATGAGGCAGTCTCGGCGCTCGACGTGCTCGTTCAGGCTCAGATCCTGGAGCTCTTGAACGAGCTCCAATCGTCGCTCGGGCTGACGTACCTCTTCATCACCCACGATCTGGCGGTGGTGCGCGTGGCCGCTGACCTCGTGTGCGTGATGGAGAAGGGTCGCGTGGTCGAGCAGGGGACTGTCGACGAGATCTTCGCCCGGCCGGCACAGGAATACACGCGTCGGCTTCTGGACGCGATCCCGGGGGCGTCGATCCGATTGGGCGGGAACTGATCGGCCGACTGATGCGCCGAGAGAATCCGCGCGAGCGCGTGGTTCTCCGCGCAGCCTCAGGAGTGGTCGCGATGATCATCTCGGGCGCAGTCGCGCTCCTTCTCCTGGGCGACGCCGTGCTGCGAGCCGGGTGGGGCGAGATGCTGCTTCTTGCGCCCTGGGTCCTGCTGGCGGTATGGGTCGTGTACCTGTTCATGTACTCATCGGCGATCGAGACGGATGCCGACGCCGTGACGGTGCAGAATTTTCTGCGTCGCACGCGGTTACCCTGGGGCGAAGTGGCTGATGTCCGACTGCGCTATCAGGTCGTGTTCGTGTATGGCGGCGGGCAGGAGCTCAAGGCGTTCGGTGGGCCCGTCGCCGGGCGGCCGGGGCGGCCGTCCCGCGACGGGCCGGGCGGGCGGCGACGCGAGCCTCCGGCGCTCCACGAGGTCGAGACGATCCGACGGCGGTGGGAGGCGTCGGTGGAGGCGAGCGCCGTCGGCGGTGTCCCCACTCGTTCGTGGGCCCCGTTCGGACTCTGTTCGGGGCTCCTCATCGCGGTGTGGGCGGTTGTCGCAGTGATGATCACCGGCGGTCCGGCATGATCGGATTGATGATCTCGCCGCCTGTACCGCATGCATTTTGCCCGCAGGTCACGAAATGTTACGGTCCTGCAAAGACTCCCTTCAGCCCGTGGTCGTAGCTGATCGCCGGGTTAGGGTCTAGT
>NZ_WOYQ01000053.1 GCF_011620665.1 Microbacterium sp.
CAAAGCAAAACCCCCGCGGATAGAAGCTCCGCGAGGGTTTCTGGGGTGATTGTAATGATCACCCTTGTGGCTCCGACGGGCGTCGATCCCGTGACCTCACGATTTTCAGTCGTGCGCTCTACCAACTGAGCTACAGAGCCGCATGGCGTCCGAGGAGCCATGTCCTAGACGAAAGGCCCTCTGAAGACAAAGGGCCTGTCGCTTGTGGAGCGACCCTGACGGGACTTGAACCCGCGACCTCCGCCGTGACAGGGCGGCACGCTAACCAACTGCGCTACAGGGCCATGCGTATGAAGTTGTAGGTGTCGGGAGTGACCCCAACGGGATTCGAACCCGTGCTACCGCCGTGAAAGGGCGGCGTCCTAGGCCGCTAAACGATGGGGCCGAGCGAACCCGGAGGCTCATTCTTACCGACGCTCAAGCATACGCATTATCCTGCCGATCTCGAAATCGAGGGCGTGTAAGAGCCGGGTCTGCGCCAGTACGCGTGATGATGGGCACGTGTGTGTCGAGCCACCACATCTTCACCTGCGATTGTGACGGATGTTGTTAGTGTGGCTCCAGTTGCGTTTCCGAGCGAAGGGCCCGAGGTGAGTGTCGACGAAGGCATGTCTGCGGATGGCCGCGGGAGCGCACCTACGGCCGGCGAGGACCGGCCCCTGCGCAGCGCGCTGAGTCGTCGTCGGGCACTCGGCCTCGGCATCCTGGGCATCGGTGCACTCGGCATCGGCCTCGGGCCGGCCGCGTTCGGAGCGGATTACCCCTCGTGGGATGACGTTGAGCGCGCAAAGGCCAACGAGGCGAGCAAAGCTGCGGAGGTGAGCCGCATCGAAGGCCTCATCAACTCGCTGCAGGCCGACGTGGCCGCAAAGCAGGCCGAAGCTGCGCGGCTCGGCGATGAGTACGCTGCGGCTCAGGAAGCCTTTGAGGATGCCGCTTACCGCGCAACCGACCTGCAGAGCCAGGCCGACGCCGAGGCGGCACGTGCGCAGGAGACCGCACAGAAGCTCGGGCGTCTGGCAGCTCAGCAGTACCGTGCGGGTGGCGAGGATGCCTCGCTCGAGCTCTTCTTCTCCGGATCGGCCGCCAGTGCAGACGATCTGCTCGCCAAGCTCGGCACGATGGACAAGCTGGTCGCCGCCAACCAGGGCATCTACGCCGACGCCGTCAGCGCGCGCGACAACGCCCAGAATCTCAGCAACCAGGCATCCGTCGCACGCGATGAACGCGACAAGCTCCAGAAGGCGGCCGAAGCGAAGATGGTGGCCGCACAGGATGCCGCCGCCGCCGCCCAGGCGGCTCTCGAGGCGCAGGCCGCGAACCTGGGCACCCTGCAGGCCCAGCTGGCCGCATTGACGGACGCGACCTCCAGGACGATCGCCGACTACCAGGCGGGAGTCGAGGCCGAGCGTCAGGCGCGGCTCGCGCGGGAGGCGGCCGCGCGCGAAGCCGCACGGCAGGCGGCGGCCGCCGCAGAGGCCGCGGCCAACGCGGGAGGCGGAGGTGGAGGTGGTGGGAGCGGCAGCGGCGGCCAGCCCGGTGGCAGCGGCTGGGTCCGACCGGCATCCGGCGGGATCAGTTCGTGGTTCGGCTCTCGCGGCACGATCTGCGGCAACGGCTACTGCGTCACGGACCACCGCGGAATCGACTTCTCGGCGAGCTGCGGAAGCTCGATCTACGCGGCCGCCAGCGGGCGCGTCGTCTTCGCCGCGTACAGCGGCTCGTGGGGCAACTACATCAAGGTCGACCACGGCGGCGGCATCGTCACCGGCTATGCGCACATCCGCGACCGCGGCTACGCCGTGGGGTACGGCCAGTCCGTCTCAGCCGGGCAAGTGATCGCGTACGTCGGCAGCACCGGCGCCTCCAGCGGCTGCCACCTGCACTTCGAGGTGTACTCCGGGGGTGTACGCATCGATCCGGCGCCGTTCCTGCGCGCACGAGGCATCTCGGTCTGAGAGCACGTCCCGGGCATCCGCCCTCCTGCGAGGATCGACGCGATCAGAGGCTGTTGGGACCCTCGCCCGCGCCCTGCGACTTGGTCTGACCTTCGTGCTCTTCGAACCGCTCGAACGCTTCGCCGACGAGACGCTCCGCCTCGGCGGCATCGCCCCACTCGTCGACCTTGACCCACTTGCCGGGCTCCAGGTCCTTGTAATGCTCGAAGAAGTGGTTGATTTCGCCCTTGGTCCACTCGTCGAGGTCTCCGACGTCCTGGATGTGGGCCCAGCGGGGGTCCTTCGCAAGCACCGCGACAACCTTGTCGTCGCCGCCGGCCTCATCGCTCATCTTCAGCACGCCGACCGGGCGGACCTTGGCCAGCACGCCGGGGTAGAGATCGCGGTCGAGCAGCAGGAGCACGTCGAGCGGGTCGCCGTCCTCGCCCAGCGTGTTCTCGAAGAAGCCGTAGTTCGCGGGGTAGCCCATCGGCGTGAAGAGCACGCGGTCGAGGAACACGCGGCCGGTGCCGTGGTCGACTTCATACTTGACGCGGCTGCCGCGCGGAATCTCGATGACGGCGTCGTATGCGCCCATGGTGTTGCTCCTTCTTCAAGTGCGATCGGATGCCGCCAAACAGCCTAGCGGCGGCGGGCGGCTCGGCATGCCGGTCCTGCCATGCCGCTAGCGTGGAGACCATGGAGCGCCGACCAGGTCTCGAGCCTGCCGTGGCCGAGATCCGCCGCGCGGTGCGGGTAGCACTCGCCGGCGTCGATGGGCCTGTCGTGATCGGTCTCTCCGGAGGGGCCGACTCGCTCGCGCTCACCGCCGCTGTCGCGTTCGAGGCACCCAAGATCGGGGTCAGCGCGATCGCCGTGGTCGTCGATCACGGGCTGCAGCCCGGTTCTGACATCGTCGCGGCCCGCGCGGTCGCGGCCGCGGGTGATCTCGGCATCCCCGCTCGTGCGGTCGCGGTCGAGGTCGGTACCGAGGGCGGGCTCGAGGCGGCCGCGCGAGAGGCGCGCCGTGCAGCGCTGCGCGACGCGGCGCGCGCTGCGGGTGCGCGCACGATCCTGCTGGCCCACACGCTCGACGATCAGGCCGAGACGGTCATGATCGGTCTCGCGCGCGGCTCGGGTGCCACGAGCCTGGCGGGGATGGCACCGATCCGTGCCGACGACGGACTCGTGTGGCTTCGCCCGCTGCTCGCCGTGCGGCGCGAGACCACTCGAGCGGCGTGCCTGGCGGAGGGCCTGCCGGCCTGGCACGACCCGCACAACCTCGATCGGCGATTCCTTCGAGTCCGCGTGCGTGAAGAGGTGCTGCCCAGGCTGGAGGTCGAACTCGGTCCGGGCGTCGCCGAGGCGCTCGCGCGCACGGCGGAGCAGCTGCGAGAGGATGCCGATGCATTCGCCGAGATGATCGATGAGGTGATCGAGGACATCGTCGAGCCCGCCGAAGCGGGAATCGCCGTTTCCGTGGCCGCTCTCGTGGCCAACCCTGCAGCTCTTCGCCACCGGATCATCCGGCACGTCGTGGCGAGTGAGTTCGGCCAGAGCCTGACGCGCGCGCAGACGCTCGAGGTCGCTCGCCTGGCCACCGACTGGCACGGGCAGGGTCCCATCGACCTGCCGCGGTGCCGTGCGTCGCGTCGCGGAGCGGTGATCGCGTTCACCGCCGCGGGGTGAGCACGGCGTAGCCGACCGCGCCGCGGCGGCGCACTAGGCTCAGAGCATGCGCGCGGCCGACATCGCTGACCAGCTCTCCACGGTCCTTGTGACCGAGGAGCAGATTCACGAGAAGCTCGAAGAGCTCGCGACGCGCGTGACGACCGACTATTCGGGCAGCGAGCTCTTGCTGGTGGGGGTTCTGAAGGGTGCGGTCATGGTCATGGCGGACTTCGCCCGCCGTCTCCCGCGGCACATCGCGATGGACTGGATGGCGGTCTCGTCCTACGGCACCGGCACCAAGTCCAGTGGCGTGGTCCAGATCCGCAAGGACCTCGACACCGACCTCACCGGCAAGCACGTGCTGATCGTCGAGGACATCATCGACTCCGGGCTGACGCTCAGCTGGCTGCTGGAGAACTTCGCGTCGCGCGGGGCGGAATCGGTCGAGGTGCTGGCACTGCTGCGTAAGCCGGATGCCGCCAAAGTCGAGATCGACTGCCGATATGTCGGGTTCGACATCCCCAACGAATTCGTCGTCGGCTACGGCCTGGACTACGCCGAGAAGTACCGCAACCTGCGCGACGTCGCGGTGCTCGCGCCGCACGTCTACAGTTGACGCTTCGCGACGGACGCGCCGGGTTCGCCGTGCGCGAATGCACAGTCCCCGCATAGCCGGGCCGTTGTAGCCTGAGCGGACCATGGATTTCAAGAAGCTCACGCGCAATCCGTTCCTCTACGTGTTGCTCATCGGCGCCCTTCTGCTGATCGGCGTGTCGCTGATCAGCACACTCACCGGCGCGAAGCAGATCACCACGCAGCAGGGCCTTGAGCTCTTGGCGGGCGACACGGTCACCGAGGTGACGAACACCGATGGCGACCAGCGTGTCGACCTGACGCTGGCCAGCGAGTTCGAAGGCTCGACGAACGTGCAGTTCTATTACGTCGCCGCGCGCTCCGACGAGGTCGTCACGGCCATCGATGCCGCCAAGCCGAAGGACGGATTCGACGATGTCGTTCCGCGCACGACCTTCTTCGAAAGCATGCTCTCGCTTCTCCTGCCGCTGCTGCTGCTCGGTGTGCTCTTCTGGTTCTTCTTCTCTGCCGCCCAGGGTGGCAACAGCAAGGTCATGCAGTTCGGCAAGTCGCGCGCCAAGCTCGTGACGAAGGAGACTCCCACCGTCACCTTCGGTGACGTCGCCGGCGCCGACGAGGCGATCGAGGAGATGCAGGAGATCAAGGACTTCCTGAAAGACCCGGCGAGGTTCCAGGCGGTCGGCGCCCGCATCCCGAAGGGTGTGCTGCTGTACGGCCCTCCCGGCACGGGCAAGACGCTTCTTGCGCGCGCTGTCGCGGGCGAAGCCGGTGTTCCGTTCTATTCGATCTCGGGCTCGGACTTCGTCGAGATGTTCGTCGGCGTCGGCGCCAGCCGAGTGCGGGACCTCTTCAACCAGGCGAAGGAGAACGCACCGGCGATCATCTTCATCGACGAGATCGACGCGGTCGGACGCCATCGCGGCGCCGGAATGGGCGGCGGTCACGACGAACGCGAACAGACCCTCAATCAGATGCTGGTCGAGATGGACGGGTTCGATCCCAAGGCATCCGTCCTTGTGATCGCCGCGACGAACCGTCCCGACATCCTCGACCCCGCGCTCCTGCGTCCGGGCCGATTCGACCGGCAGATCGGCGTCGACGCTCCCGACCTGCGAGGCCGCCAGAAGATTCTCGAGGTGCACGGTCGCGGCAAGCCGCTCGCTGCATCGGTCGACCTGTCGGTGGTCGCTCGCAAGACCCCGGGCTTCACCGGCGCCGACCTCGCGAACGTCCTCAACGAAGCCGCGCTCCTCACGGCGCGGAGCAACGCGCAGCTGATCGACATGCGGGCCCTCGACGAGGCGATCGACCGCGTCATCGCCGGGCCGCAGCGCCGCACCCGCGTCATGCGCGACAAGGAGAAGCTCATCACGGCCTACCACGAGGGCGGGCACGCGCTCGCGGCCGCGGCGATGAACAACACCGACCCGGTGACGAAGGTCACGATCCTTCCGCGCGGAAAGGCGCTCGGCTACACGATGGTGCTGCCGGTCGACGACAAGTACTCCATCACGCGCAACGAGCTCCAAGACCAGCTCGCCTACGCGATGGGGGGCCGCGTCGCCGAAGAGGTCGTGTTCCACGATCCGACCACGGGCGCCAGCAACGACATCGAGAAGGCCACCGGCATCGCGCGAAAGATGGTCACCGAGTACGGCATGACGATGGACGTCGGACCGGTCAAGCTCGGCTCCTCCTCGGGGGAGGTCTTCATGGGCCGCGACATGGGGCACGGGCGCGACTTCAGCGAGCGCGTCGCCGAGCGGGTCGACGGTCAGGTACGTGCGCTCATCGAGCAGGCGCACAACGAGGCCTACCAGGTGATCAACGCCAATCGCGACGTTCTCGACAGGCTCGCGCTCGAGCTCCTCGAGAAAGAGACCCTGGACCACATCGAGCTTGCTGAGATCTTCAAGGATGTCAAGAAGCTTCCGCCGCGTCCCCAATGGCTGTCGTCGTCCGAGCGTCCGGTCTCGACGCTGCCCCCGGTCGATGTGCCGCGCCGTCACGACACCGGCCTCGCCGCGTCCACCCCGGCCGAGGCGGCGAGCACCGTGACCGAGAAGGCGGCGGCTCACCGCGCGAGCGGGCAGGCGCGACCCGCGACAGCCTAGGCTTCGTCACGTGGCCGTCGATCGGGACCGCGTCGCGGCAGCCGTCCGCGACATCCTTGCGGCGATCGGGGAGAATCCCGACCGCCCCGGGCTGAAGGCGACGCCGGCGCGGGTGGCCGACACATGCGCAGAGTTCTTCGCCGGCGTGGGGGAGGATGCCGGGGCACCGCTCGCACACACGATCTCGGTCTCGCGGGGTCCCGCTCCGCACACACTGCCATCGGGCGCGGTGCTGCTGCGAGGTGTTCGCTTCCGCTCGGTCTGCGAACACCACCTGCTGCCGTTCACCGGTCACGCTCACCTCGCCTACCTTCCCGGTGAGCAGGTCGTCGGGCTCGGCGCACTGCCGAAAGTGATCGACATCCTCGCCGCTCGCCCGCAGGTGCAGGAGCGCCTCGGAGAGCAGATCGCCGACACGATCGACGCGTCTCTCGACGCGCGAGGCGTGCTCGTGGTGCTCGACGCCGTGCACGAGTGCGTGACGACGCGAGGGGGGCGCCAGAGCGAGGCGTCCACCCTCACGATCGCGGCCCGCGGCGAACTCGCCGAACCCGCCGCTCGCGCAGAGATCATCGCGCTGCTGACGGGATCCGTGCGCTGATGGCACTCGTGATGGGGATCCTCAATGTGACTCCCGATTCGTTCAGCGACGGCGGGCGGTTCGTCGGCGTCGCCGACGCGACGGTGCACGCGCAGTCACTCGCACGCGCCGGCGCAGACATCATCGACGTCGGCGGCGAATCCACGCGTCCGGGCGCGACGCGGGTGAGCCCCGAAGTCGAGCGGGAGCGCGTCCTCGCGCTGCTCGAGAGCCTGGATGCAGCGGCGCTCCCGATGATCAGCATCGACACCATGAACGCGAGCACGGCCCTGGCCGCCGTCGCCGCCGGCGCTCGGGTCGTCAACGATGTGTCGGGTGGGCTCGCCGACCCCGACATGCTGCCAGCGGTCGCGACCACCGGCGCCGACATCGTGCTGCAGCACTGGCGGGGCCACTCGGCAGACATGTACCGCCGCGCACAGTACGGCGACATCGTCGGCGAGGTCGCCGATGAGCTGGGCGCGCGTGTACAGGCCGCGCTCCATGCCGGCATTCCGCGGGAGAGGATCATCCTCGATCCGGGTTTCGGCTTCGGCAAGGGCCCCGCCGACAACTGGCTGCTCGCCCGAAACCTCCGTCGACTCACCGGGCTGGGCCAGCGGGTGCTCGTCGGCACGAGTCGCAAACGCATGATCGCCGAGATCGCCGGAGCAGACGAGAAGCACAGGGACGTTGCGACGGCCGTCACGAGCGTCCTGGCCGCGCAAGCGGGAGTCTGGGCGGTGCGCGTCCACGACGTCGCGACGACTCGGCTGGCGCTGCGCACCTGGCGCGCCTGGGACGGGCCGGGAGAGAGCTCATGACCGACCGCATCACGCTGACCGGCATCCGTGCCACCGGCTTTCACGGTGTCTATGTTCACGAGCGCCGCGACGGGCAGACCTTCGTCGCCGACGTCGTTCTCGAGCTGTCGCTGCGCGACGCGTCCGCATCCGACGACGTCGCCCACACCGTCCACTACGGCGAGCTTGCCGAGCAGGTCGCAGGCGTCCTCGCCGGCGATCCGGTGAACCTGCTCGAGACGCTGGCGGATCGGATATGCGCAGTGGTGCTCGCCTTCGAGCGGGTGGATGCCGTCGAGGTCACGGTGCACAAGCCGCAGGCGCCGATCACCGTCGCTTTCGGCGATGTCAGCGTCTCGGTCCGCCGCGAGCGGGGCGCCCGGTGAGCCGCCGGCTCGCTCAGGGGTTCACGGGCGACCGGCAAGCGCCCGACGCGGCACCAGTGGTCGCGGTGGTCGCGATCGGCGCGAACCTCGGCGACCGCGAAGCCACCATCGTGGCGGCGCTGCACGACCTCGAGCGCCTGCCGCTGACGACGCGCGTGCGCGCAGCGGAGCCGATCGAGACCGTTGCGCTGACGCCGTCCGGCCCCGATGTCGACGCGCCGGCATACCTGAACACCGTGGCACTGCTGACGACTCGGCTCGCCCCGAGCGTCCTTCTGGCCTATCTGCAGGACATCGAAGCCCGGCACGGGCGCGAACGCACGGTCCGGTGGGGCGATCGCACGCTGGACCTCGACCTCATCGCCCACGGCGACGTGCGCCTGCAATCGCCTCGGCTGACGCTCCCGCATCCCCGCGCCGCGGAGCGCGACTTCGTCCTCGAGCCGTGGTCGCGCATCGACCCGGATGCCGTGCTCCCCGGCCACGGTCCCATCGCCGCGCTGCTGCGCCGATTGAGAGAGGCTCCATCATGAAGCGCACCAGTTCGGGCTTCCTGCTCGGCGCGGGTGTCCTCGGCGTCATCCTCGGGTACGGCGTCGACCAGCTGCTGACCGCGACCGGACGCCCGACGTTCACGCCGTCCTACCTGCTGCCGATCCTGCTGATCATGCTGGCGGCGTCCATCGTGCTCATGGCCCTGCCGATCCGCCGCGCGATCACCGGCGCGAGCACGGCACCGGTCGACCCCTTCCGCGCCGTGCGCGTCGCGGTGCTCGCGAAGGCCGCCAGCGTCGTCGGAGCCGTCGTCGCGGGTGCGGGGGTCGGGCTTCTCGCCTTCCTGTTCACCCGCCCGGTCTCGCCCTCGTTAGGCTCGTCGGGAGCGGTGATCGCTGCGGTCATCGGAGGCCTCATCCTCCTTGCCGCCGGAGTGATCGCCGAACGCCTCTGCATCATCCGGAAGGAAGACGATGACGACCATCCCGGACCAGCCGACCCCGGCTTCGGATACTCCCACCACGATTGAACCCCCGATTGGGCCCTCGACGGTCGCCGAGACCGATCCGGTGACCTCGGGTGTCGACGCGGTGCTGGATGCCGGGACGTACGGCGCCATCCGCGAACCGCGCAGTGTCCACCGGCTTCCCCTCGATGGGGAGTGGCACCAGATCTCGCGCAAGTATGTCGTCGTTCAGCTCATCTCCACCGGCGCATTCCTGCTGCTGGTGCTTGCGATCGCACTGGCGGTCTCGCTCCTGTGGCATCAGGTCTGGATCTGGATTCCCGCCGGGATCGTGCTCGCCGTGACGCTCTGGACCCTCGCGATCCTGCCGCGCCAGGCGCGCGCGTACGGGTACCAGCTGAGGGGCGACGACCTCGTGTTCCGCCGCGGCATCCTCTGGCAGCGCATCGTCGCCGTCCCGTACGGGCGGATGCAGCTCGTCGACATCACGCACGGCCCGCTCGACCGCGGATTCGGCATCGCCCAGCTCAAGCTCGTGACGGCCGCGGCCTCCACCGCCGTCACGATTCCGGGGCTCGACCAGGCCGCCGCCGAGACTCTGCGCGACACACTCATCGCCGTCGCCGAGACCCGGCGGACCGGACTGTGACCGACTCTTCGGCCAGCCCTGTGGAGGGGCCGGCAGCCGTCCGGTCGCAGTTGAGCGACGGTGAGTGGCACCGGCTGCATCCACTCACTCCGCTGCTGCGCGGCGGCCTGTTTCTGATCGTGATCGTCGGCGTCGTCGTCGCGAACCTGCGCGATCGCCTCATCGGCTTCTTCCTGCCGGGCCGGCTGGGTGTCGATCTCAGCGGGCCCGAGGGGGATGCGATCGACTACATCCTCGCGAACAACCTGCTCCTGGTGGCGCTGCTCGGAATCCTTGCCGTGCTGATCGTCGTCGTCGCCGTGCTGTACGTCGCGTGGCGCGCACACACATTCCGCATCACCGGGGACGACGTCGAGGTCCGGTCCGGAGTCGTGTTCCGCACGCACCGCCGCGCACCGCTGGACCGCGTGCAGGGCGTCAACCTCACGCGCCCGATGGTCGCGCGGCTGCTCGGCATGGCCAAGATCGAGGTCGTCGGCGCGGGGCTCGATGCCAACGTCAAGCTCGAGTATCTCTCCACGACGAACGCTGAGGAGGTGCGCGCCGACATCCTGCGTCTCGCCTCCGGGCGTCGGCTCGACGCCATCCGCGCCGCGGGAGCGCGCGGCCCTCGTTCGGCGGCGGTCGCGGCGGCGATCGGCGCCGGTGTCACGGGACTCATTGTGGGCGCCGAGGACCCGGTGGCCGAGCCCGAATCGGTCGTGCACATTCCGAGCGGCCGGGTCATCGCCTCGCAGCTGCTGTCCGGCACGACGATCTGGCTGCTGCTGCTCATCGGCGGGGTCGTCGCCGGATCGATCTTCGGCACCCCATGGGTGATCTTCACGATCATCCCCACGATCATCGCATTCGCGACCGTCTGGTTCCGCTCGATCACCCGCGCACTGCGGTACTCGATCGCGCCCACCCCGTCTGGGATCCGGATCACGTTCGGGCTCTTCACGACGATCACCGAAACGCTCCCGCCCGGGCGCATCCACGCGATCGAGGTACGCCAGCGCC
The DNA here is from genome assembly GCF_011620665.1 of Microbacterium sp. GTDB lineage: Bacteria > Actinomycetota > Actinomycetes > Actinomycetales > Microbacteriaceae > Microbacterium. The sequence continues at coordinate 10,698 of NZ_WOYQ01000053.1, forward strand.
TGCTGTGGCGTCCCGCCGGATGGTGGTCGATCCGGGTGAACCGGCTGTCCGGGCGCGCCGCGACCGACACATCGAGTCAGCAGTTCGCCGAGGTCCTGCCGGTGGGGACGCTCGCCGATGTCGACCGCGTCCTGCGTCTCATGCTCCCGGAGCTCCCCCCGGAGGAGTGGACGACGGCGGTGCCGACCGGCATCCTGGGCGGCACGAAAGTGCCGATGGATGCCGACCGCTACACGACGACGCCTCCGCGAGCGCGCTGGATGCGTCTGCTGTCGTGGCGGCGCAACGGATTTCTCCTCACCGCCGACGCCGTCTACCTCCGTCGAGGGTTTCTGCGCCGTTCGCTCGTGATCCTGCCGCTCGCACGGCTGCAGTCCGTGCGGATCAGTCAAGGTCCTCTCGCGCGGCTCGCGCGCACAGCGTCGGTGACCGGTCACACCGTGCTCGGGCAGGTATCGGGTGAGATCGGAGCGGTGGACGCGGGAGACGCGTACGAATTGTGGTCGCACGTCGCGACCGCGTGTGTGGCGGCCGCCGCCGAGGACCATTCGCACCGCTGGGATGCCGAGGACTTCGCGTCGCCGATGGGCTCGGTGACGCCGGTGCGCGAGGAGCGATCGTGAGCCGGGGAGGGCGACTGGGCGTCGGAGTCATCGGCGCCGGCCGAGTCGGGCCGGTGCTGGCGGCCGCGTTTGCGGGCGTGGGGCACGCGCTGATCGGCATCACGGCGGGGTCGGACCCGGATCGGGTCGCGGCCATCTTGCCGGGCGTCCCCGTTCTCCCGCTCGAGGAGATCGTGCGGCGCAGCGAACTGGTCATCCTTGCCGTGCCGCACGACGAGCTGCCCGCACTCGTCGCCGGCGTCGCCGAACTCGGCGGCTGGCAGACCGGTCAGCTGGTGATGCACGTCGATCCGGCATACGGCGCCGACGTGCTCGCGCCGGCCGCCGCCCGCGGCGCCATCCCGCTTGCCGTGCACCCGGCGATCACCTTCACCGGCACCTCGATCGACTTGCGCCAGCTGCCCGGCGCGTTCGCGGCCGTCACCGCTCCACCCGCCGTGCTGCCGATCGCCCAGGCGCTCGCGGTGGAACTCGGCTGCGAACCGGTCGTGATCGCCGAGGCCGATCGCCCGGCGTACGGCGAGGCGATCGCCATCGCGACCGATTTCGCGGCATCCATCGTCCGCCGATCTGCGGCGCTCCTGCGCCAGGTCGGGGTCGACGAGCCCGGACGCTATCTGGCCGCGGTCCTCCATTCTGCGACCGAGCGCGCCCTGACCGGGGCCGACGACTGAGCCTGCCGTCGCGCGCGGGAGGGGGAGAGAGGTGCGTCGATAGGATGGGGGGGACTTCGAGGAGCCCGTATATGACGGACAACACCCCCGCCGCTGAGACCGATTCCGTGTCCGACGAGGACGTATTCGAGCAGAAGGCCGTGCGCTTGGCCAAGCGGGAGCGCCTGCTGGCGCAGCGCACCGCCGCCGCCGGCGGCCCGTATCCCGTCACCGTCCCCAGGACCGACGAGATCTCCGCGCTCCGGGCGCGGTTCGTGGATCTCGAGACGGGCGAGGAATCGGGAGTGACGGCATCGGTTGCGGGCCGAGTGGTGTTCAGCCGCAACACCGGCAAGCTGTGCTTCGCGTCGCTTCAGGCGGGCGATGGCAGCCGCATCCAGGCGATGGTGTCGCTGGCCGAGGTCGGGGAGGAGTCGCTGCAGGCGTGGAAGGACCTGATCGATCTCGGCGACCATGTTTCTGTGACGGGTCAGGTCATCTCGAGTCGCCGCGGCGAGCTGTCGATCATGGTGACGACGTGGCAGATCGCGTCGAAGGCGCTGCTGCCCCTGCCGAACCTGCACAGCGAGCTCAGCGAAGAGAGCCGGGTGCGCTCGCGCTATCTCGATCTCATCGTGCGCGACAGGGCCCGCGAGACAGTCATCGCACGCGCGAAGGTCAACGCCTCGCTGCGCGCGACGTTCGCGGCGCACGGGTTCCTCGAGGTCGAGACGCCCATGCTGCAGGTGCAGCACGGAGGCGCTGCCGCCCGCCCGTTCGTCACCACCTCGAACGCCTTCGACGCGGAGCTGTACCTGCGCATCGCGCCCGAGCTCTTCCTCAAGCGCGCCGTCGTCGGCGGGATCGAGCGCGTGTTCGAGATCAACCGCAACTTCCGCAATGAGGGCGCTGACTCCACTCACAGCCCCGAGTTCGCGATGCTCGAGGCCTATCAGGCGTACACCGACTATCACGGGATCGCCGACCTCACGCAGGAGCTGATCCAGAAGGCAGCGATCGCCGTCGCCGGATCGACCACCGTCACCTGGGCCGACGGCAGTGTGTACGACCTTGGCGGGCAGTGGGAGCGGATCTCGATGTACTCGTCGCTGTCGGCGGCTGTGGGCCTGACCATCACGCCCCACACCGCCCTGTCCGATCTGCAGGCGCTCGCCGTCGAGGCGGGCATCGAGGTCTCGGTGAAGGTGGTGACGCACGGCAAGCTCGTCGAAGAGCTCTGGGAGCATTTCGTCAAGGGCGGGCTCACCCGCCCCACGTTCGTGATGGACTTTCCGCTCGACACGAGCCCGCTCGTGCGCGAGCACCGCACGATCCCGGGCGTCGTCGAGAAGTGGGATCTGTACGTACGCGGTTTCGAACTGGCCACGGGATACTCCGAGCTGGTCGATCCGGTCATCCAGCGGGAGCGGTTCGTCGAACAGGCCAAGCTCGCCGCTCGCGGTGACGACGAGGCGATGCGCGTCGACGAGGAGTTCCTGCGCGCGCTCGAGCACGGGATGCCGCCGACGGGCGGCATGGGCATGGGGATCGATCGGCTGATGATGGCGATCACCGGGCTCGGCATCCGCGAGACGATCCTCTTTCCGCTCGTCAAGTAGCGGGCCGGAAGGCCCAGTCGGGCATGTGTGCGGCCTGGACGAACGACTGCACGATCTCGGACAGGCCATGGGCCGGGTCGATCCGCAGCGCCTGGCTGGCGTAGTGGTCGGCGTGCGTCGACCGGCCCAGCGCCCACGACAACCACGCGCAGAGGGCGAGCGGGCCGGGGCGGTGCTTGTTCGGCGAGAGAGCGGCGACCTGCCGGGCGAGCTCGAGCGCGGTCAGCAGCCGCTCAGCGTCCGGGCGCGGGCCCTCGCCCCACATCCGCTCGGCCAGATCCGCCGGGTACGGCGCACCGTCCTCCCAGCGGCGCTGCGCCTCGAGTGCAAGATCACCGCCGCTGAGATCGCTCGCCCATTGCACGAGGGCGACGTCGCGAAGCGCCGGCCGGCCGAGACACCAGGTGAGCATTGCGGCGCGCATCGGAGTGAGACGGCCGGCATCCCACCCCAACGCGTCTTCGAACAGAGTCGGCAGGTCATCGAGTCGGCATGCGGCCTCGAGGGCGGCGGGGTCGACGCGGTCGGCGCGAGCCGTCTCCGCCGGGATGCCGCAGATCACCTCGAGCGCCGTTCCGAGCGAGTGCAGGGCCGCGCCGACCGCTCGGCGCTCGCTCGCGCTTCGGCGAGGCAGGGTGGCGCCGCTGGATTGATCACCCGCGGGACGCGGCCCGGGCACGGGAGTGCTCAGGATCAGCTCGCTGAGCGGACGACCCTCGAGCGGAAGATCCCGGTCGAGGTGCGAGCCCCAGCCGTCGGCTGCAATCGTGAACGCATCGACCAGTGTCAGGCCGCAGGCGTCGGCGCAGCGACTGATGGCTTCGGCCAGTTCGCGGTGCGGCAGCGCGCCGGACACCGCGGCATCCGTGTAGATGACGATCATCGCCGCGTCGGCGGTCTGGATTCGGCAGAGCATGCCGACCGCGGTCGAGGCGACCGAGTCGATGAGATCGTCGGGCGGCAGGTCGAGACGAAGCGCGCCGAGACTTCGGCCGTGCGCGAGGGGGACCACCACGACGCTGCGGGTCGGGGTGAAGCCGAGCAGGCTCGGCACGAGGGACAGGAACTGGGCCGCCCCGGAGGCGGTGACGATGTTGGACATGCCGACGAGCTTGCGGCGGCGGTCGCCGCGCCGGGAGCTCCGGCGCCCGTTCAGTGGGAAACTCGCGAAGAGGCGCGATTGGGGAGGAAGCTCCGCACGCCGCGTACCATGGAGCCATGGACTCCTACTGGCTCGCCGTCATCTGGTCGCTGTTGCCGACTGTGGTCGTCCTGGGGATGTTCATCTTTCTGCTGCGCGCGATCCTGAGGATGGATCGCACCGAGCGACGCGTGTACGCCGAGGTCGAGGCTGACGAGCGCGCCAAGCGCGGATTGTCACCGGTGGCCGGTGACGACGCTGGGGCCTGACTCGGCCATGAGCGTGCAATCGGTACGCTGAGCCAACCGGCCCGTGTGGGCCGGCACGACTGGGAGCGCGTGTGCCGAACATCATCGTCGAATGGATGGCGACCTGGGGCGTGTGGGTCGTCCTGTTCATCGACACAGTCATACGCATCACGGCGATCATCGTCGTCCCGCGTAATCGTCGTCCCACAGCGGCCATGGCCTGGCTGCTGGCGATTTACTTCCTTCCCTTCATCGGCGTGCTCTTATTCCTGCTGATCGGCAACCCCCGCCTCCCCCGCAAGCGTCGCAAGCAGCAGGAGCTGATCAATGAGTACATTCGCCAGGCGAGCCGCGGGCTGGATTTCGGGACCCTGCGGCCGAACGCGCCGGATTGGTTCGGCTCACTCGTCCGCCTGAACAGCAACCTCGGTGCCATGCCGATCGCCGGTGACAACGCGGCCCGGATGATCTCCGAGTACCAGGAGAGCCTCGACGCGATGGCCGAGGACATCCGGACCGCGGAGCACTATGTGCACGTCGAGTTCTACATCCTGCAGGCGGACGCCTCGACCGACAACTTCTTCCGTGCGCTCGAGGAGGTGGCCGCCCGTGGCGTCGTGGTGCGGGTGCTCTTGGATCACTGGGCCAATCGCAGCAAACCCAGGTTCGCAGACACCAAGCGCCGCCTGAACGCCATGGGCGCCCACTGGCACGTGATGCTCCCCGTGCAGCCGCTGAAGGGGAAGTACCAGCGGCCTGACCTGCGAAATCATCGCAAGCTCCTGGTGGTCGACGGACAGGTCGCCTATACGGGGTCGCAGAACGTGACCGATTCGACATACAACCTGCCGAAGAACATCAAGCGCGGGCTGCACTGGGTCGACCTGATGGCGCGGCTTGAGGGACCCATCGTCGCGTCCATCAATGCCGTGTTCCTCTCGGACTGGTACAGCGAAACCGACGAGACGCTCCTCGATGAGATCAATCTGTTCAACGTCGCATCCGGGCCTGGCAACCTCGACTGCCAGGTCATCCCCTCCGGCCCGGGCTTCGAGTTCCAGAACAACCTCAAGCTGTTCATGGCGCTGCTCTTCGCCGCCCAGAAGAAGATCATCATCGTCAGCCCCTATTTCGTGCCGGACGAAGGCTTGCTGCTCGCGATCACGACCGCCTGCCAGCGCGGCGTTCGCGTCGAGCTCTTCGTCTCAGAAGAGGGCGATCAGGCGATGGTGTATCACGCGCAGCGCAGCTATTACGAGGCGCTGCTGCGCGGCGGGGTGAAGATCTGGATGTACGAGCGGCCCTTCATCCTGCACTCGAAGTCGATGTCGATCGACGATGAAGTCGCCGTCATCGGCTCGAGCAACATGGACATGCGCTCGTTCGGTCTGAACCTCGAGATCTCGCTGCTCGTGCGGGGCGAAGAGTTCGTGGACCAGCTGCGTTCCATCGAGGATGAATACCGCTCGCTCAGCCGAGAACTGACCCTCGCGGAGTGGGAGAAGCAGCCGCTGCGCTCGACAGTGCTCGACAACCTGGCGCGGCTG
>NZ_WOYQ01000024.1 GCF_011620665.1 Microbacterium sp.
CCTTGGAGCCGATGTTGCCGTCGATCCACTCCATCGTCGCGCCCTCGTGCGCGATCGCGCGCTTGGTGACGAGATTGTAGACATTGTTCGACCAGTTCTGGATCGTCGTGTACCGAACGCGGGCGTTCTTCTTCACGATGATCTCGACCACGGCCGAGTGCAGCGAGTCGCTCTTGTAGATCGGGGCGGTGCAGCCCTCGATGTAATGCACGTAGGAGCCCTCATCGGCGATGATCAGCGTCCGCTCGAACTGGCCCATGTTCTCGGTGTTGATGCGGAAGTAGGCCTGCAGCGGAATCTCGACGTGCACGCCCGGCGGGACGTAGACGAAAGATCCCCCCGACCACACGGCCGTGTTCAGGGCGGCGAACTTGTTGTCACCGGCGGGGATCACCGTGCCGAAGTACTCCTCGAAGAACTCCGGATGCTCGCGCAACGCCGTGTCGGTGTCCATGAAGATGACGCCCTGCTTCTCGAGCTCCTCGTTGATCTGGTGGTAGACCACCTCGGACTCATACTGTGCGGCGACTCCGGCGACCAGACGCGCACGCTCCGCCTCGGGAATCCCGAGCTTCTCGTACGTGTTCCGAATCTCTTCGGGGAGGTCCTCCCACGTCTGCGCCTGCTTCTCGGTCGAGCGCACGAAGTATTTGATGTTGTCGAAGTCGATCGCCGACAGATCGGCGCCCCACGTCGGCATCGGCTTCCGGCCGAAGAGCTGATATCCCTTCAGCCGCGTCTTCAGCATCCACTCGGGCTCGTCTTTGAGGGCGGAGATGCCGCGAACGACGCCTTCGTTGATCCCCCGTTGCGCGAGGGCCCCCGCGACATCCGCGTCATGCCACCCGAACTCGTACACGCCGAGTCCTTCGAGCTCCGGTCGGTCGATCAGCACATCCGACATGGCATTCCTCCTTCTAGACCCAACGGTGTCATCCGTTCCGACATTCCTGCTTCCTCGGGAGTGAGCGAGGGTGGGATGCCGCTTTCAGGGCTACGTGCGTCTTATCAGTGCGCACAGGCCGCGCGCCTAGACTGTGGATGGATGCGACGCGTGAACGCCGCGTTTTCCCACCCTTCAACTCTACAGGCAACGCCCCGCACCGGACGTGGCCGGCGTCCATTCGGGGCGCACACCCAGGAGGCGACTGTCATGTCCCACGTCCCCGTCGTCGAGACCGCTTCGACCCCGCACAGGGGAGGTTTCATCCGCCGTCTCTTCGAGCGCCTGCCCCAACAGATCGGCCGTGGCACGCGAGTGATCGCGTGGCTCGTGCTGATCAGCAACATCGTGATCGTGGGCACCGGAGGACTCGTGCGCCTCACCGGATCGGGCATGGGGTGCGATACCTGGCCGTATTGCACGAGCGAATCGCTCGTTCCGACGCGGGAACTCGGCATCCACGGACTCATCGAATTCGGCAATCGCACGCTCACCGGCGTCCTCGTGATCGTCGCGCTGCTCGCATTCCTCTCCGTCCTTCGTCTGCGCAGTGAGCGCCCTGAGCTCGTCCGGCTGTCGCTGGCGATCGGTTTCGGCATCATCCTGCAGGCCGTCATCGGCGGCATCACCGTCTGGTTGCACCTGCACCCCAGCATCGTCGGACTCCACTATCTGGTCTCCGCGGCGCTCGTGTCGCTCTCCGCGGTCTACGTCTTTCGTGTATATGCGGAACCCGGCCCGCGCCGCGTCGCGGTTCCCGGCCGGTACGCGCTGCTGGTCCACCTCACGAGCGCGGCCGTGCTGGTCACAGTGATCGTCGGCATCCTCCTGACCGGATCCGGCCCGCACGCGGGTGATGAGCAGTCAGCGCGGAACGGGCTCGACCCGATCTTCTGGCAGCACGTGCACAGCTGGCCCGCGTACGTGCTCTTCGCGCTCACTCTTGTCCTCTTCGCCGGGTCCTTCCGGATGCCACCCGTCCTCCGTCTGCCCCGGTGGACGGGTCTTCTGCTGGCGGTCGAGGTCGTCCAGATCGCGATCGGTCTTTGGCAGTCGCGCACCGGCCTTCCCATCGCACTCGTGAACATCCACATGGTGCTGGCCGTCACACTCGTCGCGGCCATGACGGCCGTCGTCCTTCACATCTCGGCTCCGCGGACCATCATCCCGGTCACCGACACTTCCACAGCCATTTCATAGGTGCATCAGGGGCGCCGCACGGATCCATCCTTCAGGGTGGACACGTCGTTGCGAACGCACGATGACAACCCTGAGGAGTCCCCCTTATGACCATCACCCGCCCCCGCCTGACCCGCAGCGTACCGTTCTGGACCCTGCTGGGCGGTTCCGTCGTGTCGATCGGCGTCGGTGCCTACGTGCTCGTCGACAAGCTCGGGATCATGGCGACGACCCTCACGGATGGCACCGCCACCGGCGTCGAGGTCTACGCCGGCCAGATCTGGGCCGTGCTCGGCGCCATCCTCGTCGGCTCGGGTCTCATCGGACTCGCGCTGACGGCGACGCTCACGGTCCTCGGCTCCTTCGTGTCGGTCGCCCCTCTCGACGTCAGCGCTGCTCCCGTCTGGGGTGCGGCCGACGACTCGGTCACCACGGTCGCAGCCTCGGACGATGCACCGCTCACCCAGAGCGGCGGCGCACACATCGACGAAGCCGAGGCGCCGCTCGCGCGCTGATCCCGCCGCTTTCGCAGGGGCCCGTCAGCAGGTTCCGTGCCGACGGGCCCTCAGAAGGGCAGGAGAGGGTCGACGGCGATCGCGACGAACAGCAGCGTGAGGTATGTGATGGATGCGTGGAAGACGCGCATCGGATTGACCTGCTCGCCGCGGACGGCGCTGTTGTAAAGGAGGTGGGACTCGTAGAGGAACCAGCCGCCGAAGACGAGTGCGGAGACCGTGTAGGCGAGTCCCATGCTCGCAACAGGTACGAGAAGCAGCGAACACGCGATCGTCGCCCAGGCATAGAGGATGACCTGCAATCCGACTTGGATGCCGTCGCGGGTTGCGCCAAGCATCGGTACGTCGGCTTCGGCGTAGTCGCCCTTGTACTTCATCGACAGCGGCCAGTAGTGCGGCGGTGTCCACAGGAACACCAACACGAACAGAATGAACGGCGTCCACGACAGCGAACCGGTGACCGCCGACCATCCGATCAGAACGGGAAAGCAGCCCGCGATCCCGCCCCAGACGATGTTCTGCTCGGTACGGCGCTTCAGGATCATCGTGTAGATGACGACGTAGAAGAAGATCGCCACCACGCTGAGTGTCGCCGCCAGCCAGTTGGTCGTCATCCACAGCCAAATGGTGGATGCCGCGGCCAGCGCCCACGCGAAGATCAGTGCGCCGCGGGGCGAGACCTCGCCGGTGACCAGCGGCCGCTTCTGGGTGCGGTGCATCTGCGCGTCGATGTCGCGATCGAGGTACATGTTGAACGTCGCCGCAGAGCCCGCGCTCATCGCCCCGCCGATGACGGTGGCAAGAACCAGCCAGAGGTCCGGCATGCCGCCCTGTGCGAGGAACATCACGGGAATGGTCGTGACCAGAAGCAGCTCGAGGACGCGCGGCTTGGTGAGCGTCACGTACGCGCGGACCTTGCGGCCCGCAGAGACGCGGACGACCGGATCGATCGACGCGGACACATTCGCGTGCACCATCTCCGGATCCCCTTTCACCAGCTCGACCAGTCTAAGTCACGGCAGACGGGCGCATCGCCTGCGACGCATGCCACTTCGCTAAGCTGGAACAACAGGCGTCACCGAGCGCCGGATGAGCGCGAGTCGCAACGGTCTCTGCCCTCCGGGACGTGCGTGTCGGACGCACTCCCCCACTTGTGAAAGGGCACGACGTGTCGGAACTGCGCTGGGATGAAATCGACCGACGTGCGGTCGACACTGCACGAGTCCTCGCGGCGGATGCTGTGGAGAAGGTCGGCAACGGCCACCCTGGAACGGCGATGAGCCTCGCCCCGGTCGCGTACCTGCTCTACCAGCGCGTGCTGCGCCACGACCCGACCGACACCGATTGGCTGGGCCGCGACCGCTTCATCCTGTCGGTCGGGCATTCGTCTCTCACGCAGTATGTGCAGCTCTACATGGGTGGGTTCGGGCTCGAGCTCGACGATCTCAAGGCGCTGCGCACCTGGGGTTCGCTGACTCCGGGGCATCCCGAGCACGGCCACACGAAGGGCGTCGAGATCACCACCGGCCCACTCGGACAGGGACTCGCATCGGCGGTCGGGTTCGCCTACGCGGCACGGTACGAGCGCGGGCTGTTCGATCCGGAGGCAGTCGTCGGCACGAGCCCGTTCGATCATTTCATCTACGTCATCGCGGGCGATGGGGACCTGCAGGAGGGCGTGACCAGCGAAGCGTCGAGTCTGGCCGGCCACCAGGAGCTCGGCAATCTGATCGCGATCTACGACTCCAACCAGATTTCGATCGAGGACGACACGAACGTCGCCTTCACAGAAGACGTCGCCCGGCGCTACGAGGCGTACGGGTGGCAAGTCCAGACGGTCGACTGGAAGGAGACCGGCGAATACATCGAGGACGTCGCCGCGCTCCACTCGGCGATCGACGCTGCCAAGGGCGAGACCGCGAAGCCGTCGCTGATCATCCTCAAGACGATCATCGGCTGGCCTGCACCGGGAAAGCAGAACACGGGCAAGATCCACGGCTCCGCGCTCGGCCCGGAAGAACTGGCTGCGACCAAGAAGGTGCTCGGCTTCGATCCGGAGCAGACCTTCGTCGTCGCCGGCGACGTCCTCGCCCACACGCGCGCCCTGGGAGACCGCGCCGCCGGGGCGCGTGCCAGCTGGCAATCCGACTTCGACGTGTGGGCTGCGGCGCACCCGGAGCGCAAGGCACTGCTCGATCGACTCGAGTCGGGCGAGCTTCCGGCGAATCTATCGGCGCCGACCTTCGAGGCGGGCAAGGACGTGTCCACCCGCGCCGCGTCCGGAACGGTCATCAACGCACTGGCCGAGCAGCTTCCGGAGCTCTGGGGAGGATCCGCCGACCTCGCCGAGTCGAATCTCACCACCATCAAGAATGCGAAGAGCTTCATTCCAGCCGAGTGGTCGACCCACGAATGGTCGGGCGACCCGTACGGGCGCGTGCTGCACTTCGGCATCCGCGAACACGCGATGGGCGCGATCATCAACGGCATCAAGCTCCACGGGCCGACGCGCCCGTTCGGAGGCACGTTCCTGATCTTCTCGGACTACATGCGCCCCGCCGTCCGCCTGGCTGCCCTGATGGAGATTCCGTCGGTCTTCGTATGGACGCATGACTCCGTCGCCCTCGGGGAGGACGGGCCGACCCACCAGCCGATCGAGCAGCTGGCGACTCTCCGCCTGATTCCGAACTTCACGGTCGTCCGCCCCGCGGATGCGAATGAGACGAGCGCCGCCTGGGTCGAGATCCTCCGGCGCCAGGGCGGGCCCACCGGCATCGCGCTGACCCGGCAGAACGTGCCCGTTTTCCCGCGCGGCATCGACGGCTTCGCCACGACCGATGGCGTCGCGCGCGGTGCGTACGTCCTCGTGGATGCCGACGCGGCCGTCCCAGACGTCATCCTCGTCGCGACCGGGTCCGAGGTGCAGCTCGCCGTCACGGCGCGCGGGATTCTCGCCGAGGAGGGAATCCGCGCCCGTGTCGTCTCGGCCCCCTCGCTCGAGTGGTTCGCCGAGCAGGATGCCGCATACCGCGAGTCCGTGCTCCCCGCCGATGTGAAGGCTCGTGTATCGGTCGAAGCCGGCTCGACGCCGCTGTGGCGGACGATCGTCGGTGACACCGGGCGCTCGATCGGCATCGACCATTTCGGTGCGTCCGCCGATTACCAGACTCTGTTCGAGAAGTTCGGTATCACCGCCGAAGCGGTCGCCGACGCGGCCCGCGCAACCGTCAAGGAGAACACATGAGCACGCCCACCCGGGACTTGTCCGAAGCCGGTGTCAGCATCTGGCTCGACGACCTCTCTCGCCAGCGCATCACCACTGGAAACCTCGAGGAGCTGATCAGCTCCCGCGACGTCGTCGGCGTCACGACGAACCCGTCGATCTTCCAGGCCGCCATCAGCGCCGGCATCGGCTACGAGGACGCCATCGCGGCGCAGGCGCGCGTCGGCGCGTCGACGGACGAGACGATCGTCGCCCTGACGACGACCGACGTCCGCGACGCGTGCGACATCTTCCGACCGATCTACGACGCCACTTCGGGCATCGACGGACGCGTGTCGATCGAGGTCTCCCCCGACCTCGCGCACGACACAGCCGCCACCATCGAGGAAGCCAGGAAGCTCTATGAGAGGGTCGATCGACCCAATGTCCTGATCAAGATCCCCGCGACCAGGGCCGGACTTCCGGCGATCACCGAGGTCATCGCTTCGGGCATCTCTGTCAACGTGACGCTCATCTTCAGCCTCGAGCGCTACGCCGAGGTCATCGACGCATACCTTGCGGGCCTCCGAGCCGCCCACGCCGCCCACATCGATCTCACCGGAATCCACTCCGTCGCATCGTTCTTCGTGTCGCGCGTGGACACCGAGGTCGACAAGCGCCTGATCGCGATCGGAACGGACCAGGCGCGGGCTCTCAAGTCGAAGGCCGGTCTCGCGAACGCGCGCCTCGCCTACGAACTCTTCGAGCAGCGCTTCGCCGACGAGCGGGCGAGGGACCTCGTCGCGCTCGGCGCGAACGTGCAACGCCCGCTCTGGGCCTCGACAGGGGTGAAGGATCCGGCGCTGCCCGATACGCTCTACGTGAGCGGACTCGTGGCACCCGGCACCGTCAACACCATGCCCGAGAAGACGCTCGAGGCCACTTTCGGCCACGGCATGATCAACGGCGACACGATCACCGGCGCGTATGCCGAGTCGCGCGCCGACTTCGACGCGCTCGCAGCGATCGGCGTCGATCTCACCGACGTCACCCAGCTGCTCGAGGACGAAGGCGTGGAGAAGTTCATCGCCTCGTGGCACGACCTCCAGAGCACCGTCGCAGCCGCCCTCGCGAGTGCGTCTGTGAGCCCGCGATGAGCTTCGAGATCCATGTCTCCGGACAGGTCAAGGACGTCGTGGCGGCTGCGCTTCCCGACTTGGTCAACAGCCTCGTGGCGAGCGGGATCACGTCCGGCGATTCCGATCTCTGGGGTCCCGACGCCGCCGCGGACGCCGCGCGTCGGCTCGGCTGGGTGCAGGCCGTCTCGGTTTCGCGGCCGCTCGTCGCCGAGATCGTGGCCCTCCGTGCAGACCTCCTTGCGCGTGGCGTCACCCGAGTCGTCCTCGCCGGCACGGGGGGATCTTCATTGGCTTCCGAGGTCATCGCCGCCACGGCCGGTGTGCCCCTCGTGGTGCTCGATTCGACGGCCCCGGGTCAGGTTCTGGCGGCGATCGACGGCGACGCCGAGTCCGGTGGACTGACCAGGACCGTACTGGTCGTGTCGTCGAAGTCGGGGTCGACGACCGAGACCGACTCCGCGCGGCGGGCGTTCGAGGCTGCGTGGAGCGACATCGGCATCGACCCCGCGGAGCGGATCATCGTCGTCACGGATCCCGGGTCCCCGCTCGAGGCATCGGCACTCACCGCCGGATACCGGGTATTCACCGCCGATCCCACGGTCGGTGGAGCCTACTCGGCGTTGACGGCGTTCGGCCTGGTCCCCGCCGGCCTCGCCGGTGCAGACATCTCCGAGCTCCTCGACGAGGCAGAAGCGACGCTCCTGGAGGTGGCGATCGACGACCACCGCAATCCGGCGCTGATCCTCGCGGCCTCGATAGCCGGTGGCACGCCGCGGCGCGACAAGCTCGGCCTTGTCACCGACGGCACGCACATCGTAGGGCTGTCGAACTGGATCGAGCAGCTCGTGGCCGAGTCGACGGGGAAGGACGGCACCGGCATCCTCCCTGTCGTCCTGCTTCCCGTGTCGCCCGAGGTCGATGAACCTCCCTCCGATCTGCAGATCCTGCGCCTCGTCGATGATGCCACCCATTTCCGGATCCTCGAGCAGCACCCCGACGAGATTCTCGTCAGCGGTTCGCTCGGCGCGCAACTGGTCGTCTGGCAGTATGCGACGGCCATCGCGGGGCGCCTCCTCGGAGTCGACCCGTTCGATCAGCCGGACATCGAATCGGCCGAAGACGCCGCGCGGAGTTTCCTCGACTCCCGTCCCGTGATCATGTCGCCGGCCTTCGCCGTGGACGGCGTGGAAGTCCGTGTCTCCGATCACGCCCTTGCGACGACCGCGACGCTTTCCGGGGTACTCGATGCCCTCTGCGAGCGAATCGGCTCGGATGGATACGTCGCGATCCAGGCGTATGTCAATCGCTCCGCGGTACCACAGCTGTCAGGACTGCGGGAACTCGTCGCCGCCAAAGCCGGCCGCCCGACCACGTTCGGCTGGGGTCCGCGATTCCTCCACTCCACGGGTCAGTACCACAAGGGGGGACCCGGCACCGGGGTGTTCCTTCAGATCCTCGAGGGCGGCGACGTCGACCTCGAGGTACCCGGACGCCCCTTCACCTTCGGTCAATTGATTGCGGCGCAGGCCGCGGGCGATGCCAAGGTGCTGGTCGCACTGGGTCGACCGGTCGTCACCCTCACGCTCACCGATCCTGTGACCGAGGTCCTTTCGCTGTTCGAGGCAGCCCAGTAGGAGAATCGGCACCGATGTCCGTGGAAGCCATGGGGCCCGGCCCCGACTCGCCCGCACCGATCACACGAGATCACAACCCCCTACGAGATAGCGACGATCGACGCCTCAACCGCATCGCCGGACCGAGCGCGCTGGTGATCTTTGGCGTAACCGGCGACCTGTCACGCAAGAAGCTCATGCCGGCCGTCTACGATCTCGCCAATCGCGGACTGCTGCCTCCGGGATTCGCGCTCGTGGGCTTCGCGCGCCGCGACTGGGAGGATCAGGACTTTGCCAATGTCGTGCGCGACGCCGTCCGTCAGAATGCGCGCACGCCGTTCCGCGAAGAGACGTGGAAACAGCTGCTGCACGGCATCCGGTTCGTTTCCGGGGAGTTCGACGACGACGACTCGTTCCGGCGCCTCCGCGAAACCGTCGAGAAGCTCGACATCGAGCGTGGCACGATGGGCAATCACGCCTTCTATCTCTCGATCCCCCCGCGCGATTTTCCGATCGTCGCGAGGCAGTTGAAGAACTCCGGACTCGTCGATGACAAATCCGGCAACGCGGACGCCTGGCGGCGCGTCGTCATCGAGAAGCCGTTCGGCAGCGATCTGCAGACGGCACGCGAACTCAACGCCGCTTTGGAGATCGCCTTCCCGGCCGACTCGATCTTCCGGATCGACCATTACCTCGGCAAGGAGACGGTGCAGAACATCCTGGCGCTGCGCTTTGCCAATGAGCTGTTCGAACCGATCTGGAACGCGAACTATGTAGACCACGTACAGATCACGATGGCCGAAGACATCGGTGTCGGCGGTCGCGCGGGGTACTACGACGGCATCGGAGCGGCCCGCGACGTCATCCAGAACCACCTCCTGCAATTGCTGGCCCTCACCGCGATGGAAGAGCCCATCTCGATGGATGCCGCAGACTTGCGCGCAGAGAAGGAGAAGGTGCTCGCCGCAGTCCGCCTCCCCGCAGACCTCGCAACGGCGACCGCGCGCGGACAATACTCAGGCGGCTGGCAGGGCGGTGAGCAGGTCACCGGCTTTCTCGAGGAAGACGGAATGAAGCCGGATTCGACCACCGAAACGTACGCGGCCATCAAGCTCGACATCGCCACACGTCGATGGGCAGGCGTACCGTTCTACCTTCGCACCGGTAAGCGGCTCGGACGCCGGGTCACCGAGATCGCTGTCGTGTTCAAGCGGGCGCCCCAACAGCTGTTCCAGCGGAACCAGACCCTCGAGGTCGGCCAGAACGCGCTCGTGATCCGCGTTCAGCCCGACGAGGGCGTCACGATCAGGTTCGGATCGAAGGTTCCCGGAGCCGCCAACGAGGTCCGCGACGTGACGATGGACTTCGGCTATGGTCATGCGTTCACCGAGTCCAGCCCCGAGGCATACGAGCGGCTGATCCTGGACGTCCTGCTGGGCGACCCGCCACTGTTCCCGCGACACGAAGAGGTGGAGCTCTCGTGGAAGATCCTCGACCCGGTCGAAAAGTACTGGGCACAGCGCGATGGCGCACTCGAGCAGTACGCGCCCGGTTCCTGGGGTCCCGCGTCCGCCGATGAACTGCTGGCCAGAGACGGCCGCCTGTGGAGGCGCCCGTGATCGTCGACCTGCCGGACACCACGGTGTCCCACATCGCTCGCTCGCTCGTGAATGTACGCGAAGAGGGCGGCGCCGTCGCGCTCGGGCGCGTGCTGACACTCGTGATCGTGACCACGAACGGACTGCCGGAGGAAGCGATCGAAGCCGCGAACGATGCGTCCCGCGAGCACCCGATGCGTGTCATCGTGCTGGCGACCGACGTCGAAGGCCCGGCGAAGCTCGATGCGCAGATTCGTGTCGGCGGCGACGCCGGAGCCAGCGAGGTCATCGTCCTCCGGGCTGCAGGGGCGGCCGCGAGCAGCGAGCAGGGCCTTGTGACTGGCTTGCTCCTGCCAGACGCCCCTGTCGTAGCCTGGTGGCCGAACCATCCGCCCACCCAGCCGGCGCAGTCACCGATCGGCCAGATCGCACAGCGTCGCATCACGGATGCTTCGACCAAGCCGTTCTCGGCGGATCGGCTCTCCACGCTCAGGCCCTCTTACCAACCGGGCGATACGGATTTGGCATGGACTCGTCTCACGCATTGGCGCGAGCAGCTCGCCGCCGTCCTCGATCAGCCACCGTATGAGGCCATCACTGCGATCGAAGTCGTCGGGGCGGGCACCTCACCATCGACGGGGCTTCTGGCCGCGTGGCTTCGCCTGAAGCTCGACGCACCGGTGACCTGGCGGTACTCGCCCCCGAACGAGTGGACTCACGGCATCCAGTTCGTACGCCTCGTCCGCGCGGGCGGCGACGTCGTACTACGACGCAACAACGACATCGATGCCACCCTCACCCAGCCAGGACAGCCCTCGCACGACATCGTCCTTCCCCGGCGCTCTCTGCGCGAATGCCTCGCTGAGGAGCTGCGACGGCTGGATCCCGACGTCTTGTATGGTCGAGTCATCACGGAGGGCTGGAAGTTGCTCGGGCCCGCGACGACGTAGGAGTCACACATGGCCGAGTTCTGGACGGACAAGCGTGTGGTGATCGGCCCGGATCCGGCGACCGTGGCCGGAGACGTGGCCTGCCGTCTGATCGGACGGATCGCCAAACGTACCGCCGCCGGCAAGACCGTCCATCTCGGCCTGACGGGGGGTCGTATCGGGACTCGGGTGCTCGAGTCGGTCGGCGCCGACCCCTCCCGAGCATCCGTCGACTGGTCGCGCGTGCACTTCTGGTGGGGCGATGAGCGTTTCGTCGACCGCGCCAGCGATCTGCGCAACGAACGGGGAGCACGCGCCGCGCTGATCAGCCGAATCGACGTCCCCGACGCGAACGTGCACGCGATGGGCGCCGCGGACGACGGCCTCGGCGCGGATGCCGCTGCCGCGGCCTATGGAGCGGAGCTCGCCCGATTCGGCCATGCCGACCAGCCGTGGCCGTCGTTCGACGTCTGCTTCCTCGGTGTCGGCTCCGACGCCCACATCGCATCACTGTTTCCGGATCGGCCCGAGATTCAGGTCAAGGATCGATCCGTCGTGGCCGTCTACGACTCCCCCACGCCTCCGCCCACTCGCATCACGCTCACCAGGCCCGTCCTCAACTCTTCCCAGCAGGTCTGGATGGTCCTCGTCGGGCCTGACAAAGCTGCCGCCCTGGGACTCGCACTGGCCGGCGCCAGCTACGAGAGCGTCCCGGCCGCCGGGGCGAAAGGTCGTAAGCGGACGCTTCTGTTCGTAGACCGGGCCGCCGCCACGGATGTTCCCGCGGAACTCATCGATCGCGACGACTGAGCGCGCTGCCCGGAGCCAGCAGATGCCGCCGCGCGCTCAGCTCTGTCCGCGCCGCTCGCGCAACTGCTGGAGTGCGTCCTCGAGCAGAGTCTCCGCCTCGCCCTCGGTGCGTCGTTCCTTCACGTAGGCGAGGTGTGTCTTGTAAGGTTCGGCCTTCGCGAGCGCCGGCGGATTCGCCTTATCGCGCCCGGCGGGCAGACCCGAGTGGGGGGAATCGATCGTCTCGGGGATCTCGTCCTCGGCGATCCCGGCGGCGAAGTATCGCACCGTTTCGTTTCCGAGAGCGTCCCAGTAGGAGACCGAGATGCGATCGGCGTGGTGGCCGTGGTCCTGCTCACCCATGGGTCCCGCACCGACTCGGGTGCCGCGGATCGCGTTTCCTCCGGATGCCATCAGATGCTCTGGAACTTCGTGATCAGTCCGAGCGCGACGATGGCGACGAACCAGACGAGGGCGAGCACGACGGTGAACCTGTTGAGATTGCGCTCGGCGAGACCGGAGGATCCCATCGCCGAGCTCATCCCACCGCCGAACATGTCGGAGAGGCCCCCACCGCGACCTTTGTGCAGCAGGATCAGGAGAGTCAGCAGGAGGCTGGTGATTCCCAGCAGCACCTGGAGTACGAACTCGAGGATGTCCACGATGGATGAAACCTTTCGCTGCGCCCGCGGCAGGGCGCACGGGGCTCAAGTATACCGGGGTGTGTCGGCTCACCGCTCCGTCGCTGTAAGTGGGTCGCCTCCAGCAGACCGGTCAGACTCCGACGTGCTTCTGGTAGCGGACGATGGCCGCGAACTCATCGACCACGAGGCTTGCACCCCCGACCAGGGCACCATCGACGTCGGGCTCGCGCATGTAGCTCGCGATGTTGCCGGACTTCACCGAACCGCCGTACAGCACGCGGGTGCGCTCTCCCGCGTCCGCACCGAGAACGTCGACGATCACCTCGCGCAGCTTCGCGCACACATCCTGAGCCTGTTCGGGTGTGGCCGCCTGACCCGACCCGATCGCCCACACCGGTTCATACGCCACGACGATGTCAGCAGCTGAGGGAACTCCTTCGAGCGCGACACGCAACTGGCCCACCGGCACCGCCGACGCGCCGAACTCTTCGAGGTCGGCAGCAGTCTCGCCGACGCAGATCACCGGGGTGAGCCCATGGCGCAGAGCCGCCTGCACCTTGGCGGAGACGACCTCATCCGTCTCTGCGTGATAGTCGCGACGTTCCGAGTGGCCGATGATGACATAGCCGCAATCGAGCTTCTTGAGGAAGGCGCCCGAGATCTCTCCCGTGTAGGCGCCCGAGTCTTTCATCGAAAGGTCCTGTCCGCCCAGTGAGAACGGAATCTTGTCGGCGTCCAGCAGCGTCTGCACGGTGCGGATGTCGGTGAACGGCGGAAAGAGGCCGACCTCGACAGAGCCCACTTCGTGCCCGGCTTCCTTCAGCGTCCAGTGCAGCTTCTGCACGAAGGCGACCGCCTGCAGGTGGTCGAGGTTCATCTTCCAGTTGCCCGCGATGAACGGGGTTCTCACTGCCATCCGAGGATCTCCAAACCGGGCAGCTTCTTGCCCTCCAAGAACTCCAGGCTGGCGCCGCCACCCGTGGAGATATGACCGAACTGGTCGTCGGTGAACCCGAGCTGGCGCACGGCCGCAGCCGAATCGCCACCCCCGACGACCGACAGTCCGTCGACATGTGTCAGGGCGGCGGCGATCGTCCGTGTCCCCGCGGCGAAGGCGGGCATCTCGAACACGCCCATCGGGCCGTTCCAGAACACCGTCTTGGAACTGCGGATGGCATCTGCGAAGATCTCCGCGGAGGTCGGGCCGATATCGAGACCCATGCCATCTGCACCGAACGGCGTGTCCTCGAGGGCGTCCGACCGGGCGACGACGTGATCGGCGCCGGCGGCGAAGCCCGAGGCCATCACGGCATCCACCGGAAGAATGAGCTCCACCCCGCGCTCGTGCGCTGTCTCGATGTAACCGCGGACAGTATCGATCAGGTCGGCCTCGAGCAGACTCCTGCCGACGGGGTGGCCTTGGGCCGCGAGGAAAGTGAAGAGCATCCCGCCTCCGACCAGGATCTTGTCGGCCCGGGGCAAGAGGTGCTCGATGACGCCGAGCTTGTCGCTGACTTTGGACCCGCCGAGCACGACTGTGTAGGGACGCTCCGGATTCTCGGTCAGACGGTCGAGCACGTCGACCTCCTTCTCGATCAGGAGCCCGGCTGCCGACGGCAGGAGGTCCGCGAGCTCGTAGACCGAGGCCTGCTTGCGGTGAACGACTCCAAATCCATCGGAGACGAGCGCATCTCCGAGGTCGGCCAGCTTCTGGGCGAACGCGCGACGTTCGGCGTCATCCTTGGCGGTTTCGCCGGGCTCGAAGCGGAGGTTCTCGATGACGGCGATCTCGCCGTCATCGAGGGCGGCGGAGGCCCCCTGCGCCGACTCCCCCACGGTGTCGCGCGCAAACGCCACGGGGCTGCCGAGGAGCTCCGACAGTCGCTGCGCGACAGGTTGGAGGCTGTACTTCGCGTCCGGAGTCCCGTCCGGACGCCCCAGATGCGAGCACGCGATCACCCGGGCACCACTGTTGAGCAGGTGGTTGAGTGTGGGAAGCGCCGCCCGGATACGGCCATCGTCCGTGATGACGCCCTCTTTCAGAGGGACGTTGAAGTCAACACGGACGATGACGCGCTTTCCGGCCAGCGAACCCAGTGAATCGAGGGTGCGCAGAGGCATGGTGAAGCCTCAGAGCTTGTCTGCGACGAGCTCGGTGAGGTCGACGAGGCGGTTGGAGTAGCCCCACTCGTTGTCGTACCACGACGAGACCTTGACGAGGTTTCCGCTGACGTTGGTCAGACCGGCGTCGAACACCGACGAGTGCGGGTCGAGCTGGATGTCGCTGGAAACGATCGCGTCCTCGTTGTACTTCAGGAAGCCCACGAGGGCGCCCTCAGCGGCGGCCTTCTGGTAGGCCGCATTGACGGTCTCGGCCGTCAGGCCTTCGGTCGGTGTGATGATCGTGAGGTCGACGATCGATCCGGTGGGCACGGGCACGCGATAGGACGAGCCGCTGAGCTTGCCCTTCAGCTCGGGCAGGACGAGACCGATGGCCTTGGCGGCTCCGGTCGAGGCGGGGACGATGTTGATCGCCGCCGCGCGCGAACGATGGAGGTCGCTGTGCGGGCCGTCCTGAAGGTTCTGGTCGGCCGTGTAGGCATGAGCGGTCATCATGAACCCGCGCTCGATGCCGAAGTTGTCGTTGAAGACCTTGGCCAGGGGTGCGAGGCAGTTGGTGGTGCACGAGGCGTTGGA
The DNA here is from genome assembly GCF_011620665.1 of Microbacterium sp. Taxonomy (GTDB): domain Bacteria; phylum Actinomycetota; class Actinomycetes; order Actinomycetales; family Microbacteriaceae; genus Microbacterium. The sequence continues at coordinate 15,249 of NZ_WOYQ01000024.1, forward strand.
GATGACGTTCATCGTCGCCGAGTCATAGTCACCGTCGTTGACGCCCATCACGAATGTGCCGTCGACGTCGGTGCCGGGCGCCGAGATGATGACCTTCTTGGCGCCACCGGCGATGTGCTTCTTGGCATCCGCCGCGTGAGTGAAACGGCCGGTCGACTCGATGACGATGTCGACTCCCAAGTCGCCCCAAGGAAGGTTTGCGGGGTCGCGTTCTTCGAAGACCTTGATGCTCCTGCCATTGACCGTGATCGAGTCCGCGTCGAACGAGACCTCGGCGTCGAGGCGACCGCCGACGGAGTCGTACTTCAGCAGGTGGGCGAGGGTCTTGTTGTCGGTGAGGTCGTTGACCGCGACGATTTCAAGGTCTGCTCCCTGCGCGAGAGCGGCGCGGAGGAAGTTACGTCCGATGCGGCCGAAGCCGTTGATTCCGATCTTGACAGACACGTTGTCGTCTCCCGTTGTATGTCGCACGGACGCGCCTCTGCGGCGCACCCGAAACGCTTCTGTTGGACAGAAGAAGATGCCGGTCTTCGCCCCGTTGCCGGGAGGAAGACCCGGCATCCTCACCTGACCATGACCCTACTACGCGAGCAGCCCCGACGTCTTCTCGCGTGCCGTGGAAAAGCGCTCGGCGACGTTGCCCCAGTTCGCGATGTTCCACACGGCCTTGACGTAGTCGGCCTTGACGTTGAGGTAGTCGAGGTAGAAGGCATGCTCCCACATGTCGAGCTGGAAAATCGGCACTGTGCCCTGCGCCGTGTTCGACTGCTGATCGAACAGCTGCTGGATGATCAGCTGCTCACCGAGGACGTCCCAGCTCAGGACAGCCCAGCCTGAACCTTGGATGCCGGTGGCGGCGGCCGTGAAGTGCGCCCGGAACTTCTCGAAACCGCCGAAGTGCTCATCAATCGCCGACTTCAACTCGCCCTCGGGCTCCCCGCCGCCGTCCGGCGAGAGGTTGGTCCAGAAGATCGAGTGATTGACATGACCGCCCAGGTTGAACGCAAGGTCCTTCTCGAGCCTGTTGACGTTCGCGAGGTTGCCGGTGTCGCGGGCCTCGGCGAGCTGTTCGAGCGCCGTGTTCGCTCCGGTCACGTAGGCCTGGTGGTGCTTGTCATGATGCAGCTGCATGATC
>NZ_WOYQ01000011.1 GCF_011620665.1 Microbacterium sp.
TGCCGCCCCACGCCGCGGCGCGAGAACCGGTCTCGAACGTGTCGCTCGCGTCCGTACCGCCGAACGGCATCTGCATGTGCGTGTGGGCGTCGATGCCGCCGGGGATGACGTACTTGCCGGTCGCGTCGATGACACGGTCGGCGGATGCCGCGACATCCGTCCCGAGCAGTTCCGAGCCCGGCTGGAGGACCGCGACGATCATCTCGCCGTCGATCAGCACGTCGGCCGCCGCGCGGCCGGTCGCCGAGACGACGGTGCCGCCGGTGATGAGTGTGGTGGTCATGAGGGGTGTTCCTCTCCCTTTCCCGAGCGCCGCTGTCTGCTGCGGGCGCTAGATTTCACGGCGCGTGGTGGCGCTCATGGCTTCGCGATCATCGAGTAGGAGTCGGGACGACGGTCGCGGTAGAACTGCCAGTCGTCGCGCATCTCCTGCACCATGTCCATGTCGAGGTCGCGGATGAGCACCTCTTCGTCGGTGGCCGACCCGCGCTCGCCGACGAAGTTGCCGCGCGGATCGATCACCTGGCTCGTGCCGTAGAAGTCCACGGCGAGTTCGCCGTACTCGTTGTCCTCGCGCCCGACGCGGTTCGGCTGCAGCACGAAGTAGCCGTTCGCGACGGCCGCGCACGGGCCCTCGATCTCCCACAGGCGGTTGGAGAGGCCGGGCTTGGTCGCGTTCGGGTTGAAGACGATGTGCGCGCCGTTCAGCCCCAGCTCGCGCCAGCCCTCGGGGAAGTGCCGGTCGTAGCAGATGTAGACGCCGATCTTGCCGACTGCCGTGTCGAACACGGGGTAGCCGAGGTTGCCGGGCCGGAAGTAGAACTTCTCCCAGAAGCGGTCCAGGTGCGGCAGGTGGTGCTTGCGGTACTTGCCGAGGATCGTCCCGTCGGCGTCGACGACGACGGCCGTGTTGTAGTACACGCCGGTGATGTCCTCCTCATAGATCGGGAGGATCATGACCATGTTCAGCTCGGCGGCCAGCGCCGCGAATCGCTGCACGATGGGCCCGTCGGCCGGTTCGGCGTAGCGGTAGTACTTCTTGTCCTCCGTGATGCCGAAGTACGGCCCGTAGAACAGCTCCTGGAAGCAGATGACCTGCGCGCCCTGGGCGGCGGCATCCCTCGCGAACTGCTCGTGCCTGTCGAGCATCGAGTCCTTGTCGCCCGTCCAGGTGGTTTGGGTGATTGCTGCGCGCACCGTCGTCATGCCGGTCTCCATCTTTGCTCGACTGAACCTCTTCGTGCTACCGCCGACGGGGACCGTTTCGGGTGCCGGTGGGATCGTGCCCCGTGTGATCGATCTTGGTCCTCCGACGTTTCCCGTTGGTTTCAGCCTGTGTCCGGACCGTAACGCGTCGGGGCGGTCGGCGACAGGGCGGTCACCCGACGGTGACGGTCGCCGATGCCTCGCTGATCTCGTCGTACACCGTGTAGGTGCCGGCGAGGTCGAATCGGAAGGTCGCGGTAAGTCCGCCCATCACGCTGTAGCCGTCGAGGTCACCGACGTAGATTCCGTGCGGGCCGTCGTCGCCGCCCATGAAGGTGACGGTGCCCCCGACCGGCACCGAGATCGCAGCGGGGTCGAAGCCCGACGGAGACACGGTCACCGATGCCGAGTCCACCGCAGGATCGGTGTACACGGCGCCGCCCGCTGGACTCGCGTCTGCGGCTGCGTCTGCGTCTGCATCTGCATCTGCGTCGGTGTCGTCCGACGCGGCGTCGGTTTCGATCGTCGTGTCGTCGGTCTGCGACGATGTGTCATCCGCGACGGGTTCGGATGAGGTGCAGCCCGCGAAGAGGAGAAGAGACGCGGCGACGACGACAGCCGCGGTGGAACGTGCGCGAATGTTCATGGGTTACCTCCGAATGGGATCGTGTAGTCCACAATCTAGGGGCAGAGGCCCCTCGCCGCATGCGATGCCTGTCAGTCGGATGCGGTCCGCGCCGACTCCGGGTCATGCGCCCAGGTCGGCGCCATGGCCCTGATCCGCGCCGCGCGCCACTGCCAGGTCGCCCACAGCATCGGCCACGCGATGATCGCGGCGGGGCCGCCGATCGTGAGCCGATCGCGCCACAGGGTCTTGGTCGGATCGCCGGGGGCCGGTGAGATCGCCATCTGGTGGTCCCAGACGTCCAGGTTCGCCAGTGGGCCCGTGAGCGGAATGCCGCTGTCGCGGAAGATGCGCACCGATCCGTTCGCGTCCTGCGCGGTGCGTTCGCTGAAATGAATCAGCTGGCGCCCCATCGGCATGATGCCGGCCAGCGTGAGCTGCACCGGCACGTCGCCGCCGGGCTCCCACGTCGGCGGCAACCCGTGGGCATCGAGTGGTGACAGGTCCATCAGGGGGCCGTACAACTCGGCGACAGCGCGCGGGGAGTGCACGGCTCGCCACGCCGCATCCGCGTCGCAGTCGATGACGAGCTTGAGCAGGATGCGCATCACCCCAGTCTCGCATTCCGAAGACGTGCGTCGGGTATCATGAGAGCGCTCCCACGCCTCTCCAGATTCCCGTTCGGAGGAACACCAGTGCCGCTGCATCCCGCTGCCGAATCCGGCGACCGCTCACACGGCGCGGCCGCGATCGAGTCGGTCGCCCAGCTGTCGACGGCTCTGGAAGACACTGATCCGGGTCTGGATCCGGCGCTCGCGCGCATGGCACGGCAGGCCGCCGCCGAAGGCGTCGTGCTGCTCCGGAACGACGATGGTGTTCTCCCGCTCGGCAGCCGCCCGGTTGCGGTGTTCGGCCGGACGCAACTGGACTGGTTCGCCGTGGGCTACGGATCGGGCGGCGACGTCAAGGTCCCCTACATCTGGAACCTCGTGGCGGGCCTCCGGGATGCAGGCGTCGCGGTGGATGCCGAGGTGGCCGATCTCTATTCCGCATGGTGCGCCGCGCACCCCCCGGAGCTCACCGGCACGTGGGGTCAGTGGCCCCACCATCTCGCCGAGATGCCGCTCGATCCCGTCGTTGTGACCGCCGCGGCGACACGCGCCGACACCGCTGTCGTCGTCATCGGCCGCGCGGCCGGTGAGGCGCGCGAAAGCGTCCTCGAGGCCGGGAGCTATTACCTCGATGTGGCCGAGCGCGCGCTCCTGGATGCCGTGACGGCATCCTTCTCGCGCACCGTCGTGGTCCTCGACGCCGGGAATGTCATGGACGTGTCGTGGCTCGCCGACTACGGCGATCGGATCACGGGCCTGGTCGCGGCTTGGCAGGGCGGGATGGAGGGCGCGCGGGCCGTCGCGGCCGTCCTCTCCGGTGAGACCCCCGCCACGGGGAAGCTCACCGACGCGATCGCCCTCAGCTACCCCGATTACCCGAGCTCCGCGAATTTCGGCGACCCCGAGGCGAACACCTACGCGGAGGACATCTTCGTGGGCTATCGCTACTTCGAGACGTTCGCGCCGGAGCGCGTGCTCTTCCCGTTCGGCTTCGGGCTCGGGTACACGACCTTCGCGCTGACGACGCGAGCGCGGTTCATCGCCGACGGCGCCGAACTGAGCATCGAGGTGCGCAACACCGGAAACCGTGCGGGAGCGGAAACCGTGCAGGTCTATGTCGCGGCGCCCGACGGGTCTCTCAGCCAGCCCGCGCGGCGCCTCGTCGCCTACCGCAAGACCGCCATCCTGCTGCCCGGCCGATCCGAGCGCGTCGACCTGAGGGTGGCGATGGACGAGCTCGCGTCGTACGACGACGCGGGAGTCACGGGTCATCGCAGCGCGTGGGTGCTCGAACCCGGTGATTATCGGTTCTTCGTGGGCACCGACGTGCGCACCGCGGTCGCGGAGTCGATCGTGACGATCCCGGATCTCCGGGTCGTCCGGCAGGTCACCGAGGCCGCCGCCCCGGTCCTGCCCTTCGACCGCATGACGCTCGCCCGAGACGCAGACGGAACAGCGCGGGTCGCCTTCGCGCCGGCACCCGTGTCCACGGCGGATCTGCGAGATCGCATCCTTCGCCAACTGCCGCCGGCGCTGCCTGAACCAGCCGAACCGGCGGCATCGCTGACGTTCGACGCGGTCGTGGCGGGCGAGGCAACCCTCGATGAGTTCGTCGCGCAGCTCACGCCCGTCGAACTCGCTGACATTGCCCGCGGCGATATCACGATGCACTCGCCCCTCGGCGCGGCCGGCAATGCCGGCGTTCTCGGCGGCGTCTCGGCTGCGCTCCGCGCGAGGGGCGTGCGTCCGGTGACCGCCACCGATGGACCGAGCGGCATCCGCCTCTCGTCGTACGCGTCGCTGCTGCCCTCGGGCACGGCTCTCGCCTCGACGTGGAACCCGCCGCTCGTGCGTGAGTTGGCTGCTCTGCACGCACAGGAGATGATCCGGAAGGGCTCCGACGTGCTCCTGAGCCCGGGCATGAACATCCACCGCGACCCGCTCTGCGGCCGCAACTTCGAGTACTTCTCGGAGGACCCGCTCGTCACCGGCCGTACGGCCGCGGCGATCGTGCAGGGTATCCAGTCGCGCGGGGTGGCTGCCTGCCCCAAGCACTTCGCGGCCAACAATCAGGAGACGAACAGGACGCGCAACGATTCCCGCGTCTCGGAGCGTGCGTTGCGCGAGATCTACCTGCGCGGCTTCGAGATCTGCGTGCGCGAGGCGGCGCCGCTCGCGATCATGACGTCGTACAACCAGATCAACGGCGTCTGGGCCCACTACCACCATGACCTGGTCACGACCATTCTCCGGGGCGAGTGGGGCTACACCGGGTGCGTCATGACCGACTGGTGGATGGAGAACGCCGTCGACCCGCTGTTTCCCGCGCTGGAGAACAGCGCCTACCGCGTGCGGGCGCAGGTCGACGTGCTCATGCCCGGAGGAGCGAAGACGGATGCCGGTCCCCAGTCCTACGTGGACGATTCGATCGCACAATCCCTCGCGCGTCCGGACGGCTTGACGATCGGAGAGCTGCAGCGCGGTGCCCGCAACGTCCTCGGTCTTGTGCTCGCCCTCGTCCCCGTGGTCGACGCCCGCGCCTGATCGGGCGATGCGCGGCTCAGCGCGGGGTCATCGCCGCAAGGCGCGTCGCGGGCGAGATCTCGCGGCGTGTCCACACGAAAAGGAATCTCTCATCGAACGACCGGGAACATCGCGCACACGATGTCGGCCGTGTCGCCGTGCGATGCCGGTAGGCCGTGTGACCGGCCGGGCAGACGCCGACCCATGGCGCAAGTTCGTTCGCGGGTTCACCCGGGTGGGTGGTGCCACCGGTGTAGCCGAGAGACCGCGCGACGCGCTTCCACGCCGCGCCGTGCGCCGCACGCGCGCCGGCGAGCGCATGCGCGACCTCGTGCAGAAGCGTCTGGCGGTTGGTGTCGTCGTCATAGCGCGCGCAGAGATAGCGGGAGACGGTGATTCTCTTCCGGGTGTAGTCGCAGGCGCCGGCGCGGCGCTTCGCGTTGTCGAACGCAAACGACCACGACGCGTCGAGATGTGCCGCGATGAGCAGCTCCGCTTCACGGCGGACGGATGGCAGATCAGACATGATTGAGGTTTTCGGTCATACCGGAAAGAGTAGAATATATGTACGACACTCAGCCGGCGACGGATGCCGCAGTCCGTCGGTACTCGGTCGCCCTGATCGCCTCGAGCGTCGACGCGAGCTCCTCCTCCGGGGCGCCGGCTCCCTGTCGCAGGAACAGCGCCCTCTTGAAATCGGCGCGCGCGTCGGTGAAATCGTCGGCGTCGAAGCTGACCTTCCCGCGGTGCTGATAGGCGAAGGCGGCCAGCGCCGACCAGCCCTGACCCTCGGCTTCCTCGGCGCACGTCGTGAGCTCCTGGTGCGCCGCGGCGTAGGCGCCGCGCTGCTGCTGCACCGACGCGTGCAGGATGCGCGCGCGCAGCAGGTCTTTGCGCGTGCCGCCCATCCGCGCCAGGCGAACCGATTGCTCCGAGACCACGAGCGCATCATCGAGCAGGCCGAGCACCTTCATGAGCCACACGCGCTCGAGCAGGGCGGCGAGACTGCGCTGGTCGCCCAGCTCGCCCAGTCGTTCAGCGCACTGGTGGGCGTCGACGATCTCGCGCAGAGTCTCCGGGTCATATCCCTTGATGTAGCTCACAGGCGGCTCCTTCCTTCCGACGCGTCCATCCAGTGTCACCCGGTCCGCGGCGGAAGCTCAGAGGGCACGCCGCGTGCGCCGACTCAGCGTTCGAACACGGATGACGCAGGTTTCGGCGATGCGGTGGCATCGGCGTCGGTCGCCGGAGCCGACCCCCGCACGAAGTCGTCGAGCTCGGTCCCCTGGGCGACCTTCGCGGGGTGGGGTCCTGCCGCCATCAACCGCGGAAGCCACTCGGTGGGAAGCGGCGCGGCCGACGCGGCGATGACGAGGTTGCCGAATCGGCGCCCCTTGAGCGTCTGCACTTCCGCCAGGACGATCACCTCGGGCAGCACCGCGCGGATCGTCGCCACCTGACGGCGCGCGAACGCCAGGCCCGCGCCGTCGGCTACGTTGACCAGCAGCACACCCTCCGGCGCCAGCAGCGACGCGACGATTCGGTAGTACTCGACGGTCGTGAGGTGTGCGGGGGTCTGTGCACCCGCGAACACGTCCGAGACGACGAGGTCGGCCGTGCCCCGCAGGCCCGCGGGCAATCGGCCGGCCACATCGCGGGCATCGCCGATGCGCACGCGGATCTGCGCCCCGCGTGGCAGCGGAAGGTGCTCCCGAACGAGGTCGATGATGGGCTGCTCCAGCTCGATCACCTGCTGGCGGGAGCCCGGCCGTGTCTGCTCGACGTAGCGAGGCAGGGTCAGAGCGCCTCCGCCGAGATGGATGGCGGTGACAGGCGCGCCCGGCATCCGGAGCCGGTCGATGACCGCGCCCATCCGGGCGACGTACTCGAAGTGCAGATGGGTCGGATCGTCGAGGTCCACGTGCGACTGCGGTGTGCCGTCGACGTCGAGTTCGAAGCCGCCCGCGAATCGGCTGGGGACCACCCGCGCGATCGTCCCATCGGACAGACGCGCGGAGGCGTCGGAGTCTTCGATGTGCGCTCTGGCCATGGTGCACACGGTACCCGCGCCTGCTCGGGCACATCGCACCGTCGGGCGAGCTGCGGCGCGGGTACCGTGGGTGCATGACTGCGATCGACCTGAACGCGGATCTCGGCGAAACCGTCGATGGGGCGCCGACGGCCGACGACGCGGCGATGTTCGCGGTCATCTCGAGCGCGTCGATCGCGTGCGGCGGACATGCCGGTGACGCCGCCTCGATGAGGGATGCCGTCGCGCTCGCCCACCGGCACGGCGTGGCTGTCGGCGCGCATCCGTCCTATCCCGACCGCGCCGGATTCGGCCGCAACCGCCTGCGGATGCCGCGGGAAGAGCTGCGGGAGAGCGTGTCCGCACAGCTGCGCGCACTGTGGGACGCAGGCGCCGACATCCGCTATGTCAAGCCGCACGGCGCGCTGTACCACGCGATCCGGGATGACCGGGCGGAGGCGTGGGCGGTCGCTGCAGCCGTGTCAGATCTGTCGCAGGTGCTCGGCCGCGCAGTTCCGATCCTCGGCATGGATGGCGAGATCGACCGTGCCGCTGCCGCGGCCGGACTTCCCTTCCGTCGCGAGGCGTTCCTCGATCGCGCCTACCTGCCGGACGGATCCCTCGTGCCGCGCGGGAATCCGGCGGCGCTGCTGACCGAACCGGACCGGGTCGCCGCCCGCGCGCTGCGCGTCGTGATGGAGGCGACGCTCGATGCTCAGGACGGTACCGCCCTGCGCACCGCTGCGGTCTCGCTCTGCCTCCACGGCGACTCCTCCGGTGCCGTGGAGATGGCTCGCGCGGTGCGCGCAGCGCTCGACGCGGCCGAGGCGACGGTGCGGGCGCCGTGGTGACCCCGCGCACGCTGCCCTTCGGTGAGCGCGCGGTGCTGGCCGAGGTGGATGCCCTCGCCGACGTGTTGGCCCTGCACGCGCGACTGACCGCATCCCGTCCCGCCGGAGTGATCGATCTGGTGCCCGCCGCGCGCACCGTGCTGGTCGTCGTGGATCCGACGGTGCTGTCGCTCTCGGCGACGCGCGCGTGGATCGCAGACGGTGCGGATGCCGCGGTCGAGGTGCACCCGGGCGCGAGTGTCGTCCTCCCGATCACATACGACGGCGAAGACCTCGCCGCCGTCGCCTCCGAGCTCGGAATGAGCGTCCACGCCCTCATCGCCCGGCACGCGGCGGCGGAGTGGACCGTCGCCTTCACGGGCTTCGCGCCCGGCTTCGGGTACCTTGTCAGCCCGGACTGGCCCGTCCACGTGCCGCGGCGGGCGACACCGCGTGCGCGGGTGCCCGCCGGCTCCGTGGGACTGGCGGGGGAGTTCACCGGCGCGTACCCGCGGGCGACCCCCGGTGGGTGGCAGCTGATCGGGATGACACGCGCCGCACTGTTCGATCCCGCCGCCGGGCTCGCTGTGCTGGCTCCCGGGATGCGCGTGCGCTTCACCCCCGCATCCCCCGCCCCGCTTTCCGTCGCGGCACTCCCCGCGAGCGACCCCTTGCCGGCCGACAGCTCCAGCGCCGACCGGGGTGATGTGCGCGTCGTCGCGACGGGTGCGCTCGCGACCATCCAAGACCAGGGGAGATCCGGGCACCTGGCCGAGGGAATCGCACGATCCGGTGCCGCCGACCGGGCGGCGCTCCGCACGGCGAATCGGCTCGTGGGCAACGACGAAGCGGCCGCGGGGATCGAGATCACGATGGGCGGCTTGCGCGTGCGTGCGCGCCGCCACCTGTGGATCGCCATCACCGGCGCCTGGGGGCCGATCCGGATCGACGGACGCGAAGTCAGCGCCTACGGGGCGCATCCGTGGCCCGCGGACACCGAGCTGCACATCGACGCGTTCACGCGCGGCGCCCGCGGGTATCTCGCCGTCCGCGGTGGCATCGGCGGCCCTCAGGTGGCCGGATCGCGCGCGACCGATCGCCTCGCGGGACTCGGCCCACGCCCGCTCGCCGACGGTGACGAGCTGCGCCTCGATGACGCGGCGATCGCCGACATCCCGTCGCTGGCGCTGCAGCCGTGGGGACCTCCGGAAGACGCCGTGATCACGGTCGAGCTCGCGCCCGGCCCCCGCGCCGACTGGTTCGGCTCCGCGACGGCGTTGTTCGACACGGTCTGGACGGTGTCCACCGCGGCCGATCGGGCGGGCATCCGTCTCGAGGGTCCGCCGCTGGAGCGCATCCGCGCCGGCGAGATTCCGAGTGAGGGGATGCTGCCGGGCGCGGTGCAGGTCCCGCACGACGGCCGGCCGGTGATCCTCGGCCCCGATGCGCCCGTGACCGGGGGCTACCCGGTCATCGCGGTGGCGACCGACCGGGCCCGTGACCTCCTTGCACAGGCGCGCCCCGGCACGCGCGTGCGGTTCCGTCACGCGCACTGACCCCCTGCGAGAAACCACATTCGCCGCGAGAAACCGCGGCAGCGGTGGCTTTTCGCGCGTAAGTGGTTTCTCGCGAGAAGGGGCCAGGACGGCGTTTATACCGCAGCATCCGAAACTCGTCAAGGATTGAGCTGGACATGGCGCGTCGCGCGGCATATAGTCGGTAGTTGCGCTCCCTTCCCCCATGCCCTCATATGGTGGTCGGCTTGTGCCTGCAGCCCCCGCTCCGGCGGCGCGTGCGACAGGTGTCGGGAATCGGGAGCACTCCACCTGACGACAAGGAACCGGCCCCCGCCCGGGCTCATGGAGGTAATCCCTTGGCTGCTGCGCGCAACGCAACCAATTCCACCACCACCCCCAAGAACGGCCGAGGTGCTTCGCGCCTCTCGTTCGCCAAGATCTCTGACACGCTGACGGTCCCCGACCTTCTCGCGCTGCAGACGGAGTCTTTCGACTGGCTCGTCGGGAACGAGGCCTGGAAGGCCCGTGTCGCCGAGGCGGAGGAGGCCGGACGCACCGACGTGCCGTCCACGAGCGGCCTCGAGGAGATCTTCGAGGAGATCTCGCCGATCGAGGATCTCGGCGAGACGATGCAGCTGAGCTTCACGAACCCCTACCTCGAGCCCGAGAAGTACTCGATCGAGGAATGCAAGGAGCGCGGCAAGACCTACGCAGCCCCGCTCTACGTCGAGGCCGAGTTCATGAACCACCTCACGGGTGAGATCAAGACGCAGACGGTCTTCATGGGCGACTTCCCGCTTCAGACCGGCAGGGGCACCTTCATCATCAACGGCACCGAGCGTGTCGTCGTCTCTCAGCTCGTGCGCTCACCGGGTGTCTACTTCGACAAGACCCCCGACAAGACGAGCGACAAGGACATCGTCTCGGCACGCGTGATCCCCAGCCGCGGCGCCTGGCTCGAGTTCGAGATCGACAAGCGCGACCAGGTCGGCGTCCGCATCGACCGCAAGCGCAAGCAGTCCGTCACGGTGTTCCTGAAGGCTCTGGGTCTGTCCAGCGAAGACATCCTGACGGAGTTCGCCGGATACGAGTCCATCGAGGACACCCTCAGCAAAGACACCATCCTCACGAAGGAAGATGCCCTCCGCGACATCTACCGCAAGCTGCGTCCCGGCGAGCAGGTTGCCGCCGAGGCCGCCCGTGCGCTGCTGGACAACTTCTACTTCAACTCCAAGCGCTATGACCTGGCCAAGGTCGGTCGCTACAAGATCAACCAGAAGCTCGGGCTCGACAAGCCGCTCAGCGACTCCGTCCTGACCGTTGAGGACATCGTTTCGACGATCAAGTACCTCGTCGCGATCCACCGCGGCGACGTCTCGATTCCCGGTGTCCGTGCCGGCAAGCCGGCCGAGATCCGCCTGTCGGTCGATGACATCGACAATTTCGGCAACCGTCGCATCCGCGCCGTCGGCGAACTGATCCAGAACCAGGTCCGCACGGGTCTGTCGCGCATGGAGCGCGTCGTCCGCGAGCGCATGACCACGCAGGACATCGAGGCGATCACGCCGCAGACCCTGATCAACGTGCGCCCCGTCGTCGCTGCGATCAAGGAGTTCTTCGGAACGTCCCAGCTGTCGCAGTTCATGGACCAGAACAACCCGCTCGCGGGTTTGACTCACAAGCGTCGCCTGTCGGCGCTGGGGCCGGGCGGGCTCAGCCGTGAGCGCGCCGGTGTCGAGGTGCGTGACGTCCACCCGTCCCACTACGGCCGCATGTGCCCCATCGAGACCCCGGAAGGCCCGAACATCGGCCTGATCGGCTCGCTCGCCTCGTTCGCCCGCATCAACGCGTTCGGGTTCATCGAGACTCCCTACCGTCGCGTCGAAGACGGCAAAGTCACCGACAACATCGACTATCTGACGGCCGCCGAGGAGAACGAGTACATCGTCGCCCAGGCCGGCGCGGAGCTGAAGAAGGACGGCTCCTTCGCCCAGGATCGCGTGCTTGCACGTCGCGGCGACGGTGGCGAGGTCGACCTCTTCCACGCCGAGGAGATCGGCTACATGGACGTCTCGCCACGCCAGATGGTGTCGGTCGGTACGTCTCTGATTCCCTTCCTCGAGCACGACGACGCGAACCGCGCCCTCATGGGCGCCAACATGCAGCGTCAGGCGGTGCCCCTGCTGCGGAGCGACTCGCCTCTCGTCGGTACGGGCATGGAGGGCTTCGCGGCGATCGACGCCGGTGACGTCGTCATCGCCGAAAAGGCCGGTGTGGTCACCGAGGTCTCGGCCGACGTCGTCACCGTGCAGCTCGACGAGGGCGGCACGAAGGACTACTTCCTCCGCAAGTTCGATCGGTCCAACCAGGGCAACTCCTACAACCAGCGTGTCATCGTCTCGGCGGGCGAGCGGGTCGAGGTCGGCGAAGTGATCGCCGATGGTCCCGCGACCGAGAACGGCGAACTGGCGATCGGCAAGAACCTCCTCGTCGCGTTCATGATGTGGGAGGGCCACAACTTCGAGGACGCCATCATCCTCAGCCAGGAACTCGTCAAGAACGACACGCTCTCCTCGATCCACATCGAGGAGTACGAAGTGGATGCCCGCGACACCAAGCTCGGCAAGGAGGAGATCACGCGTGACCTCCCCAACGTCAGCCCTGACCTGCTGAAGGACCTCGACGACCGCGGCATCGTCCGCATCGGCGCCGAGGTGCGGCCGGGCGACATCCTGGTCGGCAAGGTGACGCCCAAGGGCGAGACGGAGCTTTCCGCCGAGGAGCGTCTGCTCCGCGCGATCTTCAACGAGAAGAGTCGCGAGGTCCGCGACACTTCCCTGAAGGTGCCTCACGGCGAGCAGGGCACGATCATCGCCGTCAAGGAGTTCAACGCCGAAGACGGCGACGACGAGCTCGGCTCGGGCGTCAATCGCCGCGTCGTGGTCTACATCGCCCAGAAGCGCAAGATCACCGAGGGCGACAAGCTCGCCGGCCGTCACGGCAACAAGGGCGTCATCGCGAAGATCCTGCCCGTCGAAGACATGCCTTTCCTCGCCGACGGCACGCCCGTGGACGTCGTGCTGAACCCGCTCGGCATCCCGGGGCGAATGAACTTCGGTCAGGTGCTGGAGACCCACCTCGGGTGGATCGCCAAGCAGGGCTGGGACGTCGAGGGCTCGCCGAAGTGGGCTGAGGACCTTCCGGCGAATGCGCGCGCGGCGGCGCCGGGGACGAAGGTCGCCACGCCCGTGTTCGATGGCGCGCGCGAGGACGAGATCGTGGGCCTGCTCAACTCGACCCGACCCAACCGCGACGGGGAGCGTCTGATCGACGGGTCGGGCAAGACCCTGCTGTTCGACGGTCGGTCGGGTGAGCCGTTCCCGGCTCCCGTGTCGGTCGGCTACATGTACATCCTGAAGCTGCACCACCTCGTGGATGACAAGATCCACGCGCGCTCGACAGGCCCGTACTCGATGATCACGCAGCAGCCGCTCGGCGGCAAGGCGCAGTTCGGCGGCCAGCGGTTCGGCGAGATGGAGGTGTGGGCCCTCGAGGCCTACGGCGCGGCGTACGCGCTTCAGGAGCTTCTGACCATCAAGTCCGATGACATCGTCGGGCGCGTGAAGGTCTACGAAGCCATCGTCAAGGGCGAGAACATTCAGGAACCCGGCATCCCCGAGTCCTTCAAGGTCCTCATGAAGGAGATGCAATCGCTGTGCCTGAACGTCGAGGTCCTCTCGGCCGACGGCACCGAGGTCAACCTGCGTGACACCGACGATGAAGCCTTCCGTGCAGCGGAGGAGCTCGGCATCAACATCTCGAGCCGTTTCGAGTCCTCGTCGATCGACGAGATCTGACGCTTCGACACGCTCAGCAACCGACACCAAGAATTCCGACACAGGAGAACCAGTGCTCGAGTCACAAACTTTCGATCAGCTTCGCATCGGCCTGGCCACGGCCGACGACATCCGTCGTTGGTCCTACGGCGAGGTCAAGAAGCCCGAAACCATCAACTACCGCACGCTGAAGCCCGAGAAGGACGGTCTGTTCGGCGAGCAGATCTTCGGCCCGTCTCGCGACTGGGAATGCGCCTGCGGCAAGTACAAGCGTGTCCGCTTCAAGGGGATCGTCTGCGAGCGCTGCGGCGTGGAGGTGACCAAGTCCTCCGTCCGTCGCGAGCGCATGGGCCACATCGAGCTCGCCGCGCCCGTCACCCACATCTGGTATTTCAAGGGCGTGCCCTCGCGTCTGGGCTACCTGCTGGACATGGCGCCGAAGGACCTCGAGAAGGTCATCTACTTCGCCGCCTACATGGTGATCTCGGTGGATGAGGATGCGCGTCACCGCGACCTCCCGACGCACGAGTCCAACCTCCGCCTTGAGATCAAGAACCTGGGCGACCGTCGTGACGCCCGCGTCGCGACCCGCCTCCAGAAGCTGGAGGAGGAGCTCGCAGCTCTCGAGGCCGAAGGCGCCAAGGCCGACCAGAAGAAGAAGGTCAAGGACGTCGCCGAGAAGGACATGACCCTCATCCGCAAGGGGGCTGACGAGCAGATCGCCAAGCTCGAGCGCATGTGGGACGAGTTCCGCGGTCTCTCGGTGGGTCAGCTCAAGCAGGAGGACGACGTCTTCCACGAGCTGCAGGATCGCTTCGGTCAGTACTTCGAGGCCTACATGGGCGCGGAGTCGATCCAGCGCCGCCTCCAGGCGTTCGACCTGGCCGCCGAGGCCGAGAACCTGCGCCTGCAGATCTCGGAGGGCAAGGGCCAGCGCAAGATCCGCGCGATCAAGCGCCTCAAGGTCGTCAACTCCTTCCTGTCCACCGGCATGAGCCCGGCGGCGATGGTGCTCGACGTCGTCCCGGTGATCCCGCCGGAGCTGCGTCCGATGGTCCAGCTCGACGGTGGCCGATTCGCCACCAGCGACCTGAACGACCTGTACCGCCGGGTGATCAACCGCAACAACCGCCTGCGTCGCCTGATCGACCTCGGCGCCCCCGAGATCATCGTCAACAACGAGAAGCGGATGCTGCAGGAGGCCGTCGACGCGCTGTTCGACAACGGCCGCCGCGGCCGCCCGGTCACGGGGCCCGGCAACCGTCCGCTGAAGTCGCTGTCCGACATGCTCAAGGGCAAGCAGGGCCGGTTCCGCCAGAACCTGCTCGGCAAGCGCGTGGACTATTCGGGCCGATCGGTGATCATCGTCGGACCCCAGCTCAAGCTCCACCAGTGCGGTCTGCCCAAGCAGATGGCGCTCGAGCTCTTCAAGCCGTTCGTGATCAAGCGCCTGATCGACCTCGGTCACAGCCAGAACATCAAGGCCGCCAAGCGAGCTGTCGAGCGCACACGTCCCGAGGTGTGGGACGTGCTCGAGGAGATCATCCGCGAGCGGCCCGTCCTGCTCAACCGTGCACCCACGCTCCACCGCCTCGGTATCCAGGCTTTCGAGCCACAGCTCGTCGAGGGCAAGGCCATCCAACTGCACCCGCTCGTCTGCGCAGCGTTCAACGCCGACTTCGACGGCGACCAGATGGCTGTCCACCTGCCCCTGTCGGTCGAAGCGCAGGCCGAGGCCCGCATCCTCATGCTGGCCTCGAACAACATCCTGAAGCCTTCCGACGGCCGCCCGGTGACCCTGCCCTCGCAGGACATGATCATCGGCCTTCATCACCTGACGACGGTCAAGGAAGGCGCATCCGGCGAGGGTCGCGTGTTCGGTTCGGTCGGCGAGGCGATCCTGGCCAAGGACGAGGGCACTCTCGATCTGCAGGCCAAGGTCCGCATCCGCGTTCCTGGTCTCACCTTCCTCGAGGGCGAAGCGCCCGAAGG
The DNA here is from genome assembly GCF_011620665.1 of Microbacterium sp. Taxonomy (GTDB): domain Bacteria; phylum Actinomycetota; class Actinomycetes; order Actinomycetales; family Microbacteriaceae; genus Microbacterium. Next base: position 15,170 of record NZ_WOYQ01000011.1, read on the forward strand.
CTATGAGCGTCACGGACTGCTGGACGCGTCGCTCGGCCAGGCGATCTTCAACGACACGCTCCCCAAGGGCTACCCGTTCGTGCGCGAGCAGGCCGACAAGGGCAAGCTGTCGCAGATCGTCAACAAGCTCGCCGAGGAGTACCCCAAGGTCGAGGTCGCGGCATCCCTGGACCGCATCAAGGATGCCGGCTTCTACTGGGCGACCCGGTCGGGAGTGACGGTTGCGCTCAGCGACATCCTCACGCCGCCGAACAAGGGCGAGATCATCTCGAAGTACGAGAAGCTCGCTGCCAAGGTCCAGAACCAGTTCGACAAGGGCCTCGTGACCGACGCCGAGCGTCGCCAGGAACAGATCAAGATCTGGACCGAAGCGACCGACGAGGTTCAGCAGGCCATGCGCGACAACTTCCCGGCCGACAACACCATCAACCGCATGGTCACCTCGGGTGCCCGCGGCAACTGGCTGCAGATCCGGAACATCGCCGGCATCCGGGGCCTCGTCAACAACACCAAGGGCGAGATCATGCCCCGTCCGATCATCTCCTCGTATCGCGAGGGGCTGTCGGTGGCGGAGTACTTCACCGCGACCCACGGTGCACGCAAGGGTCTGGCCGACACGGCTCTGCGCACCGCCGACTCGGGGTATCTCACGCGCCGGCTCGTGGACGTCTCGCAGGACGTCATCATCCGTGAGGACGACTGCGGCACCGCAAAGGGTCTCGAGTTCACGATCGCCGCGGCGGACTCCACCGGAGCGCTCGTGAAGGACGCGAACGTGGAGAACTCCGTGTTCGCCCGTACGCTCGCCGCCGATGTGGTCGACGCGTCCGGCACCGTGCTCGCCACCGCCGGCGACGATGTGGGCGACGTCCTCATCAACGCACTGGTGGGCGGTGGCATCGAGTCGATCAAAGTCCGCTCGGTTCTCACGTGTGAGTCGGCTGTCGGCGTCTGCGCGAAGTGCTATGGCCGTTCGCTCGCGACGGGCAAGCTCGTCGACATCGGCGAGGCCGTCGGCATCATCGCGGCCCAGTCGATCGGCGAGCCCGGCACGCAGCTGACGATGCGTACGTTCCACACGG
>NZ_WOYQ01000019.1 GCF_011620665.1 Microbacterium sp.
TTCGGCGACGAGTCGAACGCCTGGGGCGTGGACGCGATCGATCCGCGCAGCTTCTCCCAGGTCTTCAGCACGCCGGAGAACCTGATCGAGGGGGAGTACCTTGACCCCTCCGACGAGAACGGGATCCTGCTCGGCATCGACATCGCGGGGGCCGATCGGCCGGAACTGAGAGCGTACTCGACCTCGCTCAAATCGGTGCACGCCGGCGATGAGGTGGTGGTCACCATGATCGGCGGGAGCGTGGCGACCTTCACGGTGCGCGGCATCTACCAGAACAACTTCGCGCTGAGCGACCAGAGCGCCTTCATCACCATCGTCGCCGCGGACGCCCTGGCGCCCACAGTGGACTACTCGGCCGGCGTCCGAGACATGTATGACGCCTTCGATGACATCGCCGGCTCCCTGGACGCGGCGGCCGACCAGGCGGCCGCCCTGGCCGACGCGTCAACGGCCCTCGCGAGCGGATCCGGCCAACTCTCCGCCAGCGCGGCCGCCCTCGCCTCCGGTGCCGGTGGGGTCGATTCCGCCGCCTCCTCGCTCGCCTCGGCGGCGAGCGAGCTGGACGAGGCAGGCCGACTGCTCGCCAGCGGTGCGTCGGGTTTGGCCGACTCGCTCTCGGGGCTCTCCGATCAGCTGGCCGGGGCCGTCACCTCCGCCGCTGAGAGCACGGCCACCGGCGCCGCGGCCGCCGCCACCGGTGCCGCCGCAATCGCGGGAAGCTGCCCGCCGACCGCTGATCCGGCGTTCTGCGCCGAACTCGATGCGAGCGCGGCATCCACCGCCGCGACGGCCGCCTCGGCGCAGACCACGGTGGGACTGGTGCACGCGGCGTCCGCAGCCGCCGCAGCCGCCGCGACATCCGCCTCCTCGCTCGCCGCCAGGGCCGCCGAGGTCTCCGGGCGCATCGGTCAGCTGGCCGCCTCGGCCGCCGAGCTCTCCGCCGGCGCCGGTTCGGTCTCGGACGCCTCGGCGGCCCTTGCCGCCTCGGCGGCGACTGCGGCGACCGGGGCGGATAGCCTCTCCCAGTCGGCAACGCAATTGGCCGCCGGGCTCCGTGCGGGGGCCGACAGCGTGCCGGAGACCGACGAGGCCGAACGCGACGCCCTGCTCGAGCTGCTCGACAATGCCGACAGCGCACCAGGTGCGGACAGCGCCACCCGGGTCGTTGTCAAGGCCGAGCCCGGGGTGGTGGCGGCGGCGCTCGTCGCCGACCTTGAGCCGATTCGCGCCGATGTTGAGTTTCAGACGCCGGAGCAGCTCGCCGCCGCAATTCAAGACCAGGTGGAGACCTTCGATCTCGTCAACCAGATCATGCGGGTCATCTCGCTCCTGGTGGCGGCGATCACGGTGTTCATCATCACCTATGTCGACCTCACCAACCGGCGGCGTCAGATCGGCATCGAGCGCGCGATCGGCATCCGCTCCGGCGCGATCGTCGGCAGCTACGTGCTGAAGTCGATGTTCACGGCGGCGATCGGAACGGGATTGGGGGCGCTTCTGTTCCGCTTCGCGATCGTGCCGCTGGTCGATCGCTTCCCCTTCACCTTCCCGAACGGACCGGTGACCCTCGAGACGGACGTCGCGACGACCGTGCAGACCTCGGTCATCCTGCTGGTGGTCGCCGCCATCTCCGCGACCCTCCCGGCCATCCACACGGTGCGCATGAAGATTCTCGACGCGATCTGGGGTACCTGAGCTCACCGAGCCGGCACTCGTCCGCGTGGGCGGGTGGCATGCGCGGTGGCGACGAGAAGCGGTCAGCAGGTCGACGGAAGCGGATGTCGCGGTGATGCGGTCACACCCGCCGCCGATCGTGCCCGGTGAGACTCCTTGGTGGGTCAGGGGTTGACGGTGGACGCGCTTACGCCGTTTTCGGACGCTTCGCCCAGGTCATTGTCGTCGTCCCGCACAGCGCGCACTCATGGTCGTTTTCGACAACCACAGCGCCGCAGCGCAGATCCGACGCTCCCATTCTGTTCAAGCGGCGATTTGGAGATCTTGCCTGGGTGAGTGTCGGTCCGAGGCGCGTGCGGGTCGGTCTCAGGTCAGCGGTGTTCTGTCCAGGTCACGGTGTTCTCGTTCCGTCGCGGTGGCGGGTGACGGCGATCGTCACGGTGATCGCAATGACCACGAGAGTTCCGCCCGCGATGGTGAGCAGCCACGGGAATTCGGGGGCGTTCGCGGCGGGGTCGGTGGCGACCGCGCCCGTGGGGGTCGGCGGGGAAGCGGTGGCCGGCGAGGCGACGGGCGTCTCTCCGGATGCCGCGGTCACGGAGGTGACGGCACCACGGGCATCGATGATCCCGGCGCCGAGCCGGGGGTCGCCGGTCGTGTTCACGGCGGTGCCGGTGACGGCCGTCCGGGTCTGGGTGGGGGTGAGCCCGATGGCGGCGAGCAGGGCGGCTTCGGCGCTGACGAACGGGGCGGCCATGGAGGTGCCGGACAGGGTTGCATACCCGTCGGTCCCTTGCGGGAACATGATGCTCGGGGTGGTGAGTGCGGTGGAGCGGATGTCGACGCCGGGCGCGGCGACGGCGCGGGAGTCGCCGACGTTGGTGAAGGGTGCGGGCTGCCCGGCGGGGTCGGTGGCGACCACGACGACCGCGTCGACGCCCGCGCGGAACAGCTGCTCGTATTGGGCATCGTTGCCGGCGGCGACGACGACGGTGGCCTGGGTGGACACGGCGCGGATGGCGAGGGCGACGGGGCCGCCCTTGCGGAACCGATCGGCCGGTCCGGCGTCTCCGATGGAGAGGTTGATCACGTCGGCGCCGTGTTCGGCCGCCCACAGGATGCCCTGCGCGACGGTGTCGTTGCTGCCCGCGCCACTATCGTCGAGGACTCGCACGGGCATGATCGTCGCCTGCGGCGCCCCGCCCGGGGTCTGCGAGTCGGCGGCGGCGGCGACGATCCCGGCGACGTGGGTGCCGTGCCCGTTGCCATCGGCGGGATCGTTGTCGCCGTCGACGAAGTCCCAGCCTTCGGTGATCCTGCCGGAGAACGCCGGGTGGGCCGCATCGATGCCGGTGTCGACCACCGCGACGACCGCGCCCGCGCCGGTGTGCCCCTCGGCGCCGAGCCCGCCGAAGCCGGCCAGCTCGAGCGCATCGCTGGGGACGATGCTCGTGAACAGCGTCACGGTGAGCAGGGCGCCGAGGATCCCGTGTCCCATCATCACGCGCCCTGGAGGAGCTCGATGATGAAGGTGCGGGTGCCGCCGTCCTGGAACGCCTGCTCAAGTTCGGCGAGTCTGGCCTGCACGTCGGAGCCATACTCGCCGGCCTCGGCGTTCTCCCGGATCTGCTGCCGCAGCTCGGGCCGATCCT
>NZ_WOYQ01000003.1 GCF_011620665.1 Microbacterium sp.
GCTGGGGTACCTGGACTCGAACCAAGAACAACGGAACCAGAAACCGCCGTGTTGCCAATTACACCATACCCCAAGGGTGGGCGACCGAAGTCGTGCCGAGGGTCAAGCTTAGCCCACGGCTCCCACCCAGCAAAACCATGACGCGTCAGCCGAGGCGCTCGGCGAGCAGCCCCAATCGCCGGACCGACTCGTCCCGGCCGAGGAGCTCCATCGACTCGAACAACGGCGGAGACACGCGCCGACCGCTCACCGCCACCCGCAGCGGACCGTACGCGACACGCGGCTTGAGGTCGAGCCCCTCGATGAGCGCCGACGTCAGGGCATCCTGTACCGCTGGCGCCGTGAAGCTGTGCGCGGGAAGGATGTTGAGCGCGTCCACCGACGCGACCAGCACCTCCCCCGCGTTCGCCGGAAGTGCCTTCAGCGCATCGTCGTCGTAGACGACATCGTCGCGGAAGAGGAAGCCCAGGAGTCCCGGCGCCTCACCCAGGAGCTGCATGCGCTCCTGCACGAGCGGAGCGGCGGCATCCAGCGTCGCCTGCTGCTGGGACGTGAGCGGTTCCGTCACGACGCCGGCCGATGCGAGATACGGAACCAGGCGCGCCGCGAAGTCGTCGGGCGCCAACATGCGAATGTGGTCGCCGTTGATCGACTCGGCCTTCTTCTGGTCGAAGCGTGCGGGGTTCGGATTGACGTCGACGATATCGAATGCGTCGATCAGTTCCGCTCGGCTGAAGACATCGCGATCATGGCTCAGCGACCACCCGAGCAGCGACAGATAGTTCAGCAGACCTTCGTGGATGAATCCGCGCTCGCGATGCAGAAAGAGGTCGGCCTGCGGGTCGCGCTTGGAAAGCTTCTTCGTGCCGGTTTCGCCGAGCACGAGCGGCATGTGGGCAAAGCGCGGGACGAAGGTCGTCACGCCCGCGTCGATCAAGGCGGCGTAGAGGGCGAGCTGGCGCGCCGTGGACGGCATGAGGTCTTCACCACGAAGCACGTGCGTGATCCCCATGAGGGCATCATCGACCGGATTGGTGAACGTGTACAGCGGCACCCCGCCGGCGCGCACGAGCACGAAGTCGGGGAAGGACCCTGCCGGAAACGTGACCTCGCCCCGGATGAGATCCACGTACGTGGTGTCGTGGTCGGGGACTCGCAGTCGCCACGCGGGCTCACGGCCCTCCGCGCGGAAGGCTGCTCGCTGCTCGTCGGTGAGCGCGCGGTCGAAGTTGTCGTAGCCGAGCTGCTTCGCCCGGCCGGCGGCCGCGTTTCGCGCGTCGATCTCTTCGCCGGTCGAGTATGACTCATATACGGCGCCACTCGCGATGAGCTTGTCCAGCACCTCGCGGTAGATGCCGTGGCGCTCGGACTGCCGGTACGGCGCGTGCGGTCCGCCCTGTTCGACGCCCTCGTCCCAATCGATCTCGAGCCAGCGCAGCGCATCGAGCAGCTGCCGGTAGCTCTCTTCGCTGTCGCGCGCGGCGTCGGTGTCTTCGATGCGGAAGATCATCCTGCCGCCGTTGTGCCGTGCATACGCCCAGTTGAACAGCGCCGTGCGGATCATTCCGACGTGCGGAAGGCCGGTCGGCGACGGGCAGAAGCGCACACGGATATCGGAGCCGGAAGCGGTCGTGGTGCGAGGATCGGGTGCAGAAGACATCCTGCCCAGTCTAGGCGCGGCGGTGAGAGGCCACATCGACGGTGAGACGGCACGCGATGTCGCGGCTCAGCGCGCATGTGCCCTCTCGTCGATCGCGCGAGCGAGGCGGACCATCACTCAGCGGCAGGGGCCTGCCCGGCCCGCGCATAGGGCGCGAGCACCATCACCGCGATGACGATGACGAGGGCCACGAGTGCGAGTCCGCCATAGCCGATGGCGCCGAGGACGAACCCCGCGCCGATCGCGCCGATGCCGCCGACCAGGCTCATGGTGAGGTCGCTGCGTCCCTGGCGGCGGGTACGGAGATCCTCCGCCGAGGACTCGGTGAGCAGGGCGGAGCCCGCAACCGTCGACGCACTCCACCCGAGACCCAGCAGAACCAGCGCGATCGTGACCGTGACTGTGGAGTGCTGGCCGGCGGCAGCCAGCAGCAGCGAGGCAGTCAGCAGCGCTTGACCGATCATGATCGTCGCGATCCGCCCGAACCGGTCCGCGAGGATGCCGAAGACCGGAGCGAGGGCGTACATCCCCGCGATGTGCAGACTGATCGTCAGCCCGATGACCTGGAGGTTGGCGCCCTGGTGCAGAAGGTGCACGGGCGTCATCGCCATGACGGCGACCATGACGCCGTGTGCGCCCGCGATCGCAAAGATCGCGTATCTCGCGCCGCGCGGTCGGTCCGCCCGCGCGATCCGCCCAGCGTCACCCGTCGCGTCGGCCCGGGCGATCCGCGCCGCGAGCAGCAGCGGATCCGGACGCAGGGCCAGCATGTAGAGCAGGATGCCGAGGATCTGCGCGACGACAGTGAACACATACGGACCGGTGAGCGGCGGCATCCGCAGCGCCGCCCCCAGCACCTCCCCCGGGCCGACGAGGTTCGGACCGAGGACGGCGCCGATCGTGGTCGCCCAGACGACGAGAGAGAGGTCTCGCCCGCGCGAAGCGGTGGTCGCCAGGTCGACGGCGGCGAACCGCGATTGCAGGTTCGCGGCCTGCCCGGCGCCGATCAGCGCAAACCCGGCCAGGAGCAGGGGAAACAGCCGGATCCCGACCGCGACGATCACGACGCCGACACCGAGAAGGGCGATGAGCATGCCGATCGCCAGCGCTATCCGGCGTCCCCGCCGACGCGCCTGCGTCGCGAGGGGCACGGCGACCGCTGCCGTGCCGAGCGTGACGAAGGCTGTCGCCAGGCCGGAGAATGCCTCGTCGCCCGAAATGTCGGCCGCCAGCACCGCGCCGAGCGAGATCGTGGCGCCGAAAGCGACGCCGCCGAGAACCTGGCCGAGCGCGAGCACCCCGACGGTGCGGCGCCGGATTCGAGCGAGGGTCAGGTCGTCGAGGTCACCAGACACGGCGTCAGGCATTGCGCGCGGGATTGCGTAGGATTCCGAGCCCTGTGATCTCGACCTCGACGGTGTCACCGGCCCCGAACGGTCCGACGCCCGCGGGTGTGCCGGTGAGGATCACGTCGCCGGGAAGGAGCGTGAACGCGGCCGAGGCGTGGGCGATGAGCTCTGGCACGGGATGGACCATATCGCTGATGGGCCCGTCCTGGCGGACGTCGCCGTTGACGCGCGTCGTGATGCGGGCGCCGCCGTCGAGGTCGAACTCGGTCTCGATGGCGGGACCCAGCGGGCAGAACGTGTCGAAGCCCTTCGCACGCGACCACTGGCCGTCGCTGCGCTGCAGGTCGCGCGCCGTCACATCATTGGCGATCGTGTAGCCGAAGACGTGGTCGAGCGCACGCTCGGCCGGGACGTTCTTCGTGATCCGGCCGATCACGATCGCGAGCTCGCCCTCGAAATCGGTGCGGTCGGACTGCGGCGGGCGCACGATGGAATCGCCCGGTCCGATGACGGAGGTGTTCGGCTTCAGGAACAGCAACGGCTCGGAAGGGGCGTCATTGCCGAGCTCGGCCGCGTGCTCGCGATAATTGCGCCCGACCGCGACGATCTTCGACCGCGGGATGACGGGGGCCAACAGCGTCACCTCGCTCAGCGGCACGCGCTCACCCGTCGTCTCGAACCCGGCGAACATCGGATCCCCGGCGAGCACGACCAGCTCGGCCTCGTCGACGATGCCGAAACGGATCGCCTCGCCGTGGGAGAAGCGGGCGATCCTCACGCGTCCGGGTCCAGGCGCACGAGCCAGCCGTGCCGGTCTTCCCGCCGCCCGTACTGGATGTCGGTGAGCTCTTCACGCAGCGACAGCGCCAGCGGCCCGAGCGGCTGCTCGTCGAAGAAGTCGTGACCCTTGAGCACGCCGATCGGTGCAACGACGGCGGCTGTGCCGCACGCGAAGACCTCGACGATGTCGCCCGAGGCGACGCCGCGCCGCCACTCGTCGATCGAGATGGATCGGCCGCTGACCGAGTGGCCGCGGTCAGCGGCCAGCTGCAGGATCGAGTCCCGGGTGATGCCCTCCAGGATCGAGTCGGACTGCGGAGTGACAATCGAGCCGTCCTTGTACACGAACACGATGTTCATGCCGCCGAGCTCTTCGACGTTGCGATCTGCGTCGAGGAAGACGACCTGATCGCAGCCCTGCTCATAGGCCTCGGCCTGTGGGAGCAGGCTTGCGGCGTAGTTGCCACCCGTTTTGGCCGCGCCCGTGCCGCCCTTGCCGGCACGCGCGTACTCCTCGCTCAGCCAGATCGAAACGGGCTTCGCGCCGCCCGTGAAGTAGGCGCCGACCGGGCTCGCGATGACGTAGTAGCCGACCTTGTTCGCCGGGCGCACACCCAGGAACGCTTCCTTTGCGAACATGAACGGCCGCAGGTACAGGCTCTGGTCGTCGCCGGAGGGCACCCAATCCGCGTCGATCGCGATGAGCGCCTTCAGCGACTCGATGAAGTACTCGACCGGCAGCTCGGGCAGCGCGAGGCGCCGGGCGGAGCGCTGCAGGCGCAGACCGTTCTGGTGCGGACGGAACGTGTGGATCGAGCCGTCGGCATGCCGATACGCCTTGATCCCCTCGAAGATTTCCTGACCGTAGTGGAGCACGGCCGCAGCAGGGTCGAGCGACAATGGGCCGTAGGGCTGAACGCGGGGGCGGTGCCAGCCTCCCCGCACGGACCAGCAGATGTCGATCATGTGGTCGGTGAATTTCGTTCCGAAGGCAGGCGCCGCAAGGATCTCGTCGCGCTCGGCCGGGGTCCTCGCTGCGAGGTTCTTCGTGATGGAGAACTCGAGAGGCGCCAGGGCAGCGTCCGGGTCGTAGGTGAGGCTCATGAGGATTCCTGAGAAGTCGAGGCGGTCGGATGCGGTCCAGGCTACGCCCGAAGGAGTGCCGAGATCGCGTCACCGACCTGCGCGGTGGTGCGGGGCTTGCCGTCTCGCCCGGCGATGTCCTGTTCAACGGCGCGGGTGACGCGCGCGGCCTCGCCCGTCAAACCGAGGTGATCGAGCATGAGGGCGATGGACAGGATTGCCGCCGTGGGGTCGGCTTTCTGGTGCCCGGCGATGTCCGGAGCCGAGCCGTGCACGGGCTCGAACATCGAGGGAAACGCGCCGTCGGGATTGATGTTCCCCGATGCGGCGAGACCGATGCCACCGGTGACGGCGCCGGCCAGGTCAGTGAGAATGTCGCCGAAGAGGTTGTCGGTGACGATCACGTCGAAGCGGCCCGGGTTCGTGACCAGGTGGATCGTCGCCGCATCGATGTGGAGATAGTCTACGGTCACCCCCGGGTGCTCTGCGGCCACGGCATCCACGATGCGCTTCCACATTCCGCCCGCGTGGACGAGCACGTTCGTCTTGTGCACGAGCGTCACCTGGCGACGACGGCGCTCCGCGTGCGCGAAGGCGTATCGCACGACGCGCTCGATCCCATAGGCCGTGTTGACCGACGTCTCGTTGGCGACCTCGTGGGGAGTGCCGGTGCGGATCGATCCGCCGTTTCCGACGTACGGACCCTCCGTGCCCTCGCGTACGACGACGAAGTCGATTTCGCCCGGCTCGGCCAGTGGTCCGGGTGCCCCCGGGTAGAGCTTGGCAGGACGGAGATTGACGTAATGATCGAGCGCGAAGCGGAGCCTCAGCAGCAGCCCTCGCTCGATGTTCGCGTCTTTCAGCCGCGGGTCTCCCGGCACACCGCCGACGGCTCCGAGGAGGATGACGTCCTGCGCCGCGATCGCGGCGAGGTCGTCATCGGTGAGGGTCTCGCCCGTCTCCAGATAGCGGGTGGCCCCGAGCGAGAAACGCGTCTTGTCGAATGCGACATCAGAGCCGCGTGTGGCAGCATCCAGGACCTTCTCCGCCTCGGCGATCACTTCGGGACCGATGCCGTCACCGGGGATGATGGCCAGCTTGACGCGCGACATCGCACTCCTTCTGCTCAGGGGGTGCCGCGCTGTCAGTGCTCCACGGCGACGGTGCGCGACCTTCCCAGCGTAGCGGCCGCGATCACGGCCGCGATTGCGACCAGTACGGCGCCGATCACGGCCGTGACGCCGACGCCCGCGTCGAACGCGTGCGCAGCTGCGGTGCGCAGCGCCTCTGCCGTGGCGGGGTCGAGTCCATCGGCGACGGCCATCGCCCCCGCGAGTGTCTCACGCGCTGCGTCGGCGGCGTAGGCGGGAACGCCGGCCGGGATCACGATGCCGGAACGGTACGCCGCGGTCAGGATGCCGCCGAGCACCGCCGTGCCGAGCACCGCGCCGAGCTCGTACGCCGTCTCCGAGACCGCGCTGGCGGCACCGGCTTTCGCCGGCGGCGCGCTGGCCAGGATCAGATCGTTCGAAACCGTTTCGGCGGCTCCGATCCCGAGGCCGAGAAGCGTGAAGGCCGCGACCAGGAGCGGAAGGGCGCCCCCACCGACGGCGCCGGGGACGAGCAGGTACGCCGCCACGGAGAACGCCAGAGCGACCGGCACGACGATCCGCGCCGAGACGCGGCGCGAGATCGGAACGATCAGCAGACCCGAGACGATCATCGCGAGCATTCCGGGAACCAGCGCGAAGCCGGCATCCATCGGTGAGAGGCCGACGACCAGCTGCAGGTGCTGGGCGACGAAGTAGAGGAAGCCGACGAGAGCAATGACGCTCAGCAGGTTCACGAGGAGCGCACCGCTGAAAGTGCCGCGCGAGAAGAGGCGCATGTCGAGCATGGGGCGAGTGGCGGCCAGTTGCCGGCGCACGAAGATCACCCCGAAGGTGATGCCGGCGACCGTGAGAAGCGCCGGGAGCCACCCGATTCCGTGCACGGCGATCTCCTTGATGGCTGCGACGACGGGGACCATGGTCGCCATGGACAGCGCGATGCTCACCGGGTCGATCGCGCCGGGGTGGGGGTCGCGACTCTCGGGCACGAGGATCGGCACGAGGACCAGCAGCGGCACGAGCACCGGAACCGACAGCAGGAAGACCGATCCCCACGTGAAGTGCTCGAGCAGGATGCCGCCGACGATCGGCCCGAGGGCCGCACCGGCCGAGAACATCGCGGCCCACACGGCGATCGCGAGGCGCCGCTGGTCACGGTCGGTGAAGATCGACCGCAGGAGGGACAGCGTCGAGGGCATGAGCATGGCGCCGAACACGCCCATTGCGGCGCGCGCGCCGATGAGCCAGGCCGCCGATGGCGCGAAGGCAGCGAGCACCGATACGGTCGCGAACCCGGTCGCGCCGATCAGCAGCATCCGTCGCCGCCCGAAGCGGTCGCCGAGCGTCCCCATCGTCACCAGCAGACCGGCCAGCACCAACGGATAGGCGTCGATGATCCACAGCTGCTCGGCGCTCGAGGGGTTCAGGTCGAACGCGATGTCGGGCAGCGCGAAGCTGAGCACCGTGTTGTCGACCGACACGAGGAGCACGGGGAGCATGAGCACGACCAGCGCGGCCCAGCCGCGCCGACCGACGCGCGAACCCTGCGCATCGGCGATCGCGATTTCTTCAGTGAGAGTCATAGTTTATATACCGTCCAGCCGGTATAGTAACAGATCAGGCGCTCCTTCCGCGAGAGGATGATTCCATGGGCCGGCCACCGCGCGCTCGCGAGAGCGTCCTCGACGCATTCGAGCGCCTGCTGATCGACGACGGCGAGCGGGCCGCGACGATGGATGCCGCCGCCCGTGCCGCCGGCGTCTCCAAGGGCGGCCTGCTCTACCACTTCGCCTCGAAGGACGCGCTGGAGCAGGCGCTGCTCGAACGTCTCGCCGCGCTCGTCGACGCCGATGTGAACGACATGGCCACGGCGCCGGAGGGAGCGGTCGCGTTCTTCCTGCGCACGTCGGTCATGGACGGCGATCCGCTCGACCGCGCGCTGATCGCGGCATCCCGTCTCGCCCAGGGCGGACACCCCGGCGCCGGGGAGGCGCTGCGTCAGGTGCGCTCGCGCTGGGAGCAGGCGCTGCGCCCACACGTCCGCGACGAGATCGCGCTCGCCCTGGTGCTGCTGGTGAGCGACGGGCTCTATTTCAACAACGCGCTGGGCGTCTCCGGTGCGGCCGGGCCGGTGCCCCGGGGAACTGCCCTGGATGCCCTCGTCGCCCTCGTGGAGTCCGCCGTCCGCTGATACGCCGCATCGCTCAGGCCTCGGTGATCTCGATCTGGCGGAACAGATCGGCACCGACGGCCTCGCGCATCTGGTCGAGGATGCCGTCGGGCACCGGCGAATCGACCGTCAGCACCGACAGCGCACGGCCGCTCGCGTCCGGATGCGCGACGAAGAGTCCGGCGATGTTGATGCCCGCCTCACCGAGCTTCTGCCCGTAGATCGCGACGATGCCGGGGCGATCCGCGTAGCGCATGACGATGTGGTGGCGCTCGATCGGAACCTCGATCTCGTACCCGTTGATCTCCACGATCTTGGGCACCATCCGGGTGCCGGCGAGCGTGCCGGCGACGGTGAGGACGGTGCCGTCAGCCAGCGTGCCCCGAAGGATCGTGATGTTGCGGTAGAGCGGACTGTCGACTTCGACGATGAGACGGGTCTCGATGCCCCGCTGCTCGGCGAACACGGGTGCGTTGACGTAGGACACGTTCTCGCTGACGATGTTCGTGAAGATGCCCTTGAGTGCCGCCAGCCGATAGACGCTGACATCGTAGTTCGCGAGCTCACCACGCACTTCGATGTCGAGGTTCGTGAGCGCGGCGGGCGCGAGCCCGGCGAAGACCTGCCCCAGCTGCTCGACCAGCGCGATGCCTGGACGCACGAACGGGTCGATGACTCCACCGGCGACATTGACGGCATCGGGCACGAGATCGCCCTCGAGTGCGAGCTTGACCGAGCGGGCGACCGAGACCCCGGCCTTCTCCTGCGCTTCGTCCGTCGACGCTCCCAGGTGCGGTGTGACGATCACATTGGGCAGGCTGAGCAGCGGATGCGCAGTATCGCCTTCCTTCGGCGGCTCGCTCGTGAACACGTCGAGGCCGGCGCCGGCGATCTCACCCGTCGTGAGCGCCGCATAGAGAGCCTGCTCATCGATGAGTCCACCCCGGGCGACATTGACGACGTACGCGGTCGGCTTCATCAGGGCGAACTGCGCGGCCGAGATCATGCCCGTCGTCTCCGGTGTCTTCGGCATGTGGATCGTGACGAAGTCGCTCTCGGCGAGAAGCTCGTCGAGGCCGAGGAGCGCAACGCCGAGCTGCTGCGCGCGCGTCGGAGTCACGTAGGGGTCGTAGGCGACGACCGAGACGCCGAAGGCCTGCAGTCGCGCCGCTATGAGAGCGCCGATGCGCCCGAGACCGATGATGCCGACGGTCTTCTCGAACAGCTCGGTGCCGGTGAAGGAGCTGCGTTTCCACGCGCCGCCGGCAAGCGATGCATGCGCGGCGGGAATGTGCCGGGCGAGGCTCAGGATGTGACCGACCGTGAGCTCGGCTGCGGAGATGATGTTCGAGGTGGGTGCGTTGACCACCATGACGCCGGCTGTCGTGGCCGACTTGATGTCGACGTTGTCGAGGCCCACGCCAGCCCGGGCGATGACTTTCAGAGCGGGCGCGACCGCGATGGCTTCGGCATCCATCTTCGTCGCGGAGCGGATGAGCACCGCGTGGGCATCGGCCAACGCCGGGAGCAGAGCGTCCCGATCGGCACCGTTGACGTGGCGGACATCGAAATCCGGGCCCAGTGCGTCGATCGTGGCGGGTGAGAGTTCTTCGGCGATGAGGACGACAGGCTTGGACACGACGGGCAGACCTTTGAGACGCGGGGGTGGGGATGCCGGGAGCCGCACGATCTGCGGCCACAGCGTGTCCCAGCTTATCCGGGTCGGCGAGAGCCTACCGACCGGGTGGCGCGGTCAGCCCAGGAGGGAAGCGCCGTACACGGCGCTGTAGGCGACGACGTTGAGCCAGAACACCGCGACGAGCCCCAGCCCCGCGAGAAGCACGAGGGCGAGCTCCCACCAGGAGCGGCGGGATCCGAGCGCGAACGCGACTCCGAAAGCGGCAAGCGGGAACAGGACCGCGAGCAGCAGCACGAACCAGCCATAGGCGTTGAGTCCCAGTGGTCCGGACGCCTGCGTGGCCAGGAAGCCGATCGCATTCCACACCGCGTAGGCGTAGAAGAGCCCGAAGAAGGTCGAGACCCCCACCAGGACCCAGGTCGGCAGCGTGCGGCGTCGCACGGCACGCTCGGCGCCCATCACGCCACCGTCCCGAGCGCGCCGACCAGAATGAAGGGCCACGGCACCAGCAGCGCAAGACCGGCGACGAGCCAGGCTATGCGCACCCAGGACTTGGAGGCCCGCGTCACGATATAGGCCGTGGCGAACCACAGCACCGGTGCCGCGGCGGCGAGCCAGAGCGAGGCGCCGTAGCCGACCGGGCTCACCAGGAAGTTCGCCGTGCCCTGAAGGCGCAATCCGCCGACGATCCAGCCGACGACGTAGAGCGCATAGACGCCGCCGATGACGCCGAACGCCACCAAGAGTGCGTTGCCCAGTGGAGCCGGCGCGCCGGCCGGCGAGATCGTGCCGTCCTCGGCGATGTGGCCTACCTCGCCACTCCCCCGACCCACGGCGGTGAACCCGTCCGGAAGCGCCGGCGCGGCCGCGCCGGCATCAAGGGTCGGGTCGTCATCTCCGTCCCAGGTCAGGGAGTCTTCGTCGCGTCCGCTGCTCACGGCTTCAGCGTACTCGCCATGACGGCGGAATCGACCGCCTCGAGGATCCTGACCGAAAGCTCCATCGTGCGCCGGCGATCGTGGGCGGATGCCGAGAGCCCGGCCCCCTTGTAAGGGACCGGGCCTCGTGTGGCGATCATCTCGGTACACCGCCGGTGGCGGCACTCGATGAGCGACCTGCTCGGCGTGTATGCCGAGAGCCTGTGGGTCAGCGCGCGGCGCTGCCCTCCGTGTATCCCTCGTCCTGCTGCGTCCACGCGAACAGTGCCCGCAGGTCGCGTCCGACGGCCTCGATGGGGTGCGCGGCGGCCTTCTCGCGCAACTCGAGGAACTCGACGGCGCCGTTGTCCTGGTCGGCGATGAAGCGCTCAGCGAACGCACCGGACTGGATGTCGCCGAGAACGGCCTTCATGTTCTCCTTGACGTGCGGGTCGATCACACGCGGACCCGAGACGTAGTCGCCGTATTCCGCGGTGTCAGAGACCGACCAGCGCTGCTTCGCGATGCCGCCCTCCCACATCAGGTCGACGATGAGCTTGAGTTCGTGCAGCACCTCGAAGTAGGCGATCTGCGGCTGGTAGCCGGCCTCGGTCAACGTCTCGAAACCGTACTGGACGAGTTGCGAGACACCACCGCACAGCACGGCCTGCTCGCCGAACAAATCGGTTTCGGTCTCTTCCGTGAAGGTCGTCTTGATGACGCCCGCACGCGTGCCGCCGATCGCCTTCGCGTACGAGAGCGCGGTCTGCCAGGCCGTGCCGGACGCGTCCTTCTCCACCGCGATGATGTCGGGGATGCCGCGGCCTGCGACGAACTCGCGGCGCACCGTGTGGCCCGGTGCCTTCGGCGCCACGAGGATCACATCGACGCCCTCGGGCGTGTCGATGTAGCCGAACCGAATGTTGAAGCCGTGCGCGAACGCGAGTGTCTTGCCGGCCGTCAGCTTGTCCTTGATCGACTCGCTGAAGATCGAGCGCTGGTGCTGATCGGGAGCGAGGACCATGATCAGGTCGGCCCACTCGGCGGCATCCGCCACGCTCTTGACCTCGAAGCCGTCCTCCTCGGCCTTCGCGATCGTCTTCGAGCCGTCTTTCAGCGCGATGACCACCTCGACGCCCGAGTCGCGCAGGTTCTGCGCGTGGGCGTGGCCCTGCGAGCCGTAACCGACGATCGCGACCTTCTTGCCCTGAATGACGGACAGGTCGGCGTCGGCATCGTAGAAGATCTCAGCCATGGTGTGTGCTTTCTCCTTGCTAGTGGTTGATCGGAACGCGGATCAGCCGCGCAGGACCCGCTCGGTGATGGATTTTCCGCCGCGGCCGATGGCGACCATGCCGGACTGAGCGATTTCCTTGATGCCGAATGGCTCAAGGGCATGCAGCAGTGCGTCGACCTTGCCGCGATCGCCGGTGACCTCGACCACCAGGGCTTCAGTGGAGTAGTCGACGACGGAGGCGCGGAAGAGGTTGACGACCTCGATGACATTGGAGCGAGTCTGGTTGTCGGCGCGCACCTTGACGAGCATGTGCTCGCGCTGGACGGATGCCGCCGATTCGAGCTCGACGATCTTGATGACGTTGACGAGCTTGTTCAGCTGCTTGGTCACCTGCTCGAGCGGAAGCAACTCGACGTCGACGACGACCGTGATGCGGGAAAGTCCCGGCACCTCGGTCACCCCGACGGCAAGAGAGTTGATGTTGAAGCCGCGGCGGGCGAACAGTCCCGCTACACGAGTCAGCAGACCGGGCTTGTCCTCGACGAGAAGACTCAGCACGTGCGTGGACATCTCAGCCCTCCTGGTCGAAGCTCGGCGCGTGATCGCGGGCGTACTGGACGTAGCTGTTGCTGACGCCCTGCGGCACCATCGGCCACACCATGGCATCGGCGCTCACGATGAAATCGATCACGACGGGCCTGTCGTTCGTGGCCAGGGCGAGCTGGATCGCGGCATCGACGTCCTCTTCCTTCTCCACACGCAAACCGAGGCAGCCGTAGGCCTCGGCGAGCTTGACGAAGTCGGGAACGCGGACGGTGCCGTCTCCCGCACCGAGGTTCGTGTTCGAGTAGCGACCGTCGTAGAACAGCGTCTGCCACTGCCGGACCATGCCGAGACTGGAGTTGTTGATGATCGCGACCTTGATCGGGATGTTGTTGATCACGCAGGTCGCGAGTTCCTGATTGGTCATCTGGAAGCAGCCGTCGCCGTCGATCGCCCACACCGTGCGATCGGGCTCGGCGACTTTCGCGCCCATCGCCGCCGGCACCGAGTAGCCCATCGTGCCGGCACCGCCGGAGTTGAGCCACGCATTCGGGCGCTCGTACTTGATGAACTGGGCCGCCCACATCTGGTGCTGTCCGACGCCGGCGGCGTAGACGGCCTCGGGGCCGGTCAGCTCGCCGATGCGCGAGATGACGTACTGCGGCGACATGAGTCCGTCAGTGGGCTGGGTGTAGCCGAGCGGGAATTCGTCACGGAGCCCATCGAGGTATGACCACCACTCGGTCGTGTCCGCCGAACCACCCTCGGTCGCGCCCGCGTAGGCGGCATCGAGATCGACGAGCACTTCGCGCAGGTCACCCACGATCGGGACGTCCGCCGTGCGGATCTTCGAGATCTCGGCCGGGTCGATGTCGACGTGCACGACCTGCGCCTTCGGTGCGAAGAGCGTCGCATTCCCGGTCACGCGGTCATCGAACCGGGCACCGAGCGCGACGATCAGGTCGGCTTCCTGCAAGGCGAGCACCGCGGGGACGGTGCCGTGCATCCCCGGCATGCCGAGCTGCTGCGGGTGGGAATCCGGGAAGGCGCCGCGGGCCATCAAGGTCGTGACGACCGGCGCCCCCGTGGTCTCGGCCAGGCGCAGCAATTCTGCGGAGGCGCGGGCGCGAATCACCCCGCCGCCGACATAGAGGACGGGTCTGCGCGCGGTCGCGAGCAGCTGGGCAGCAGCCTGGATCTGTTTGCCGTGAGCTTTCGTGACGGGACGATAGCCGGGCAGATCGATCTTCGGCGGCCAGATGAAGGGCACCTCAGCCTGCTGTGCATCCTTGGTCACATCGACCAGGACCGGCCCGGTGCGACCCGTCGAGGCGATCTCGAAAGCGGCGGCGATCGCCCCGGGGATCTCGGCAGCGTCCTTCACCAGGAAGGAGTGCTTCGTGATCGGCATGGTGATGCCGACGATGTCGGCCTCCTGGAACGCGTCGGTTCCCATCAGGGTCGAAAAGACCTGCCCGGTGATGCACACGATCGGCACGGAGTCCATGTACGCGTCGGCGATCGCAGTGACGAGGTTGGTCGCGCCGGGGCCGCTCGTCGCGATCGCCACGCCGGTGCGGCCCGATGCCGAGGCGTAGCCCTCGGCGGCATGCCCGGCGCCCTGCTCATGGCGCACGAGGATGTGACGCACCTCGGTGGAGTCCATGAGCGGGTCATAGACAGGCAGGATCGCGCCGCCCGGCAGACCGAAGACGTCGGTCACCCCCAGCAGCTCGAGGGATCGGACGACGGCTTGCGCTCCGGTCAAGATCGGGGCAGAACCGCTTCGGGCGGGCGGGCGTGGAACGGCCGCAGTGTCGAAGGACATGAAGGTGACCTCTGAGGTTGGTGTGTCGGGACGGCGCAGGCTCAACCCGTCGTCGCGCCCTCCGCGGCGGAGCGCACGAGCTTCGAGTATTTCGCGAGGACGCCACGGGTATAGCGCGGGGGAAGTGGCTCCCAGCCGTCCTGACGGGAGTTCAGCTCTGCCTCGTCGATGAGTAGGTCGAGAGAACGAGCCGCGATATCGACCCGTATCAGATCACCATCGCGCACGAAGGCGATGGGACCAGCGTCCACCGCTTCGGGTGCTATGTGGCCGATACACAGGCCGGTTGTGCCGCCTGAGAATCGCCCGTCCGTCAACAGTAGTACATCTTTTCCGAGCCCCGCACCCTTGATCGCGGCGGTGATCGCCAGCATCTCGCGCATGCCGGGACCGCCCTTGGGCCCCTCGTAGCGGATGACGATGACGTCGCCGGGGACGATCTCGCCGCGGGTCAGCGCGTCCATCGCGGCGCGCTCACGCTCGAAGACCCTCGCCGGCCCTTCGAACACCGAGGCGTCGAAGCCGGCCGTCTTCACGACGGCGCCGTCGGGCGCGAACGAGCCCTTGAGGATCGTGATTCCTCCCGTCGCGTGGATGGGGTCATCCAGACTGCGGATGACGGTGCCGTCCAGGGGATCCGGGTTCAGCGCGGCGAGGTTCTCGGCGACGGTCTTGCCGGTCACAGTGAGCGCGTCACCGTGGATCAGCCCGGCATCCAGCAGCGCCTTCATGAGCACCGGGATGCCGCCGTGCCGATCGACGTCGGCCATGACGAAGCGGCCGAAGGGCTTCATGTCCGCCAGGTGCGGCACTTTGTCGCCGATGCGGTTGAAATCGTCGAGGGTGAGCTCGACCTCTGCCTCGCGCGCGATCGCCAGGAGGTGGAGGACCACGTTCGTCGAGCCGCCGAGCGCCATCGCCACGGTGATGGCGTTCTCGAAGGCCTTCTTGGTCATGATGTCTCGCGCCGTGATCCCCCGGCGGAGCATGCCCACGACGGCTTCGCCGGAGCGGTGTGCGAAATAGTCGCGGCGGCGGTCGGCGGACGGCGGGGAGGCGGACCCGGGCAGACTCATTCCGAGCGCCTCGGCGACGGATGCCATCGTGTTGGCCGTGTACATGCCACCGCACGCGCCTTCGCCGGGCGCGATCGCGCACTCGATGCGCCGCAGATCCTCTTCGCTCATCGTGCCGGCCTTGCAGGCCCCGACGGCTTCGAAGGAGTCGATGATGGTGACTTCCTTCTCCGTGCCGTCGGACAGCTTCACCCAGCCGGGTGCGATCGAGCCGGCGTAGAGGAAGACGCTGGCGAGGTCGAGCCGCGCTGCGGCCATCAGCATGCCCGGCAGCGACTTGTCACAGCCGGCCAGGAGGACGGTGCCGTCGAGGCGCTCGGCCATCACGACGGTCTCCACGGAGTCCGCGATGACCTCGCGGCTCACGAGGGAGAAGTGCATGCCCTCGTGGCCCATCGAGATGCCGTCGGAGACCGAGAT
>NZ_WOYQ01000039.1 GCF_011620665.1 Microbacterium sp.
GAAGAGACGATGCAGGCCTTCGCCGACATCGTCCGCCAGGGCAAGGCGCTCTACATCGGCGTGAGCGAGTGGACCGCCGAGCAGTTGCGGGAAGGTGCGGCCCTCGCGAAGGAGCTGAAGTTCCAGCTCGTGTCGAACCAGCCGCAGTACTCCGCGCTCTGGCGGGTCATCGAGGGCAAGGTCGTGCCGACCTCTGAGGAGCTCGGAATTTCACAGATCGTCTGGTCGCCGATGGCGCAGGGCGTGCTCAGCGGCAAGTATCTCCCGGGCCAGTCGGCGCCGGAGGGCTCACGAGCGACCGACAGCAAGAGCGGCGCGAGGTTCATGTCGTCGTTCATGACGGAGGAGATCCTCACCGCCGTCCAGAACCTGAAGCCCGTCGCCGAGCAGGCCGGCCTCACGATGCCTCAGCTCGCGATCGCCTGGGTGCTGCAGAATCCGAACGTCGCCGCCGCGCTCGTCGGAGCTTCGCGTCCGGAGCAGCTCGAAGACTCGGTCAAGGCCTCGGGCGTCGTGCTGGATGCCGAAGTGCTCGCGGCGATCGACGCGGCGCTGGCACCGGTCGCCGTCACCGATCCCCAGCACACCTACACCGTGTCTCCGAGGGGTCGCCTGGTCTGAGCGGCGGCGGCGCGGGAGGAGGTCGGCATGTCCGGGCAGAACCCGTCGCCACTGGTCGAGCAGTCGATCGCACTGGCCGAGCGGTGGGTCCACGAGGCGGCCCAGGTCGACGCCGACCCGGCTGCGCAGCGCCTGGCCGGCGTGCTCAAGGACCCGCAGGGCCTCCCTTTCACGATCGGGTTCGTCGACGGGGTCATGCGACCGGAGTCGCACGCCGCCGCGGCCGCAAACCTGCAGCGGATCGCCCCGCTCGTGCCGGAGTTCCTGCCGTGGTATCTGCGCGGTGCCGTCCGCCTCGGCGGGGCCGTCGCGCCCGTGCTCCCGAACCCGGTCGTGCCGATCGCGCGGCGGGTGCTGCGCGAGATGGTCGGACACCTGGTGGTGGACGTGCGCCCGCACAAGCTCGGTCCTGCGATCGAGAAGCTCCGCGGCTCGGGCGCTCGGTTGAACCTCAACCTGCTCGGTGAAGCGGTTCTCGGTGAAGCCGAGGCGAAGCGCCGACTGGCCGGCATCCATGACCTCATCCGCCGGGACGACGTGGACTATGTGTCGGTGAAGGTCTCGGCGATCGCGAGCCGCATCTCGATGTGGGCTTTCGATGAGGTGGTCGACGCTGTCGCGGAGCGGCTGCTGCCGCTCTACCTCACGGCCGCCGCCGCGGGCTCGGAGACCACCTTCATCAACCTCGACATGGAGGAGTATCGCGACCTCGATCTCACGATCGCGGTGTTCACCCGCATCCTCGAAGACCCGCGGCTCCGCGGCCTCGAAGCAGGCATCGTGCTGCAGGCCTACCTGCCCGATGCGCTTCCGGCGCTCCAGCAGCTGACCGCGTGGGCGCGGCGGCGCGTCGCGGACGGAGGGGCGCGCATCAAGGTGCGACTCGTCAAGGGCGCGAACCTCGCAATGGAGCGGGTGGATGCCGTGATGCATGGCTGGGAGCTGGCCACCCACGCGTCCAAGCTCGACTCCGATGCGAGCTATCTGCGCTGTCTCGACGAGGCCCTCCGCCCCGAGCACACGGATGCCGTGCGCATCGGCGTGGCGGGGCACAATCTGTTCGACATCGCCTATGCCTGGCTGCTCGCCGGCGAGCGAGGCGTCGCCGAGGCGGTCGAGTTCGAGATGCTGCTCGGCATGGCCCAGGGCCAGGTCGCAGCCGTCACGGCCGAGGTCGGCCATGTCCTGCTGTATGTGCCGGTGGTCCGGCCCGACGAGTTCGACGTCGCGATCAGCTATCTCGTGCGCCGGCTCGAAGAGAACGCGTCGAGCGACAACTTCCTCTCTGCCGCGTTCGATCTCGAGGACGACCCGCGCCTGTTCGCGCGCGAGCGCGACAGGTTCATCGCGTCGGTGACACGCGCCGCCGATCGCGCCTTGCCGGTCGGCCCGAATCGCAGGCAGGATCGCGCGTCGCTCCCGAACGGCCCAGCACCCGCCGCGCGCCCTCTTCGGGCGGACGAGCCGGGGCCCGAGGGCCTGACGCAGGCGGTGCTGGGCATCGACCGGTCGGGCCAGGAATTCGTCGAGACCGCGGTGTTCGCGCCGCGTGAGTCGGCCCAGCCCGCGGCGGGCGCGCCCGGCTTCCGCAACGCGCCCGACACCGACCCCGCGCTGCCCGCCAACCGGGTCTGGGCGCGGCAGATCCTCGGACGCGCAGGCTCATCCGTCGCCGGTGACGCGACGATCGTGGCGGCCCGGCTCGAGGATCCCGAGGCCCTCGAGGAGTCGATCCAGCGCGTGCGTGCGGCGGCCGCGGCGTGGGGTGCCACTCCCGCAGCCGAGCGTGCGCTCGTCCTCCAGGGAGCCGCGCGCGCCCTGGAGCGGGGGCGCAGCACCCTGATCGAGGTCGCGGCATCCGAAACCGGGAAGGTGTTCGCCGAGGCCGACGTCGAGGTCAGTGAGGCGGTGGACTTCGCCTCGTACTACGCCGCGACGGCGCGCGAGCTCGACAGCGTGAGCGGCGCGGTGTTCGTTCCCGCGAGGCTCACCGTCATCGCACCGCCCTGGAACTTCCCGATCGCGATCCCCGCGGGCGGCGTGCTGGCGGCGCTCGCGGCGGGATCCGGTGTCGTGTTCAAGCCGGCTCCCCAGGCGCGCCGCTGCGCCGCCGTCGTCGCCGAAGCCCTGTGGGAGGCGATGGACGAGGCCGGCGTTTCGCGCGACGTGCTCGCCCTCGTCGACATCGACGAAGGCGACCTGGGTCGGCAGCTTCTTTCGCACCCCGATGTGGACCGCGTGATCCTCACGGGCTCGTGGGAGACGGCGGCGCTGTTCCGTTCGTGGCGACCCGAGCTGCCGCTGCTGGCCGAGACCAGCGGCAAGAACGCGATGATCGTCATGCCTTCCGCCGACCTCGATCTCGCGGTCGCCGACCTCGTGAAGAGCGCCTTCGGCCACGCGGGACAGAAGTGCTCGGCCGCCTCGATCGCGATCCTCGTGGGGCCGGTCGGGCGATCGCAGCGCTTCGCGCGGCAGTTGGTGGATGCCGTGGACTCGCTTCGCGTCGGCGCGCCCACCGAACCGCTGAGCGAGGTCGGTCCGCTCGTCGAAGCGCCGCAGGGCAAGCTCGCGTGGGCGCTGTCGACCCTGGAGGACGGCGAGCGGTGGCTCGTCGAGCCCCGCCTCGTCGATGACGGGGACACGTCACACGTGGGGCGGCTGTGGCGGCCGGGAATTCGAATCGGCGTGCAGCCGGGCTCACGCATGCACCTCGAGGAGTTCTTCGGCCCGGTGCTCGCGATCATGCACGCCACCTCGCTCACGCACGCGATCGAGGTGCAGAACGCGGTCGCGTTCGGGCTGACTGCGGGGCTCCACACGCAGAGCCCCGACGACCTCGCTCAGTGGATCGACGAGGTCCAGGCCGGAAATCTCTA
The DNA here is from genome assembly GCF_011620665.1 of Microbacterium sp. Taxonomy (GTDB): domain Bacteria; phylum Actinomycetota; class Actinomycetes; order Actinomycetales; family Microbacteriaceae; genus Microbacterium. The sequence goes on from NZ_WOYQ01000039.1 coordinate 3,501, forward strand.
CGTCAACCGCGGGATCACCGGGGCGATCGTCCAGCGTCAGCCGTTCGGCGGGTGGAAGCGCTCCGCCGTGGGCGCCGGCGCGAAAGCCGGTGGACCCAACTACCTCGTCGGGCTCGGATCGTGGCGTCCGTCCGTCGGGGCGGCGCACTCCTCGACGCTGCACCTGCGCGGGCTCGACACGCGCATCGCGGCACTGATCGAATCGGCCCAGTCGAGTCTGGACTACGAGGCGTTCGAATGGCTGCGCCGCGGTGCTCTCTCGGACGCGCTCGCGTGGGATCGTGAGTTCGGCCAGGTGCGCGACGTGTCGCAACTGGAGGTCGAGCGCAACCTCTTCCGCTATCGACCGGTCGATGCCGGGATCCGCGCCGCCGGCGATGCCGCCTGGCACGAGGTGCTCCGCGTGGTCGTCGCCGGTGTTCGCGCCGGTTCGGCTCTGAGCCTCAGCACGCCGGCCGGCCTGCCCGCCGGTGTGCGCCGCGCGCTGAGCGAAATGGATCTGCCGGTGTCTGTCGAGACCGAGGGGGAGTGGATCGCCCGATGGCAGCCGGACGTCGCTGCGCGGCCGCCCCGCGTGCGGCTCGTCGGGACCCCGGCATCCGTCAACGACATGCGCCGTGCGCTCGCCGAGGCCACCGCCGGCGACCCGGACATCGCCGTCTACGACAATCCGGTGACGACCGCCGGACGCCTCGAGCTGCTGCCGTTCCTGCGCGAGCAGGCACTGGCGATCACGGCGCATCGCTTCGGCAACCCCGACCCGACCTTCGCAGACGTCATCTGAACGGATCTGTCACAATGGACACCGGCGTGCCCGCGCCGCCCCTTCCTTTCCGGTGATGCCCGGTGAGTCGAAGCGCCGACGGGCCTCTGGACAGCGTCCGCCGCCCTTCGACATGAGGAGCGAGTAATGTCCACCCTTCGACAAGCTCAGGGACCGAACCAGGGTGCTCAGGGACCGAACCAGGGGGCCGGCCGCATTCAGCAACCGCGTCGCTATCTCATGTGCCGGCCCGAGCACTTCACCGTCAGCTACCGGATCAACCCGTGGATGGAGCCGGCGAAGCCCACCGACACCGCCAAGGCCGTCGCGCAGTGGCAGACGCTGTACGACACCTACATCGCACTCGGTCACGAGGTCGAGCTGATCGACGCCGTTCCGGGCCTGCCCGACATGGTGTACACCGCGAACGGAGGGTTCACGATCGACGGGCGTGCGCTCGGTGTGCGCTTCCGCGTCGCGGAGCGCCGTGGCGAAGAGCGGCCGTTCATGGACTGGTTCGCGGCGCACGGGTTCGAGGTCATCGAGCCGGTCGAGGTGCAGGAGGGCGAGGGCGACTTCCTGCTGGTCGGAGGCACGATCCTCGCCGGAACCGGATTCCGCTCGGTCGGCGACAGCCACCGTGAGGTCGCCGAGGTCTTCGGCCGCGAGGTCGTCTCGCTGCGGCTGATAGATCCTCGCTTCTACCACCTCGACACCGCTGTCTCGGTGCTCGATCCGGTGGAAGGTCCCGGGGGCGTCGCGCGCGCGAACATCGCCTACCTGCCGGCCGCATTCGACGAAGAGTCCCGCCGCATCCTGGAGGAGCGCTTCCCCGATGCCATCACGGTCTCGGACGAGGACGGCGCCGTCTTCGGCCTGAACTCGGCCAGCGACGGCTTCAACGTCTTCATCTCGCCGCGCGCGACCGGGTTCGAGTCTCAGCTGCGCGAGCGCGGCTATAACCCGGTGCTCGTCGACCTTTCCGAACTGCTGCTCGGCGGCGGCGGAATCAAGTGCTGCACGCTCGAACTGCGAGGCCGGCGATGACGGTGCCCGACCCGGACGGGGTCGGTGAGATCATCGCATCGGAAGACGCGCACGTCGCCCACAACTACCACCCGCTGCCCGTGGTCATCGCCCGCGGCGAGGGCGCCTGGGTGACCGACGTGGAGGGAAAGCGCTACCTCGATCTCCTCTCGGCATATTCGGCCCTCAATTTCGGGCACCGGCATCCGGCCCTCGTCGCTGCTGCGACCGAGCAGCTGGGGCGCATCACTCTCACCAGCCGCGCGTTCCACAACGACATGCTCGGGCCGTTCGCCGAAGCACTCGCGGAACTGTGCGGGAAGGATCTCGTCCTCCCGATGAACACGGGTGCCGAAGCCGTCGAGACCGGCATCAAGGTGGCGCGTGCGTGGGCGTATCGCGTCAAGGGCGTGCCGGCGGATGCCGCGACCATCATCGTGGCGGACGGCAACTTCCACGGCCGGACGACGACGATCGTCAGCTTCAGCGACGACCCGGAGGCGCGTGGGGGCTTCGGCCCGTTCACCCCCGGATTCGTGTCCGTGCCCTTCGGTGATGCGGCGGCGGTCGAGGCGGCCGTCGATGCGCACACGGCCGCCGTGCTGGTCGAGCCCATTCAGGGCGAGGCCGGCGTCGTGATCCCGCCGGAGGGATACCTCCGCGCCTTGCGCGAGGTCTGCGACCGTCGCGGCGTCTTGATGATCGCCGATGAGATCCAGTCCGGTCTCGGCCGCGTCGGGACGACGTTCGCGTGCGACCGGGAAGGCGTCGTCCCCGACGTGTACCTGCTCGGCAAGGCGCTGGGCGGTGGCATCGTGCCGCTGTCGGCCGTCGTCGCGAACCGGGACGTGCTCGGCGTGATCGGACCCGGGGAACACGGATCCACGTTCGGGGGGAACCCGCTCGCGGCGGCCGTCGGGCGCCAAGTGGTCGAGATGCTCGCCTCCGGCGAGTTCCAGACCCGCGCCGCCGCGCTCGGCGAGCACCTCGCCGCGAAGCTCACGGAGCTCCTGGGGCATGGAGCGGTCGCCGTTCGCGCGGCGGGCCTGTGGGCCGGCGTCGACATCGACCCCGCCGTCGGCACCGGGCGCGAGGTCGCCGAGAAGCTGCTTGCGCGCGGCGTGCTCGTCAAGGACACCCACGGCCAGACCATCCGGATCGCCCCGCCGATCGTGGTCCGCGCGACCGAGCTCGACTGGGCGGTCGCGCAGCTGCGGCTGGTGCTCGCCCCCTGACCCGCCCCCCGCCCCCCGCGCGCGCTGCGCTCGCGCGCTGCGGCCTCGCGCCCGCCCGCGCGCCGAGCGCGCTGGTTCGCGCCGAGCGCGCCCGGGGCACCCGCGCCGTGTCCAGCGCACTCGGCAACAGGGGGCGCAGTCGCCGCGTGTGACGCGACGGCATCCGGACACACTGCCGAAACACACGCCCGACTAGGCTCATGCCATGGGTGACCTGTTCGACGGATACGGCTCCACGCTCGCGCCGCGCACGACTGCGTCCGGAGTCCCCGCGTTCGACGAGATGTTCGCCCCGCCTGCGAACACCGGGGCGAACGCCCCGTCGCGCGCGGCCTATCGTGAGCTCTACCAGGCGTTGGCGAAGATGACGCAGGATGAGCTGCGCGGTCGGACCGAGTCGCTCGCGAGCTCCTACCTCGCGCAGGGCGTGACGTTCGATTTCGCCGGCGAGGAGCGTCCCTTCCCGCTCGATGCCGTTCCGCGCGTGATCGAGTACGACGAGTGGTCCCACGTCGAAAAGGGCGTCCAACAGCGCGTCCGGGCTCTCGAAGCGTTTCTCGATGACGCCTACGGCCGTCAGCACTGTGTCCGCGACGGCGTGCTGCCTGCCGCTCTCATCGCCAGCTCGCAGTACTTCTACCGGCAGGCCGCCGGCATCCACTCAGCCAACGGCGTGCGGATTCAGGTCGCGGGCATCGACCTGATCCGCGACGAGCACGGCGAAATGCGCGTGCTGGAGGACAACGTGCGTGTGCCCTCCGGCGTGAGCTACGTCATCTCCAACCGCCGCGTGATGGCGCAGACGCTCCCCGAGCTGTTCGTCTCGATGCATGTGCGTCCGGTCGGCGACTACCCCAACAAGCTGCTGCAGGCACTGCGTGCGTCGGCTCCCCCAGGGGTGAATGACCCCAATGTGGTCGTGCTCACGCCCGGAGTCTACAACTCGGCCTATTTCGAGCACACGCTGCTCGCGCGCCTCATGGGCGTCGAGCTCGTCGAGGGCCGCGATCTGCAGTGCATGGGCGGCAAGGTCTTCATGCGCACGACCCGCGGGCTCAAGCGTGTCGATGTGATCTACCGTCGGGTCGACGATGACTTCCTCGACCCGCTGCAGTTCCGCGCCGACTCGATGCTCGGCGCCCCCGGTCTTCTGCTGGCCGCGCGCCTCGGCAACGTGACGATCGCCAACGCGGTCGGCAACGGCGTCGCCGACGACAAGCTCCTCTATACCTATGTGCCCGATCTCATCCGCTATTACCTGGCGGAAGAGCCGATCCTGAAGAACGTCGACACGTGGCGCCTCGAGGATCCGGGCGCGCTGGAAGAAGTGCTCGATCGGCTCGCCGAGCTTGTGGTCAAGCCCGTCGACGGTTCCGGCGGCAAGGGTCTGGTCGTGGGTCCGGATGCGTCGCCCGCCGAGCTGGAGAAGCTCCGCAAGAAGCTGCGGAAGGACCCGCGCGGATGGATCGCGCAACCCGTCGTGATGCTCTCGACCATCCCGACCCTCGTCGAAGACGGGATGCGGCCGCGCCACGCCGACCTCCGCCCCTTCGCCGTCAACAACGGCGACGAGGTCTGGGTGCTCCCCGGTGGACTCACACGCGTCGCGCTGCCGGAGGGTCAGCTCGTCGTCAACTCATCACAGGGGGGCGGGTCGAAAGACACCTGGATCGTCGGTGGCGCGGCCCCCAGCCATGTCGAGTACGGCCAGGGGTCGGGCATCGCCGGACTCGTGGCCGATCAGGCGGCGGTCACGGAGGCGATCTCGGTCATCTACGATCCGCAGGCGGCCCTGGACCACTCGCCGCACGACGCCCCGCCCGGCATCCATCAACAGCAGGAGCAGCAGCAGCAATCCGCCGCAGTCCCCGCCGCCCCGCCCGCGAGACACGTTCTGCGCGCCGAGACCCCGGTCCGCAACGCGTGTCTCGGGGCACAGGCGGTGTCTCGCGGGCAGGCCGGGCAGGCCGGGCAGGCCGGGCAGGGCGGGGAGGGGGAGGGGGGATGCTGAGCCGCATCGCCGAGTCGCTGTTCTGGATCGGCCGGTACATCGAGCGCAGTGATGGGACCGCACGGATCCTGGACGTGCACCTGCAGCTTCTGCTCGAGGACCCCTGGGTCGACGAGGACATCGCCTGCCGGTCGCTCATGGGCGTCATGGGGACCTTTCCCGACGAGGACAGTGGCCCGGTCAGCCGCGTCGACGTGCTCAACCGGCTCGCCGTGGATCGCGCGAACCCGTCGAGCATCGCCTACGCGCTCCACGCCGCCCGCGAGAACGCCCGTCGCGCTCGCGAGATCGTCTCGACCGAGCTGTGGGAGACACTCAACACAACCCACTCGCGCATGCCCCGCCGCATCAACAACGAGAAGACCCACGAGTTCTTCCAGTGGGTGCGCGAGCGCGCGGCCCTCGCAGTCGGCATCACCGAATCGTCCACGAGCCGCGATGAGGCCTGGCAGTTCCTGACGCTCGGGCGTTCGATCGAGCGCACCGACATGACGGCCCGGCTCTTGGCCACTCGGTCGCTGACCGAGGCATCCGGACCGTCGTGGACGACCATCCTCCGATCGTGCGGCGCCTACGAGGCCTACCTGCGCACCTACCAGGGGATGCCGAGCGCCAGCAACGCGGCCGAGTTCCTGCTGCTGGACCGACTGTTCCCCCGTTCGATCATCCACTCGATCCAGCGGGCCGAGGATTGCATGAGCGCGATCGACCCGGTCGCCGACCGTGTCGGCCACTCCAACACGGTGCTACGCGCGCTCGGCCGCATCCGCAATGACCTGGAGTACCGCCCCATCGGCGAGATCCTGTCGGAACTGCCGGAGTACATGGAGCGGGTGCAGAAAGTCACGCGAGAGGCGTCCGAGGCCATTCGCGACCGGTTCTTCCCGACGCGCGCCGAACCGAGCTGGATCGGAGAGTCGTCATGATGCGCTTGCGGATCGAACACGCGACCGGGTTCACCTACCAGGGTGAGGTCGGCGCTTCGTACAACGAGGCCCGGATGCTTCCGAGCTCCACCAACAGCCAGTTCGTGCTGAGTTCGCAGCTCGACATCGAGCCCTCGACCAGCGTGAACCAGTACGTCGACTACTTCGGCACGCGCGTCGCGTCGTTCGACGTGCTCGCGGCGCATTCGGCGCTCAGCATCACGGCGCGATCGCTCGTCGAGGTGCGGCCGCGGCCGCTGGAGTTCCCCGAGATCACGTGGGATGCCTTGGGGCGTGAGGCGCAGCGCTCGATCTCCACGGTGGAGATGCTGGGCCGATCGCCGCGCACGGACGCCCACCCCGAGGTGGCCGAGATCGCTCGGTCGATCGCCGCGCATCATGACCATCCCGGTCGGGCGGCGCACGCGATCGCCGAGGCCATGGGCGACGCCGTGGAGTATATGCACGGGATCACCGGAGTCCACTCGACGGCGGCCGAAGCGTGGGTCGAGCGCAAGGGCGTCTGCCAGGACATCGCGCACATCACGCTGGGGGCGTTGCGCGAAGTGGGCATTCCCGCGCGCTACGCGTCGGGATACCTGCATCCCCACGCGAACGCCGAAGTCGGCGTCGCACACGAGGGTGAGTCGCATGCATGGGTCGAATGGTTCGCCGGCGACTGGCAGGGCTTCGATCCGACGAACAATGCCGAGATCGGTGACCGGCATGTGCTGGTGGGGCGCGGACGGGACTACAACGACGTGCCGCCGCTGCGCGGTGTGTACGCGGGCCCGTTCAAGAGCCACCTGAACGTCGCCGTGACGGTGACGCGCGAGGCCTGATTCCGGATTGAGCGCCGCGCCGCGGGGGGCGGTGGATGCCGGCGCGGCGGACGCGGTGCGGGTCAACGCGGTGCGGGTCAACGCGCGAGGAGTTCCTCTGTCGTCGTGCCCGGCAGGGAGAGCGTCACCTCTGTGCCCCAGGGATCGTGGGCGACGAGCGAGGTGCCGTTGTCGGCGAATGTCAGGCTCCGCCCGCGCAGCCGCGCGGCGGCGGCATCGAGGTCGGCGCGTGCCGGCACGGTGACGGCCACTTCGCCGAGGCCCAGGCGCGCCGCCCGGGGGCCCGCGCCCCGGCTGTTCCACACGTTCATGCCGAGGTGGTGGTGATAGCCGCCGGCCGAGGCGAACAGGGCCGTCGGGATCGACGTGATGGTCGTCTCGAAACCCAGCGCGTCGACGTAGAAGGCGCGAGCGGTCGCGATGTCGCCGACCTGCAGATGCACGTGACCGACGCGCCCGGCGAGCTCGGGTCCGGCATCCAGTGCGTCCTGAGTGAGGTGGGTGCGCAGGTACTCGTTCGGGTCGAGGTAGAGAGTGTCCATGCTGATCTCGCCGTTGATGTGCTGCCACGTGTCGCGAGCTCGATCGGCATAGAGCTCGATCCCGTTGCCCTCGGGGTCGGTGAAGTAGAACGCCTCGCTGACCAGGTGGTCGCTCGAGCCCGTGAAGCGGGTGCGCGCGTCGCGAGCGGCGCGGTACACGGTTGCCGCGAGGCTCGGCTGGCTGTCGAACAGGAACGCCGTGTGGAAGAGCCCGGCTTCGCGCGGGTCGAACGCGGGAAGATCCGGGGTGTGGATCAGGCGCATCATGGGCGCGTCGCCGCGCCCCAGCACGCGGTGCACCTCGCGGCCGCGAGCCCGCTCCTGAATGGGGTTCAGCGCGAACGCGTCGCCGTAGTAGCCGCTCATCAGGTCAAGATCCCCGACGCGGAGGGTGACGGCATCCATCTGCGTGTCGGGACTGATGACGCGGTCGGCGTCGTGGACGGAAGTCATGGCTGCTCCGAGGTGGGTGGATGAGTTGTAGCTACAACAAACAGCCTACACGTTTTGGTTGTAGGTGCAACTTTAAGACTAGAATCGGCGCTATGAGCGAGCTCACCGATCCGGAACGTATCGCGGTCGCTCGCGTGCACGCCCTGCTGGAGCTGCTTCCGACGGCGCTCGACAAAGAGCTCGCGCCTGTCGGACTGACCCTGTTCGAATACACGCTGCTCGAGGCGCTGAGCGAAGCCGACCTGCGTCGTCTGCGGCTGTCGGCGCTCGCCGCGCGCACGAATGCGACGCTTCCCCGCTTGTCCCGCGTGGTGAATGCCCTCGAGCGTAAAGGCTATGTCCTCCGCGCGGCCTGCGAAGCCGATGGCCGTGCGACCAACGCCGTGCTGACCGAGCCCGGTGTCGAGGTCTACCTGCGGGCGCGGCCGCTCTTCGTCCGCGCCGTTCGCGAACTCGTGCTCGACGGCGTCGCCGATGAGGGCGGTCCCGAGGCGCTTTCGCGCCTGGCGTTCGGCGTGCTCTGCAGGCTCGATCCGGGCCGGAGGCTCGCGGTCCTGGCCGACGCATCGACGAGCGTCGGCGACCCCGGCGGTCGCTGACGTCGCCGGCTGAAGGGGGATGCCGGAGTCAGCTGCGCGCGGTGTCGGGGAGGCGAATCGGGGTCGTTCCCGCCACTTCGTCGCTGAACTCCTCGGGTGCGACGACCTCGATCGGCCGGGTCTCGCCGAGAGACAGGCCGAAGCGCCGGGTCTCGTGCCGATGCAGCCGACCCGAGACCACCAGCCAGACGAAGCCGATGGTGAACGCGACCGCTGCCGCCAGAGCGCCCAGCATGATGGCTGCGCGCGGGCCGAACTCGCCCGCGACCCAGCCCACGATCGGCGCTCCGATCGGGGTTCCGCCCATGAGGATCGCCATGTACAGCGCCATCACCCGCCCGCGCAACGCGGGATCGGTCGTCGTCTGGACGTAGCCGTTGGCGGTGGTCAGGGTTGTCACGACCGCGAAACCGGTGAACATGAGCGAAATGGCATATAGCCAGTAGTTCGGCATGAACGCGGAGACGACACCGGCGACGGCGAAGAGCCCTGTTCCCAGGATCACGAGTCTCATGCGGGCCCGGTCCCGCTGTGCCGCGAGCAGCGCCCCGACGAGCGACCCGATCGCGAGGATCGAGCTCAGGAGGCCGTAGCCGTCGGCACCCTGGCCGAACTCGAGGGCCATCGTCGAGGCGAGGATCGGGAAGTTCATGCCGAAGGCGCCGAGCAGGAAGACCATCGCGAAGGTGACCACGAGGTCGGGCCGCCCCGCGACATAGCGGAATCCGTCGGCCAGGCGGGAGGCACCCGTCGCCTTGACGCGCGGCACCAGCTCATCGGCGCGGATCAGCGTCAGCATGACGATCATCGCGAGGAAGGCGACCGCGTTGATCAGGAACACCCAGCCCGTCCCGATGGCCACGATGACGATCCCGGCGACGGCGGGACCGATCATCCGCGCGCCATTGAACGATGCGGCGTTCAGCGCCACGGCGTTCGACGCGTTCTCCCGGTCGACGAGGTCCGAGACGAACGCCTGCCGCGCCGGGTTGTCGAAGGCCGCGATCAGGCCCAGCCCGACGGCGAAGATGAACATCAGGGGCAGGGTCATGACACCGGTGAGGATCAGGATGCCGATCGTCACGCCGAGGGTGAGGAGAGATGCCTGCGTGAGCATGAGCAGCCGGCGCCGATCGAACCGGTCGGCGACCCACCCGGTGACGCCGACGAGAAGCAGGGGCGGAGCGAACTGCAGGGCCATTGTGATGCCCATTGCGCCGGCGTCATTGTCGGTCAGCTGGGTGAGCACGACCCAGCTGAGCGCGGTCGCCTGCATCCAGGTTCCGATGTTCGAGACGAGCGCGCCGATGAACCAGACGCGGTAGTTGAAGATCGAGAAGGAGCGGAACATCGCCGTCACAGCGCGGCCAGCTCGCGCATGAGACCGGCGGCATCGTGCAGGGTGCCGCGCTGCGCCGGGGTGAGTCCCTCCAGCACCGCCTGGAGCCATGAGTCGCGCCGCCGCACGGTCTCGTCGACGACGGCGAGTCCGTCGGCGGTCAGCGCGATGTTCACTTTTCGGCGGTCGACGTCGTCGGGGGTGCGCGTGAGGTACCCCGACTCTTCGAGGCAGTTCACGGTGCGGTTCATTGATGGAGCGGTGACGCGCTCGCGATCCGCGAGCTCGCCGAGCGTATGGCCGCCGTGCGCCTTGAGGGCGGCGAGGACGGCGAACTGGCCGTCGCTCATCGAATCGACGGCGTGCTCTGCGCGGAGGCGTCGGGCGAGGCGAAAGGTCGCCATGCGCAGCTCGGATGCTTCGGCGGCGAGATCGGGTTCTGTGGGATGAGTCATGAGTGTATTTAGTCTAGCTCATTAGTTTTGCTAAGCATCCGCGTGCTCTACACTCGCGGTCATGCCCGAGTTCATCGACGCGCACGGCGTCGCGATCGTCTATGACGTCCATCGCGCGGCCGCGCCGCGTGCGGTCATCCAGCTTCTGCACGGGGTGGGGGAGCACGCGGGTCGATACGGAGCCCTGATCGAGCGACTCACGGCCGACGGCTACAGCGTCTACGCCGACGACCATCGGGGGCACGGCCGAACCGGCATGAGGCAGCACGGCGGCGACTCCGACAAGCTCGGGCTCCTGGGTCCCGGCGGGCATCGTGCCGCGGTGGCGGCGGTCTGGCAGTTCACGCAGCTCATTCGCGCCGAGAATCCCCGCCTGCCGCTGATCATCCTCGGGCACTCCTGGGGCTCGTTCCTCGCCCAGATCCTCGTCAACGATCATCCGGAAGCGTACGACGCCCTCGTCCTCAGCGGCTCGTCGCTGCGCTGGCCCGGATCGCTCAATGCCGGCGACCTCAACGCGCCCTGGAAGGCGCCGGATGCCCTCGGCACCGAGTGGCTCTCGTCGGACCCTGACGTGCAGCGAGCGTTCCTCGATGATCCGCTCACCACCTCGACACCCCTGCCTCAGCTCTTCGGTCCGATCGACGTCCTTCGCCTGCTCGGCAAGCCGCGCAGGAACCTCGGCGTCGACCTGCCGGTCCTGCTCATGGTCGGCCGGGACGACACGGTGGGCGGACCGCGCAGCGTCCACCGACTCGCAGACGCGTACCGCACCCGCTCGGGATTGCGAGATGTGACGACGCTGGTCTACCCCGGTGCTCGGCACGAGATTTTCAACGAGACGATGGCCGAGGAAGTCTTTGCCGACCTCCTCGCGTGGCTCGGCACGCGGTTCCCCGCTCCAGCCTGAGCCGTGCCCGAGGCGCGTCGGCGCGCCTAGGCTGGACGCATGCATGGCGAATTCAAGGTTCCGGGCGGCAAGCTCGTCGTCGTCGATCTCGAGGTGCGAAACGGCCTGATCTCCGACTTCCACCTCGCGGGCGACTTCTTCCTCGAGCCGGACGACGCGCTTGTCGACATCGATGCCGCCGTGAACGGGCTGCCCGTCGAGACGGATGCCGTGGCGATCGCCGCCGCGGTTCGCGGCGCGCTGCCGGACGGGGCGCAGCTGCTCGGGTTCACGCCGGAATCCGTCGGGACAGCCGTGCGCCGTGCGCTCGTCACAGCGCCCGGCTGGAGCGACTTCGAGTGGGAGATCCTGCATGAGCGCGCGGTTTCGCCCCGGATGAACCTGGCGTTGGATGAGGTGCTGACAACCCGCGTCGGAGATGGGCGCCGTAAGCCCACCCTGCGGATCTGGGAGTGGGACGAATCCGCCGTGGTGATCGGTTCGTTCCAGTCCTTCCGCAATGAAGTCGACCCCGCGGGAGCGGCGCGTCACGGATTCGACGTCGTCCGCCGCATATCCGGCGGCGGGGCCATGCTCATGGCCGCCGGTTCGATCGTGACCTACTCGCTGTATGTGCCGGCATCCCTCGTGGCGGGCATGACTTTCGCCGATTCATACGCGTTCCTCGACGAGTGGGTGCTGCAGGCGCTGCGCTCGCTCGGAATCGCCGCCGTCTACCAGCCGCTCAATGACATCGCTTCACCCTCTGGCAAGATCGGCGGCGCGGCGCAGAAGCGGCTCGCCAACGGCGGAGTGCTCCACCACGCAACCCTGTCGTACGACATGGACGGCCAGGTGATGACCGAGGTGTTGCGGATCGGCCGCGAGAAGCTGTCGGACAAGGGCACGACCTCGGCCGCGAAGCGTGTCGACCCGTTGCGGTCGCAGACCGGGCTGTCGCGCGAGGCGATCATCTCCCGTTTCACCGACACCTTCACAGGGCTGTACGGAGCGGAACGCGGCCAGATCACGGCCGACGAATATGCCGAGGCTGAGGCCCTCGTCGACGCGAAATTCGCCACCGACGCGTGGTTGCACCGCGTCCCGTGACCGTCGGCCCCGCCCCTGCCGCTGACTCCGCCGCTGCCGCTCCTCCCGCCGCGCTGGTCCCCATTCCAGCAGAGCTTGTCCCACCTTCTGCTGTGGTTGCGC
>NZ_WOYQ01000007.1 GCF_011620665.1 Microbacterium sp.
GAGGGGGGAGGGTTAGTAGGCGAGGGCGCGGTCGACGGCCTCGAGGATGCGATCGACGTCCGGCAGGTAGACGCCCTCGAGCTTCGCGGGCGGGAACGGAACGTCGAAGCCCGACACCCGCAGCACCGGCGCTTCGAGCGCGAAGTACGCGCGCTCCATCACGGTCGCAGCGACCTCGGAGCCGAGCGAGGTGAAGCCGGGCGCTTCCTGCGCATAGACCATCCGGCCCGTGCGACGCGCGGAATCGAGGATCGGCCCGTAGTCCACGGGCGACAGCGAGCGCAGGTCGATGACCTCGCACGAAACGCCCTCGCCCTCGGCGAGCGCAGCCGCCTGCAGCAGCATCGACACCATGGCGCCGTGTCCTACGAGCGTGACATCCGTGCCGCGACGGACGATGCGCGACGCGTGCAGCGGCACCGCACGCTGGGCCGTGTCGACCTCGCCCTTCATCCAGTACTTCGCCTTCGGCTCGAGGAAGATCACCGGGTCGGACGAGCGGACGGCATCCTGGATCATCCAGTACGCATCGTTCGGGGTCGACGGAGAGACCACCCTCAGTCCCGGGGTGTGGGTGAAGTATGCCTCGGGGCTCTCCTGGTGGTGCTCGATGGCGCCGATGTGGCCGCCGTAGGGGATGCGGATCACGACGGGCATGCTCAGCGCTCCCTCGTGACGGTTCGTGATCTTCGCAAGCTGCGAGGTGATCTGATCGAATGCCGGAAAGACGAATCCGTCGAACTGGATCTCGACCACGGATCGGAAGCCGGCCATCGCAAGACCGATCGCCGTGCCGACGATCCCCGACTCGGCCAGCGGGCTGTCGAGCACGCGCCGGTCGCCGAACTCGGCCTGCAGCCCCTCGGTCACGCGGAACACGCCACCGAGGCGGCCGATGTCCTCACCCATGAGCAGGACGCGGTCGTCGTCGGTCATCGCCGCGCGCAGTCCCTCGTTCAGGGCCTTGGCGAACGGCATGGTCAAGGTCGCTGTGCCGATCGAAGGGACGGTCACGAGGCTCCTCCCTCGAAAGCGGACTCATAGTCGGCGAGCCACCGTTCCTGCTCTGCCATCAGCGGGTGGAACTCGCTGTAGACATGCGCGAACATGTCGGATGCGTCGAGCCCGCCGAGCGCGTTGGTGCGCACGCGAACGTCGTCGGCGTAGGCCTGGGCTTCGGCATCCACTTCGTCGAAGAACACGGATGCCGCCCCCTTCGACTCGAGGTACGTCTTCAGGCGCACGATCGGATCGCGCTGCGCCCAGGAGTGCTCCTCGTCCGACGTTCGGTACTTCGTCGGGTCGTCGCTCGTCGTGTGCGCGCCCATCCGGTACGTGAGGGCTTCGATCGCCTGTGGGCCTCCGCCCGCACGCGCCGCGTCGAGCGCGACCCTGCTGACCGCATAGCTGGCGAGCACGTCGTTGCCGTCGACGAGAACCGATGGCATCCCGTAGCCCGCGGCCCGCTGATGCAGCGGCGCGCGGGACTGAGTTGCGACCGGGACGGAGATGGCCCACTGGTTGTTCTGCAAGAAGAAGACCTGCGGCGTGCGATAGCTGTTCGCGAAGACCATGGCCTCGTGCACGTCACCCTGGCTCGAAGCTCCGTCGCCGTAGTAGACGATGACGGCGGCGTCGGAATCAGGGTCGCCCGTACCGGTGCGCCCGTCGAAGACGAGCCCCATCCCGTAGCCGGTCGCGTGCAGCGTCTGCGAGCCCAGCACCAGGGCGTAGATGTGGGTATTGCCGTTGCGGGGATCGGTCGGATCCCACCCGCCGTGCGTGAGCCCGCGCATCACGCGGATGATGTCGATCGGGTCGACTCCCCGGGTCGTGGCGACGACGTGCTCGCGGTACGACGGGAAGATGTGGTCCTGCGGCCGGGTGGCACGCACCGAGCCGACCTGCGCAGCCTCCTGACCGAAGGACGGCGGCCAGAGCGCCAGCTGACCCTGACGCTGCAAGTGGGTGGCCTGCAGATCGAAGGCGCGCACCATGACCATGTCGCGATAGAACGTCTGCAGATCGTCGACTGCGAGCGCGTCGATCAGCGGCAGGTAGCGCTCCGCTTCGGGGCTGGGGGCGAATGTCCCGTCCGCCGCCAAGACACGTACGATTGCCGGATCGTCGGGCGGTGTCATGCGTTCACTCTACCGCGCAGGGTATGCGCGGTCCTTCTGCAGAACGGCGGTCGCGACCTCGACCACGCGGTCGAGCGACTCCTCCTCGCCGATCGAGATCCGCACTCCGTCATCCGCGAACGGGCGGACGATCACATCGGCGGCCTCGAAGGCGGCGGCAACCTCGAGTGTCCGATCTCCCGCAGGGAGCCAGACGAAGTTCCCCTGCGCGACGGGGACATCCCACCCTGCTTCCCGGAGGCGCGCTGCCAGGCGATCACGACGTCCGGCGATGAGGCGGACCCGCTCGAGCAGGTCGTCCTCGGCATCCAGACTCGCCAGGGCGGCCGCCTCGGCGCCGGCCGTGACCGACAGCGGGATGCTGGTGGTCTTCGCGGCCGAGAGGATGCGCGGGTCACCCACGGCGTATCCGATGCGAAGGCCCGCGAGGCCGTACGCCTTGGAGAATGTGCGCAGGACGACGACGTTCGGGTGTCCGGCGGCGATCACCCGGGCCCCGTCCACCGCGTCGGGATCGGTCACGAACTCCGCATATGCCTCGTCGAGCACGACCAGCACATCGACGGGCACGCGCCCGAGGAACGCGTCGAAATCGGCCTGCGTGACGACGGGCCCGGTCGGGTTGTTCGGACTGCAGACGATGACCATGCCGGTCCGGTCGGTGACGGCATCCGCCATGGCATCGAGATCGTGCCCGCCCGCCGGAGTGTTCGCCACGGTGATCGGCCGGGCATCGGCGGCGATCGCGAGGCCCGGATACGCCTCGAACGAGCGCCACGAGAAGAGCAGCTCATCACCCGGACCGCAGGTCGCGTGCGCCAGCTGGTAGAGGATGGAGACGGATCCGGCGCCGATGTGCACGGCGTCATCCGCCACGCCGAAGCGTGCGGCCAGGCGCGCCCGCAGCCGCGGCGAGGACGAATCCGGGTAGCGGTGGAATCCCGCGGCGGCCTGCATCGCTGCGACGACGCCGGGCAGCGGCTCGAACGGATTCTCGTTGCTCGACAGCTTGAAGGCGTCCGCCCCCGCTTGCTTTCCCTGCGCATAGGCGGGGTGGGCGGCGATGGCGGGGCGGATGCGGACGGGGTAGTCGGTCACACACCAATCCTAGGAGCGCCCGGAGAGAGCAGTGATGACACATGGTCGGTGGGGTGCCGTCCGTGAGGGCGCCGTGCCGGCGGCTACCCGCGGCGCGTCGCGTCGTACACCGTGACCTGCACCGACACGGCCTGCCCGAGTGCGTCGAAGATCGAACGCACCGGGCCCATCCGAGGGTCGGTCGACGCATCCAGCAGGGTCGCCGTCTCGACGTAGCGGGTCAGTGCGTGCGGCTCCATCGGCGCCTCGCCGTCCACGAGGGATGCCGGACTGCTGCGCTCGGCGACGAAGCTGTCGGCCGAGCCCGCCGATCCGGGGTGACCCCCGGCGGCGAGCGCGGCCACCGGATCGTCTCGGTGACGGATGTCGACGCTGAGGGTGTCCGGGCCGACCGCGACCTGCACTGGATCGCCGAACGTCACGAGCGCGGGCACCTCGTACACTCCGGATGCGGCGACGTGGGAAGCGACCATCGCGCCCTGGGAGTGCCCGGCGAGATACACGGTGTCACCCGGGTGCGCGCCGGCGGCGGCGATCGCGGCGATGGTCGCGTCGTACGAAGCGGATCGAGAGCCGGCGTACAGCTCGACGTTGGACGCCATGTCCCATGGTTCATCGTCGCTCGCGCCGACCTGAGTGCCCGCGACGTACGCGACGAACTGCGCCGACCCGGTGGCCATCGTGTACTTCTCGACCCGCACACGGCCCTCATCCCGGGGAATCCGGCGAGCCACGTCCGCCACGCCGGTGGGCACGGCACCGCGCGCCGATTCCACCGGGGTCACGGTGACCGGGCGCGGGGTGCCGCGCAGGGGAACGCCCCTGACAGCGCCCCGCCCGACGGCGTCGACCGCGACGGTACCCAGCAGCGCGATCGCCCCGCCCAGGACGCCGGCCATCTGACGGGTCACCCCGCCGGGCATGAGGAAGCCGAACCCGTCAACGGCCCCGCCGAGCTGCGTGACGACGCCCTCGCGTCGGCCGACCTGCCAGCCCATGATCTCGGCGACGGCGCGAACTGCGGCATCCGGATGCGTGGCTATCAGCTGCCCCGACACGAGGCGCAGCAGTGCCACGCGCTCGGCGTCGTTCATCGAGCGAGCCGTCTCGATCTGTATCCACAGCTCGACCAGCTCATAGGTATCGGCCATCGAGCGCAGCCCGCCGGCCAGCTCTGCTGCCTGCTCTCCGGCAGCGGCCGCCTGCGCCGTCGGCGTGAAGATCCAGACACCCGCGTCGTCGAGCACTCCGGCGAGCTCGGCCAAGAGCGCTCTGAGCCGGTCACCATCGTCTGCGAGCACTGCGAGCCGCGCCGCCGCGGAGCGCAGACTCTCGGTATCGACGGCGATGACACCGCCGCTGCGGATCTCGAGGTCGTCCGTCATCGACATGACGCATCGGCCAGGGACGCACGCTGGAGCGCCGCGACATCGCCCTCGGCGACATCGATCAGCAGCACGATCCGATCCAGCACACCAGACAGGTCGCCGATCGCAGCGCGGTAGTCGTCGGCTGCACGGGCCCGCCAGTCGGTCTCCGTGCCGAGCGCGCGTGCCCGACGACGCATGTCCACAGCATCCGCGTGGGCACTCTCGAGCAGTCGACGTGCGCGCGCGAGCGTGGCGGGCGAGGGCATGCATGCATCCGGATTCATCTGCCCAGACTGTCCGGGCATGGCAGCACGCGGATGCCGGCGGTCGCCTTCCGTGGAGAACCCGCGCACGCGGCGCCCTGGGGAGGAGGATCCACCCTCGCGAACGCGCGCCCCGGGGGCCACAATGGGGAGCGTGCCCCGCGCCACCTCTCCCTTCCGTGTGGTCTTCGTCTGCACGGGCAACATCTGCCGTTCGCCGATGGCCGAGATCGCCTTCCGCGGCTTCGCGGAGCGCGCCGGAATGGGCGATCTCGTCACATCGAGCAGCGCTGGCACGGGGGACTGGCACGTCGGGGAGCGCGCCGACGCGCGCACGATCGACGCACTCGCGCGCCTCGGATATGACGGCGGGAACCACCGCGCCCGCCAGTTCACACTCGACGACTTCGATCGGCACGACCTGATCGTCGCCCTCGACCGATCTCACGAGCGGATCCTCGCGAGTTGGGCGCGGACCCCCGCCGACGCCGACAAGCTCGCAGTCTTGCTGTCGTTCGATGCATCGGCGGGGGGCAACCTCGACGTACCCGACCCCTACTACGCTGACCCGCCGATGTTCGATGAGGTGCTCGGTATGATCGAAAGCGCGAGCCGTGCGCTCTTCCGGCAGCTCGAACCGGCCCTTCGGACGACTGCCCTCTGAGATCTCCGGTCGACGCCCGAGCGCCCGCCACCCCGATCGGAGCTTCGTGACCTCTCTGCCGCCCCAGCCGCTCAGTCCTCTCGACGGACGCTACCGCGCCGTCGTCGCCCCGCTCGCCGACTACCTGTCGGAAGCCGGCCTCAATCGCGCCCGCGTCGAGGTGGAGGTCGAGTGGATCCTCGCCCTCACCGACCGGTCGCTGTTCGGCTCGACCCGGTTGACGGATGCCGAGAAGGAGGCCCTGCGGGGCCTCTACCGTGACTTCGGCGAGGCCGAGATCCAGTGGCTGGCCGAGACGGAGGCCGTCACCCGTCACGACGTGAAGGCGATCGAGTATCTCGTCCGCGACCGGCTGTCCTCGCTCGGGCTCGACCGCATCGCCGAGCTCACGCATTTCGCCTGCACGAGCGAAGACATCAACTCCGCCTCCTACGCCCTGACGATCCGGCGCGCCGTCGAACGGGTCTGGCTGCCGAAGCTCCGTTCCGTGATCGACGCGGTCGAAGGTCTCGCCGCTCAGCATCGCGACGCCGCCATGCTCTCACGCACACACGGGCAGCCGGCTACTCCGTCGACGATGGGCAAGGAGCTCGCCGTCTTCGCGTGGCGCCTGGAACGCGTGGCACGCCAGATCGAGACCGGCGAGTACCTTGCGAAGTTCTCCGGCGCGACCGGCACCTGGTCGGCGCATCTCGCGGCGGCTCCCGACGTGGACTGGCCCGCACTGTCCCGCGCGTTCATCGAGGGCCTCGGCATCGACTTCAACGTTCTGACGACCCAGATCGAATCACACGATTGGCAGGTCGAGCTGTACGACCGCGTGCGGCACGCCGGCGGCATCCTGCACAACCTCGCGACCGACATCTGGACCTACATCTCGATGGGATTCTTCGCGCAGATCCCGATCGCGGGCGCGACGGGCTCATCGACCATGCCGCACAAGATCAATCCGATCCGGTTCGAGAATGCCGAGGCGAACTTCGAGATCTCGGGGGGCCTGCTCCAGACCCTGTCTCAGACCCTCGTCACTTCACGGATGCAGCGAGACCTGACCGATTCGACGACGCAGCGCAACATCGGCGTGGCGTTCGGGCACTCACTGCTGGCGCTCGAGAACCTGCAGCGCGGGCTGACCGAGATCTCGCTGTCGCGCGACGCGCTTGCGGCCGACCTCGACGCCAACTGGGAAGTGCTCGCCGAGGCGATCCAGACCGTCGTGCGCGCCGAGATCGTCGCCGGCCGCTCGCAGATCACCGACCCCTACGCACTGCTGAAGGAGCTCACCCGCGGCCGGCGCGTCGGTGGAGCGGAGCTGGCGGAGTTCGTGCAAGGCCTGGATATCGGCGATGACGCGAAGGCGCGCCTGCGCTCGCTGACTCCCGCAACCTACATCGGCCTGGCCGAGCGCCTGGTCGACGAACTCGGGTGACCTACTGGTCGGGATGGTCGGGATGGTCGTCCGACTCGTCCTTCGGGTACAGCACGGGCCGATCGATCTGCTTGCTGACCTGGGCCGGGTCGACGGCCAGCATCAGCAACGCGATGATCACGAGCGTCGCGATGAACGCGATGCCCGCGACCACCAGCGCGACAGCGGCGACCTGCCCGCGCTGAGGGTCGGTGAGGTCCTGGAAGAAGCCCATCGACACCAGCGCGATGATCCCGGCGAACAGGGCCGCCGCGAAGGCGAACCCGAGCAGCTGCACAGGTTTCATGAGGTCGCGTCGGCGGGTGGGTCGCTGCTCGCTCATGCGGATTCTCCTACAGATTGTTCGGTGGGTTGCGCCGGGCCCGCCCCGGGCTCGCGTTTCGGCGAGAACCCGGCGATCCCGAGGAAGACGGCGACGAGCGCCGCGTATCCGCCGAAGATGCCGACACCGATCGCAATCCCGGTCAGCGCGAACGATCCGGCCCCGTCGATGACGTAGTCCAGCCGGTACGCCGGGTCGACGACCAGCAAGCCGACGCCGAGTGCGATCGTGAATGCGCCGATCAGCACGGCATCCCGCGAGTCGGGGACGCCCGTGCGGAGCCCGCGAATGCCGAAGGCCGCCTCGGCGATGCCGGTCGCGAGCGCCCACGTGATCACGAGGGCGAAGAAGAGCGTCGTCGAGCGGATGCCGGGGAGGCCCCCGATCATGCCGGCGAGCATCGTGAGCACGCCGACGAGCACCGGAAGCGCGCGGCGTCCCCGCGGGTGGGCGAGACCGGCGCCCAGCAACAGCACGAGGCCGGTCGCGACAGCCCAGCCGCTGAAGACGGCGAGCCCCACCTCGGCCGAATGGTCGGCCGAGAAGGTGATCATGATCGCCGCGACGGCTGCGAAGAGGGCGCGGCCGACCTGCACGTGACGCACCTCGAAGGTGCGAGCGGGGGTTTCGGGCACCGCCCCAGTCTATTCCGCGCGGCGCTCACCGCCGACTGCGCCGGTTGCCACCGAGCGCGCCGAACAGGCTGCGTGCACAACCGGCGCCGTGGGGGCGAACCCGCGCGCTCGGCGGCGCGGCGCTACCCGGCGGCCTTCGCCACGAGGGCGCGGAGGTTCTTCTCAGCGGCTGCAGTGACCTCGATGACCGCGAAGGATGTCGCCCACATCTCGCCGTCGTCGAGCAACGCGTCCTCCTGAAACCCGACGGTCCCGTACCGGGCGCCGAACTTCGCTGCGGGCTGGTAGAACACCACGACCTTGCCCTCGCGGGCGTACGAGGGGAAGCCGTACCAGGTCTTCGGCTCGAGGTGCGGGGCCACTTCGGCGACGATGCGGTGCAGGGCGGTGGCGACCTCCTTGTCCGTGCCGGTCAGTGCGTCGATCACCTCGACGCACGCCTCGAACTCCTTCGCGAGTCGCGCGGCACCGCGGAGTCCCTTCGTCGATCGCAACTCGTCGGCGCGCTGCCTCATCGCAGCGCGTTCGTCGGCGCTGAAGCCGCTCGTCGTGTCAGGCATGGGTGTTCTCCGTCTTCTCCGTGTTCCGCGGGGTGCGGATGAGCGTGGTGTCGCGGGATGCCGTCAGCCTCGGCCGCGCGGACCGATCCGGCTCCGCGCACTCCTGCGGGGCCTCATCCGCGAAGCTCCTCGATGACCCGCAGCACCTCGAGAGTACGCTGCTGGTCGGATGCGGCATCGGCTTCTCCCCGCACGAGCCCGGCGAAGCGGGCGACCTCGTAGACCATGTTGTTCTCAGCGCCGTCGATCCGGCGCTCGACGCGGGTGCCGTCGAGACGCGTGAGGGTGATCAGGCGCGGCTGGGTGATCTCGTCGATCGTCAGGGTTCCCGCCTCCCCCTGGATCTCGTTCGCCCGGGCTGAGAAGCCGATCTTCGAGAACGCGATCTGCGCGACCATGCCGGGATAGGTGAGGGTCGCCGCGCCCGCGCCGTCGGCACCGGTGGCGATCGCCACGAGGCTTCCGGCGACAGCGCCCGGGGCACCGAACAGCGTGATCACCGCGGACAGCGGGTAGACCCCGAGGTCGAAGGCCGCGCCCCCCGCGAGCGCCGGGTCGAAGATGTTGGGCTTCTCGCCGGCGAGGACCAGGTCGTAGCGGGCCGAGCGCTGACACTGCGCGAACGAGACGAGCCGCACCTCGCCGATCTCGGGCAGGAGCTCCCGCGCGGCGACCATGCCGGGGTCGTAGACGTTGCGCATGCCCTCGAAGACCACGACGTCACGGGCGGATGCAGCATCCATCAACGCGGCGAACTCGTCGGCCGTCGGCGTCGCCGGCTTCTCGAGGAAGACGTGCACACCGGCCTCGATCGCGCGGCGCGCCTGGGCGGCGTGCGCACCGTTCGGCGAGCCCACGTACACGGCGTCGACCGTGCCGGACGCCAGAAGGCCGTCGAGGTCGTCCGAGACCTCCGCGACGCCCATCTTGCCGGCGAACACCTGACCCCGGCGGCGGTCACGGGAGAAGACGACATCGACGCGGATGCCGTCGTTGTGCCCGACGGCGTCGATGAACCGTTCCGTGATGGCACTGGTGCCGATGGTGGCGAGTCTGATCACGGTGCCACGATAGGGCACCGTCTTCGCAGACCCGTCGATTCTGCCGCGTCAGTCGACGACGCTGATCTCTTTCCAGAACGCGACGTAGCCGCTGAAGTCCTTGCCGACCCGGTCGAATGCCGTCGGGTACGGATGCGGGTAGGCCCACGCGCGATCCTGCAGCGTGGCCTCGCCGTCGCGGACGGAATAGTACTGGCACTCGCCCTTCCACGGGCACGTGTACGGGGTGGGGCTCTCGCTCAGCAGATCCCACGCCACACTCGACGGCGGAAAGTACCAATTGCCCTCGATCGAGATGAGGTCGTCCTTCTGCGCCTCGGCCACCACGGTGTCACCCAACATTGCGCGCATGTGCGCCTCCCTCTGTCCGCATCCAGCGTCTCCCGGAATGCCCGGGCATGCAAGGGCTACGCGGAACCCTCTCTCGAGTGCCCAGCACTCCGCCTGTGAGCCCAGGTGTTCTGTTGGCCTGGCGGGTCCGCGCCTGAGACGCCACCGCTCGTTCGCGCCACTGTCTGTCGGCACTTTGGGGGACAGGGCCGCGGCATCCGAGGTAGGCGCAGGATGCCGCAGCAAATCGCCGCCGCCCCCGGGCTACAGGTCGCTTGACGCGGCCTGCTTCGGCGGCGCACGCTGAGTGATCGGGGAAAGCCCGCCCTCCATTCGTTATTCGTTCGCGAACACGTTCGAGAGAATCGATTGTGAACTCCTCCGAACTCCACTCACCGTCAGGCGAACAGACCCTATGAACAGCGACGTCGTCTCCTGGGACTTCGACGTTCCCCCGGAATGGTTCAAGATTCCACTCGACGAAGATCTCGACACCCGGAGGTGGGCGGGCGAGTTCGCAGAGGAAATGGCGGAGTTCCTCAACGTCGACGGTCCGATCGAGAGCCTCGCTGACGCTCTCTACGACGCGCAGTCGCAGATGTCGCGACGTCACGACCCGTGGCTCACCGCACTCGTCGCGGCACGCTCTGGGCCCCCGATCTCGATCGGCGCGGTCATCACGGCTCGGCTGCTTGAGCGCGATTCGGACGACACCCCCGAATCGCTCGAGGTGCAGATGCGGCGGGACGCCGAGCAGATGGAGCCGGGCTCGACGTCGCACGACCTGGTCTTATGGCACGATCGCTCCGATGCGGGAGACTACGTCGGCATGACCCAGCGCATCGAACATGCCGGAGACGGGGCCGAGTCCAGCACGCTCTCGGAGCGCGCTGTCTACGTCGTGTTCCCACCAGAGAGCGCCAACGTCGTGCGGTTCGAGTTCACCACCGCCGAGCTCGGCTACTTCGCTGACATCAGGCGAGAGACCGAACTTGTGGTGCGCACCCTGAGTGTGACGCTGGACCGGGAAAGCGAACCGTGGAGCGACCGCGTCGGGCGGATGGGATCGCGGGACCGGCCGGGAAACCGCGTTGGCGTCGGCAACCGGCCTGCGATCGTGCCGGTCGCGCTGATCGCGTTCGGGATCATGCTCGCCCTGATGGGCGTCGCGTCCATCGCTCATCTCTACGTGCTCGGCATGCGCGGGCTCGAACTCGAGGGGATCTACCCATTCCTCAGGGGCGGCGAGGTTGACACCGCCTTGCCCGGTGCGCTGCTTCTGCTTGCCGCGGTCCCACTGTTTATCGGGGTGCTGCTGTGGCGCGCCTCGTGGAGCGTCGAGTACGGCGGGTTCTGGCGTGGCGGCAGTGTCCGCACCGTCGCACCGCCGCTGCCGGTGTGGGCGCTCATGCTGTGGCTTCTGGCGCCGCTGACGGCTTGGACGGCTCTCGTCCTGATCCCCGCCCGCGCGCGCGAGGGTGCGTACGCGTCAGCGTCCGAGGACTTCTGGATGCTCGCGGGCTTCTACGGTTTCGTCGCCGCGGCGATCGGAGGCGTGCTGCTGATGTCCCTGATGAAGCGCGCGGTGTTCGCGCGCGCCGCCTCGCGTGGGCTGGTCGCCCCGGAGCGCGGTCGCGTGTTCTGGAAGGTGGTCTCCGGCGGGTGGCGCGTCGAGTCGTGGTGCGCCGGCCTCGCCGTCGGGTTCGCCGGGATCCTGCCCCTCTTCGCCGCCGACCCCGTCGCCGTGACGGTGATGGCCGTCATCGCGGCCGTGCTCGCCGTGCTCGGCGTGCTGTTCGGACTGGGTTCGTGGCGGACCGGCGAACCCATCGGCTACGGCGAGTCGTTCGCCTGACCCCATCCGCGTCCATCTCGCGTCCGCCATCTGCGAGCGGAGGAGCGCCTGACGGGCTGTCGCAGGCCTCGAGCATGCCCGTCAGCCCTCAGCCGTGGAGTATCGGCAGTCGACACAGAATGCCCGGGAACACAGAATGCCCGGGACCGCACGGTCCCGGGCATTCTGTGTTCGGGCACTCACTTGACGGGTTGGGGCTCTTTGCTCTCGTGCGCCTGCAACACCGGTGACGTGCTCTGCGTTCCGACCTCGATCTTGCGAGGCTTTGCCCTCTCGCTCACCGGGATGTTCACGTGCAGCACCCCATTGTCGTAGTTCGCAGTGATGCGCTCGGTGTCGATCCCCTCGCCGAGGTTGAGCTGACGCAGGAAGCTCGCCGCCTCGCGCTCGCGCGTGATCCACTTGACGCCCTCGCGTTCGTCGAGCGTGCGCTCGGCGCGAATCGTCAGCAGCTGGCCGTCGACGTCGATGTCCACCGAACCCGGGTCGATGCCCGGCAGATCGGCGGTCAGCACGTAGTGGTCCTTGTCGCGGTACAGGTCCATCGGCATCCTGCGGGGTCCGCGTCGGGGGTCGAAGAGGCTCGACGCGAAGCGGTCGAGCTCACGGAACGGGTCGTATGTGGCCATGATGCATCTCCTTGTCGCAGGGCCGGGCACGTGCGCCCGGCGGTGTCAGTCCATAGTTGAGTCCCCACGACTCAACTATGTTCAGATTAGCACTCACCGGGGGAGAGTGCCAATGGTGGCTCGGGCGGCGATGATGCTTCCGGTCGTGTGGGCCGGGGGCCTCCACGCTACGGTCGTCGGTAGAGGGTCGGAAGGGAGCGAGATGGCCGTCGAGGTGATCGGACTGACGAAGCGGTACCGCGAGAAGGTCGCCGTCGATGACATCTCGTTCTCCGTCGCCGACGGCGGTGTCTTCGCGTTCGTCGGCACCAACGGGGCCGGCAAGTCCACGACGATCGGGTGTCTGACCACCGTGCTCCCGTTCGACGCGGGCGAAGTGAGGGTGAAGGGATATGACGTTCGGAGGGACGCCGAGCGCGTGCGTGAGGCGATCGGCGTGGTCTTCCAGCAATCGCTTCTCGACCCGCTGCTGACCGTGCGAGAGAACCTGCGGCTGCGCGGGCGCCTCTCGGGAGTACCGCGGTCTTCGCTCGATGCGAAGATCGCGACCGTGTCGGACATGATCGGTGTCGACGATTTCCTCGATCAGCGCTATGGGAGGCTGTCGGGCGGCCAGCAACGTCGAGCAGACATCGCCCGCGCCCTGCTGCACGAACCTGCGGTGCTGTTTCTCGACGAACCCACTGCCGGGTTGGACCCCGCGAGCCGCGCGCTCGTCTGGCGGACTCTGCACGAGCTGAGCGGTAGCGAGGATCTCACGATCTTCCTCACGACCCACTACCTCGAAGAGACAGAGGAGGCCGTCCGCGTGTGCATCATCGACGACGGCCGGATCATCGCCGACGACACACCGGCGCGCTTGCGCGCGCAGCACACTCGCAGCACCCTCACGGTCACGGTCGACGACCCCGACGAGCTCATGGCAAAGGCGCGCGCGATCGGCGCGGACCCCGCGCGCGACGGCGATGTCGTCGAGATCGGTGTCGCGGGGGCCGACGTCGCCCGCCGGCTGTTGGCCGCGCACGGCGACCGGGTCCGCGATTTCGAGTTCCGGCACGGCCGCATGGATGACGTCTTCCTCGCGCTGACAGGGCGCTCCGCCGAGGGTCCGGCATGAGCACCGTCGCCGCGATCGTCGGACGCAACCTGCGGCTCTTCTTCCGCGACCGGATGAACGTGTTCTTCTCGCTCCTGGGGGCGATCATCCTGTTCGCGCTCTACACGCTGTTCCTCGGCAACCTCCAGACCGCGGGCCTCGCCGACTCCATCCCCGGCGCGACGCCGAGCGAGGTGCAGGCATTCGTCGACAGCTGGATGTTCGCGGGGATCGTGCTGATCACGACCGTCACGACCGGCCTCGGAGGGCTCGCGGTGCTCGTAGACGACGACCAGAGCGGCCGTTTCCGCGATTTCCTCGTCGCGCCGCTCCGGCGCGGCCAGCTCGCGCTCGGCTACCTGCTCGCTGCCGTGGTCATCGCGATCATGCTGTCGATGGTCGTCCTGGTCGCCAGCATCCTGTACCTCGGTGTCGTGCGCGGCGTATGGCTGAACATCCCGGCCATCGGTCGCGCGATCACGCTCGTCATCCTGTCGTGCGTCGCGTTCACCGCGCTGTCGGCACTCATCGTGTCGTTCGTGCGCACGAACGGCGCGTTCTCAGGGCTCGCGACGATCGTCGGCACGGTGCTCGGCTTCATCGCCGCGGCCTACATCCCGATCGGCGTGTTCCCCGAAGCGGTCGCGTCCGTCGTCGCCGCTCTCCCGTTCGCGCAAGCAGGGATGCTGTTGCGCCGGGAGTTCTCGGGTGAGACGCTCGCCACCATGACCGCAGACGCCCCGGGCGCAGTCGACGCGCTGCGCGCCATGTATGGCCTCGATCTGCAAATCGGAACCTGGCCGGTACCGGCGTGGTTCGTCGTCATGATCCTCGCCGGCATCGCCATCACCTGCACAGCACTGTCAGCGGCACGGATCCGCGGCCGCATCCGCTGACGCCTCCGGCATCCGCCAACCAGCTCTCCATGATCGAGGGTGTAGGCGGTTGACCAGGGGGCTCCGGACCGGCCCGAACCGGTCCGCCCGAATGTCATGTGGGCACCATCCCGACGGTGGTGACGTGTCGGATGGACACATCGAAAGGGAAAAACAAGTACTAACGCAACTCGGAATGCCCCGGCAATAGGTCAGCATCTGCTGTATAGTCAGCGTGTGCCGACGATAACCTCCGGTCAGGCTGTCATGAGCCGTCTCGGCCGGGCGATGGCCGATCCGGTGCGTTCGCGAATTCTCATGACGTTGCTCGACGGACCGAGCTACCCGGCGGTGCTCGCTCGAGATCTCGAACTCACGAGGTCGAACGTGTCGAACCATCTGGCGTGCCTGCGGGACTGCGGCATCGTGGTGACCGAGTCCGAGGGGCGGCAGACCCGATACGAGATCGCGGACCCGCACCTGACGCGCGCGCTGAACTCCCTGGTCGAGGTGACGCTCGCGGTGGACGAGAGCGCGCCGTGCATCGACCCAGCCTGCCCGGTTCCGGGATGTTGCGGCGAAACGGCCCGATGAATAAGGAGATCTCGACCGAACGTCGGGCGACGTTGTATCGACGCGTCCGGTGGATCGTGGGCTTCACGATCAGCTACAACGTGCTCGAGGGGATCATCGCGATCTCCGCCGGAGCCGACGCCTCATCTGCGGCACTCATCGGGTTCGGTCTGGACTCGTTCATCGAAGTGTCCTCGGCGGCGGCCGTCACGTGGCAGTTCACGAGGAGGGACCCCGAACGCTGGGAGCAGCCGACCGTCCGCGCCATAGGCATCGCGTTCTTCGCCCTCGCCGCGTACGTGAGCTTCGACGCGATCCTCGCCCTCACCGGCTTCGAACCCGTCGAGCACAGCCCGCTCGGCATCGGCATCGCCGTCGCGAGCCTGGTCGTCATGCCCGCTCTCGCCTGGGTGCAGTTCCGGACCGGCCGCGAACTCGGCTCAAAGAGCGTGCAGGCGGACGCGAAGCAACTGCTGCTGTGCATATACCTCTCCGGCACCGTGCTGATCGGCCTGCTGCTGAACACCCTGTTCGGCTGGATGTGGGCCGACTCGGTCGCCGCGCTCGTGGTCGCAGCCCT
>NZ_WOYQ01000075.1 GCF_011620665.1 Microbacterium sp.
CGACGAAATCCTGAAGAGAGCGAACCGTCAACCAACTTCAGAAACGCGACACTAGAGATCCGCCGAACACCGTGCCTACCATAGGGCAACCGCAACGACGGCCAAGGAATGTTACCGAGACCGGAGTGAAGAGCATCATGAAACTGAAAGATCGATTCCTCGCTGGCGCCGCCGGGTTCGCCCTCGTGGCGAGCGGCCTGATGGTCGCAGCCCCGGCGAGCGCCAGCGAGGACGTGACTCTCCCCGACGCTCCTGCGCCAGGTCAATCTCAGTCTGTGACACCCGTGGCCGCGCCCGGATCGCAGGTCCAGCTTCCGGCCGCAGAGCAGGAGATGCTCGAGAAGCTGGTAGCCGCGACTGACCTCGACAATCAGGTATTCGATGCCGCGGCCGCCCTCGACTCGGGAGTCAGTGACAGCGCGGTCGCAGATTACGCCGCCGCGTACCAATCTCAGGGGAGCGTCGTCAATCTTCCCGCGGCGACGCAGGATCAGGCCAGCGAGGCCGGCCTGAGCGTCGCCGCGGCCGCCGCGAGTTGCACCGGCGCGCGCGGCTACACCGGGTTCTGGGGCTGGGGATGGCAGACAGCACTGAACTCGTGTGACACCGACCTGCTGATGGCCTCGATCGCCGGAGCGGGTGGGGTGACCGCAGGAGTCGGTGGCGTCATCGCCGCTGCGACCGGACCCGGCGCCCCCGCCGGTGGCATCGTCGCGGCCGCAGGTGGCCTCATCGCCGCCGGCTCAGGGATCATCTTGATCTGCAAGAACGCGAGCTACGACTACAAGGCGATCTACCTGAACGTCTTCGTGACCGGCGGCGTCGGCTGCTGGGGTCAGTGATCGGAGGAGACATGCTTTCCACAAATGCTTTGCGAGCCGGCAGCCTCATCGGCGCGGTCCTCTGTCTGATCGGTGTGATCTCCATCGTGGTGCTCGTGGTCGGATGGCAGCCCCTGTCGGACGCACCCCTCCTCGTCATCGGACTGGCGGTCGTGGCGCTGCTCGCCGGCATCGTGGTGACCACCATCTCGGCAGTTTCCCTCGGTAGACGGCAGCCAGAGAGCTGACACCGTATCTCGGGTGCCGAGGAAGGGTCGGGTCAGAGGCTCGTCTCCTCCTCGGCACCCGCACGTGACGGACGCCATCACCTCAAGCCGTAGCCACTGGAGTTCCAAGTGGACGGGGCGAGGCGAACCCTTCCTCATCGTGACACGCGGGCGCTCTGTGAGTGACGTGGCTCTGAGCCCGTGGGTCCGCCCGTGCCGACAGGAAAGTGTCACGACAAAGTCGACCCGAACCGCCGGAAACTGCGCGATCCGCGTGACATCCAGTGTCATCCCACCGCGATCCCGACACCCGTCACCCAGCACCGCCGGCAGGTATGGCCCGTACTCGCGGTGCTCACTGCGGCGACGTTCTGGACGGTAACCGCCGAGATGCTGCCCTCGGGACTGCTGCCGTCGATGAGCGAGGACCTGAACGTGTCCGAGGGCACGATCGGGGTTCTGGTCAGCCGCCTGGGCGATCACCATCGCCTTCGTAGGGATTCCGTTAGTCCGGCTCACGATGCGCGTGCCGCGGACCTTGGTGCTGACGATCAGCCTTGCGGCGACCGCGCCGGCGAATCTCCTCACCACCCTCGCGCCCGACTACACGATCGCGCTGATCGACTGCACCCTCGCCGCGACCGCCCACGGTCTGTTCTGGGCGCTCGTCGTCTCCTACGTCGCGTAGCATCGTCGACGCAAAGCGCCTGGGCGGCGCCCTGTCGCTGGTGCTGGCGGGGCCCACGCTCGCCGGGCTCGCGGGGCTTCCCGCCGCCGCGCTCATCGCCGAACACACCGGCTGGCGCACCGTAGCCGCCGCGCTCTCGGTGATCCTCGCCCTGACCGCGGCGGCACTCTGGCTCATCCTGCCCCGCCACGTCCAGACGTCGGGAGCCCGAGACGGGCGGGGTGTGGGATCGCACCGCGGGCCGCGTCGTGCACGTCGCGGTCGGCGGCGGCGGCCTGGTGCTGGTCGGCCACTTCGCCGCCTTCACCTACATCACCACCCTCGTCACCGGCCTCGGCGGACTCGCCAGCAGCGCCATCCCGGCCGTGCTGCTGGTTCTCGGGGTCACCGGCGGCGTGGGCGTCGCCGTCTCGGGACTCGCCGCCGACCGCTTCCCCCGCGCCGCCCTCATCTTCGCGTCCGCGCTCGTCGCCCTCGGGCTGGGGCTTCTCCTCTTGGGCAACCGGCAACCAGCCGTCTTCCTGACCGGCATGGTCGTGTGGGGACTCGCGATCGGCGCGTTCCCACCCATTCTCCAGGCCCGCGTGTTGCGCCTGTCCAGCCCATCTTTCCGCCCGCTCGCCGGCAGCATCGTCGTCACCGTCCTCAACCTCGGCGACGCCGCCGGCGCCACCCTCGGCGGCATCACCCTCGGGCAGGGGAACGATGTGCTGGTCCTCTCCGCGCTGGTCGCCGCCACCGCCGGAACCCTCGCCCTAACCCTCGATCGGCGGACGGACGCCGCTGACGTCATAGCGCCAGACAACCAAGAGAACGAGCTGGCCGGCGTTGCTGATCACGCTCTGACCCGAGAAGCCCGCTGACGGGTACTGCTCGCTGGCAGAGCGGTCATCTCGTTCACCGCGAACGCGCTTGCGCTCAGACATCGAAGGGGTGCTCGCGCACCACACCGGTCAGAGGGGCCTTGACCCTTGATCGTGGACACGGTTTCGGTTCGGTTATGCCGCTTCCGCGAGGGTAGCGGACGTGGTCACCGCGTAGGCGGTCTCGTAGGCGTTCGGGCTGATGTTGCCGATCGCGGAGTGGCGCCTGCGGGTGTTGTAGCGGTTCGCCCAGCGGAACACCGCCCGGTAGGCGGTGGCCTGGTCGGGGAACGCCGCGCGCGACGCGAGCCGGCGACGCTCCCGCACCTGCGCGTTCTCGGCCAGCACCCGGTACATCGTCGACACCGAGGCCACGTATTGGCCGCGTTCGAGGAGGATCGCGTA
>NZ_WOYQ01000030.1 GCF_011620665.1 Microbacterium sp.
ACCGACGTGCCGATGATGCGCGACCGCCCGGTCGTGTACGACGTGTCCTCGATCGATGATTCCGACACCGACATGCAGGCCGCGATCTTGCTGGCCTGCTGGTCGGCCGGGTTCGGCACGGTGAACGTCGCGAATGCGCTGGCCGATGCCGGCCTGGAGCCCCGCCGGCACTATTTCGTCATCCTCGACGAGCTGTGGCGGGCCTTGCGTGCCGGCCGCGGCATGGTCGATCGGGTGGATGCCCTAACCCGCCTGAACCGTCAGCGCGGCGTGGGCCTGGCGATGATTTCGCACACGATGAGCGATCTGCTGGCCCTGCCCAGCGACGAGGACCGGATGAAGGCGCGCGGCTTCGTCGAACGCGCCGGCATGGTCGTGTGCGGCGGGCTCCCCGGCGCGGAGATGCACATGCTGACCAGTGCTGTGCCGCTCTCTCGCGCCGAGCAGGAACTTCTCACGTCCTGGCAGGACCCCGGCACCTGGGACTCGGGACCGGGCTCCGAACCGCCGGGCCGTGGGAAGTTCCTCATCAAGGTCGGTGGCCACCCGGGCATCCCGATCAAGGTCGAGCTGGTCGAGGCCGAGCGCGCGATCAACGACACCAACAAGCTCTGGCATGCCACCACGGCGTTCCCCGACCCGGACGAGTCGAACCCGATGATCGGCCTCGACGACGCGGAGCACGCCGCGCACGAGTTCGCCGTCGAAGTCGACGGCGCGGCCCCCGTCGAACCGGAGGAGGGCGCAGCGTGAGTGCCACGAACAAGCGTGGGCAGGGCATCGACGGGTCGACGATCGCCCTGCTGATCGCGGTCGTCTCCGCGTTCGTGATCCTCGGCAGCGTGTGGGGGGCCGTCGCGTTCGGCTCGCAGCTCGACGGGGTGAACGAGGGCAGCACGTCTGACCCGTTCGAGGTGTTCTTCGGCGTCATCCGCGGCACGGTCACCTGGCCGGCATCCGCCACATGGATCCTCGTGGGGATCCTCGTCGTCATCACGGTCTTGGCCGTGCTGGTGGGCGTCTCGATCGCGCGAGCTCGCCGGCGTCGCAGCGCGGTCGACTCTGCCGCGATGCACATGGGCAAGGGCAAGCAGCTGCGCTCACTGTCGGCCACAGGCGCCCGCCAGACCGCGCAACGGCTCGGAGTGCAGAACTGGGTCGGTGTGCTCGTCGGGATCACCGTGGCGGGCCGCCAGCGCATCTACGCCTCCCCGGAGGACATGCTGACGCTCATCGCAGGCCCTCGGGTTGGCAAGTCCACCGCCTATGTCATCCCGGCGATCGCGGATGCGCCGGGTGCGGTCCTCACCACGTCGAACAAGCGCGACGTGCTCGACGCGACGCGTGAGCTGCGCGCGTCGAAGGGCCGCGTGTGGGCGTTCGATCCTCAGAGCATCGCTCTGGAGTCGCCCACCTGGTGGTGGAATCCGCTGAGCTATGTCACGGACGACGTGAAGGCCGCGAAGCTGGCCGCTCATTTCGCGTCCGGCTCTCGCGCCGGCGACAGCCGTGGCGATGCCTACTTCGACAACGCCGGGCAGGATCTTCTCGCCGGGTTCCTGCTGGCAGCCGCGCTCGAGAACCTGCCGATCACCACGGCGTTCACCTGGACGACCACACCGGGCGATGACGAGCCGGTGCGCATCCTCCGCCGGCACGGGTACGACCAAATGGCCGACGCCGTGTCGGGGCAGGTCAACGGCGAGTCCCGTCGACGTGACAGCGTGTACGGCACGGCCGCGCAAATGGCGTCGTGCTTGAAGGTCCGCGCGATCGCGCAGTGGGTCACCCCTCAGGGCGACGCATACGATCCGCGCCCCCAATTCGACCCCCACGCCTTCGTGCGCAGCACGGACACCCTCTACAGCCTGTCCAAGGAGGGTCGCGGCACCGCCGGCCCGCTGGTCACCGCGCTTACCGCGGCGACGGTGGAGGCCGCGGAAGAGTACGCGACCACGCAGCCGGGCGGGCGTCTCCAGACGCCGATGCTCGGCGTCCTCGACGAGGCCGCGAACGTGTGCCGGTGGCACGACCTCCCCGACCTCTACAGCCATTACGGCTCCCGCGGCATCGTGCTCATGACCATCCTGCAGTCCTGGTCCCAGGGCGTCCAGGTATGGGGCCGCGACGGGATGCGGAAGCTGTGGAGCGCCTCGAACGTCGCCGTCTACGGCGGCGGCGTGAAGGAACCGGAGTTCCTGAACGAGCTGTCACAGATGATCGGTGACTACGACCGCCGCACGACGTCGACGAGCGTCGGCCGCGGCTCCCGCTCGACCTCGCACGGCATCCAGCGTGAGCGGACCCTGGACATTGCCGACCTCGGCGCGTTGCCCCGCGGCCGCGCGGTCGTGTTCGCGTCGGGAGCGCCGGCGACGCTCGTGGAGACGGTTCCGTGGATGAACGGCCCGCACGCGGCCGCGCTGCGCGCCTCGATCGCTGCGCACGATCCGTCTCACAGTACCGGGGCACCGGTTGCGCCGATTCCGGCGCCCGCGCCGGCCCCGAATGTGTCTGATGAGTGGATCAACGACGCACCGCGGACGGAGCCGGGCGCGTGAGTGACGTGCTTGACGATTTCCGGGAGGATGACGACCCGGGCGACGTCGACGAGGCTCCCGACCTCGTGTATGGCTCCGTCGACGAGTTCGTGCGCGAGTACCTGCGACACATGTACACCCGGCCTGTCGGCGGCGGCAACGCCCGCTACCGGTGGGCGGCGGAGTGGTGGAAGTCCCCCGAAGCGGTGGCCCGCATCGAGGGGCTGTGGCGCGCGTGGGAGCACTTGCGCCAGGACCCGGCGACCGGATCGAGCACCTGGTGGGCAGAGCACGCCGACCACCACATGACGATCCTCCTCAG
>NZ_WOYQ01000023.1 GCF_011620665.1 Microbacterium sp.
ATCGCGACGAGCCAGCTGCTCACCCTCGAGCAGCTGCAGGAGCTGTTCGAGGACTGGGTCGCGGTGACCTGGCAGAACCGACCCCACAAGGCGCTGCGCGACCCCCGCAACCCTCGGCTCATGCTGGCCCCGAACCAGATGGTCGCCGCGTACCGCGAAGTCGCTCCGGAGCTGCAAGTCCCGCTCACCGCCGAGAAGTACATCGCACTGCTCCCGACCGAATGGCGTGTGATCAACCACTACGGTGTCGACATCGACCTGCGCGTCTACGACTCCACCGAGCTCGGCCCGCTGCGCAAGAAGCGGTCGCCGCACCATCGGCAGCAGGGCAAATGGCCGTTCCACGTCGACCCCTACAACCCGATGACGGTATGGCTGGAGCTCGGCGACCAGTTCCTCCCCCTCGACTGGAGGTCCCCCTACAGCGGCGCACCGATGGCCGACGAGGTATGGCGGGTCGCGCGCGCTCAGGCTGCCGCACGCGGCGAGAGCGAGCCAAGCACCGACGACCTCAACGAAGTGATGCGCCGGTTCATGTACAAAGGCAACGCCCTGCCGACGGCGCGGCAGAAGAAGCGTGCGATCAGCGCACGGACCGACCCGCTGGCGATCACCAACCAACTCCCACACATCGCACCCGCAGCCCCGCCGGGCGGCGAGCCTTCGGTTGCTGGTGACGTCGGCGACGAGGAAACCGATGTTGTCGCGGCGAAGCCGGCGTGGCCGGTCGCGGCACCGTTCGGGATGACCCGGTCGCCGGATGAGACGTGACCCCGGTGTTCGATGACCTGCTGGGAGACTTCGACTTCGACGCCCCATCCACCGACTTCGACTATGCGACCAAGGAAGGGTGGCGCGAGTTCGTCGAGTTCGTCGCCCAGCGGCCACTCTCGATCACCCTGGCCGAGTACGAGGCGATGGGCTCCTCGGAGCGTGCGCTGTTCAACATCGCACGTGAGCGCTATATGACCCTCGGCGCTCGGGTCGCAACCCCATCGCTGCGGCAGGTCGCGGTCGCGATCCGCCACGCTATGACCGACAACCGTTCCCCGGACGCCAGCAAGTCCGGGGTGATCATCTCTGGCCGGCCGGGTCTCGGGAAGACCACCGCGGTCCAGGAGTTCGGCAGGGCGTTCGAGCGAGCACGACGCCAGCGCGCCGCGGCCTCGCAACGCAATCTGATCCCCGTCGCCTACGTACCTGTACCCACACATGCGACGGCGAAGACCATGATCACCAAGCTCGCCGACTTCTACGCCATCCCGTACTCCCGCAACGCGAACTACGAGGTCCTCCTCAGCCGCGTCAGCCACGTGATGCGCGAATGTCGCACCGAGCTGGTGATCATCGACGACATCCACCGGCTGGACCTGCACTACCGCGGCAACGAGCAAGTCGCCGACGCGCTCAAGGAACTGTCCGAACGGTGTCCCGGCACGATGGTGTACGCCGGTGTCGATGTCGCCCGCAACGGCCTGTTCTGGGGCTCCCGCGGCGAGCAGATCATGGCCCGATTCGAGCTGGTCAAGTTCGACACGTACGGGACTGGCGAGACCACGGATGCCGCGGTGTGGGGGCGCATCCTCGTCGACCTCGAGGACTCCTTGTGCTTGATCTCGCAACCTGACGCGGAGATCCTCACCGTCGCTGCTGAACTCCGCGACCTATCCCGCGGTTCCATCGGCCGCGTCGCCCGAGCCGTCCGCCGCGGAGCGCGCCGCGGCATCGAACAGCACACTGAACGCCTCGACCTCGACGACGTGCTCGCGTCGCTGGCGAAAATCCGTGAATCGGAAGGCTGGATCGAGGAAGAAGAGAACCGGCCATCACCACGGCCCAAACGAGGCCGTCCCGCGCGGGCGAAATGATGAGGAAGCTCCCCGTGCTCATCGAACCCTTCACGGGAGAAACCGTCAGCAGCGTCTACCGCAGACTTACCACCCGCAACGCCGTGCCGGCCGGGGAACTGTGGACGACCCTCCGTCACGAGCGCCCGCGGCTGCCTCTACGCACGACACCAGAACTCGTGCCGCGACTGGTCGAACAACTCGCCGACCTCCCTCCCGGGTACTTCGACGGTAGCCGCTCTGACCGCCTGTTCGTCCGCTGCATTCACGCCGACTGGCGACACAACAACTGCCCGATGTGCGCGCCCCTGCCGCCTGCCGTCACGAAATGCAGGCGATGCACCGGCGGTGAACCCGTCGAGGTGCGCACCCGGATCGGAGCGGTGTGTGCGCGACACCGCAGGTGGCACTACGCGGGAGCGGACCGCGACCTCGCGCGAAGCGCCGACTTCTTTCGCGCCGAACGATGCCTCACCGGCACGCTCTGGGAACGCGGCATCGGCCCCGACACCGGCGAACTGGAACTCGCCACGACCCTCATCCGCGCCACCGAGCTCGGACAGGAGGACGAATCTCATCGAACGGCGCTTGCGCGCCACTATCCCGAAGCGGTGCGTCTCGTCGCACTGACAACAGAGCCGTGGGCGGAGCGATTCCTCGCGAACACGAACGTCGGCCCCATTCAGGTCGCCGCGCTCGTCGAAGCAGCGGTGAACGCGGTCACCGTGGGCTCGTCGCACAACGTCGACGCCGTCCGCGCTTCCTTTCACGCCGAAGGGCGCGAAGCGGTCATCGGCCTTGACCGACCCGTGCGGCTTCGGCACGGGCGGTCCCCGAGCCTCGATGAACTCGGTAAGAGAATCCTGACGTTCGCCCCGCGAGTCCGAGCCACACTCCTGCGTCACACCAACGCCCGCAAGCCTCCCACACGGCGACCGCGCCTCTCATCGAGGCATG
>NZ_WOYQ01000002.1 GCF_011620665.1 Microbacterium sp.
ACATTTCTTGTCGGGAACGGGTTCTCGTTGCACTAGCCGTCTCTCTCGTTGCACTGGATGCAATGGCAGGTCGAGTCGAATACCGACGAGCCGAGCTCTCACGGACATAGGCGGTTCTCAGGACACGAGTCGTGGAGGGGAGTGCTCGTCAGGGACGGCGTCGAAGTGACGGTTCGTCATGCCGACCCCGGAGGGTCGGACCAGTCAGCGGCCTCGAAGTTGCTCGAGGAAGTCGTCCGCGGCGTCAAGTTGAGCACGCAGACGGTCGCGCCGATCGCTGGCTTCAGCGCGTACAAGTTCCATCCGGTTGCGCAGATCCGCATCGTCGGGGCGCTCGGCGAGAGCATCGATGAGTTCCAGGAGCTGTCCGGTCTCCTCGAGGGAGTAGCCGAGGGGCTTCATGCGCCGGATCAGCAGGAGTCGGGACTCGTCCTGGGCGGTGTAGAGGCGAAAGCCTCCCTCGGTGCGACCGGTGGGCTTGAGGATGCCGATCTCGTCGTAATGCCGGATCGTGCGCAAGGACAGCCCTGTCCGGTCGGCCAGTTCACCGATGTGCATCGTCGTTGTGGCGGTCATCAGGCGGACTCCGTTCAGATTGGCGGGCAACCCTCACGTTACGGTAGTCTTCGTGACGTTCGACCCACTCTCTGGTGGTCGGTCCCCTCATTCTCCCTGGCTGACCGTGGTTGGCCATCCGCGCGCACCGGTGCGCCCTCCGCCTCCGCTTTGTTCTGAAGCCTGACCTTCCCGTAGGAGCGCCATGACCGATGTCATTCCCGTTCAAGATCCCAAGACCCGCTATCGCATCGAACCCACGGTGCTCCAAGCTCTGCGCAGCCCACGCATCCTCACCCGTGAAGTACTCGCGGGGCTTGTGGTCGCGATTGCGCTGATCCCAGAAGCGATCGCGTTCTCGATCATCGCCGGGGTCGACCCCCGCGTCGGCCTCTTCTCCTCCTTCGTGATGGCCGTCGCAATCTCCTTCCTGGGCGGGCGTCCCGCGATGATCACCGCCGCGACCGGCGCAATCGCGCTGGTCATCGCCCCGGTCGCCCGCGAGTACGGGATGGACTACTTCATCGCCACCGTTCTTCTCGGCGGGCTCATCCAGGTCGTATTCGCAGCCCTCGGTGTCGCGAAGCTGATGCGGTTCATTCCCCGATCGGTGATGGTCGGGTTCGTCAACGCACTCGCGATCCTGATCTTCACTTCCCAGTTCCCGCAGCTCATCGGCGTCCCCTGGCTGGTCTACCCGATGGTGGTCGTCGGCCTGCTGATCATGTACCTGATGCCGCTGGTCACAAGGGTGATCCCCGCACCCCTGGTCGCGATCGTCCTGCTGACAGCCGCCACGGTGGTGTTCGCCATCAACGTCCCCACTGTCGGTGATCAAGGTGATCTTCCGCAGAGCCTCCCCGAGCTGTTCATCCCCAACGTCCCACTCACCTGGGAGACACTGGGGATCATCGCCCCATACGCCGCCGCGATGGCCGTGGTGGGTCTGCTCGAGTCGCTCATGACCGCGAAGCTCGTCGACGAGATCACCGACACCCACTCCCGCAAGACCCGAGAAGCCTTCGGCCAGGGCGCCGCAAACCTCCTTTCAGGAGTGTTCGGCGGAATGGGCGGCTGCGCGATGATCGGGCAGACCATGATCAACGTGAAAGCATCCGGTGCCCGCACCCGGATCTCCACGTTCCTCGCCGGCGTGTTCGTGCTCATCCTCGTCCTGGTACTCGGAGACATCGTGGCCGTCATTCCCATGGCAGCGCTCGTAGCCGTGATGATCGTGGTATCCGTGGCGACCTTCGACTGGCACAGCGTCCGCCTCTCGACCTTGAAGCGGATGCCGAAGAGCGAAACGGCCGTCATGCTGATCACCGTGGTAATCACCGTCTGGACCCACAACCTCGCGATCGGCGTCGGCGCCGGCGTCCT
The DNA here is from genome assembly GCF_011620665.1 of Microbacterium sp. Classification (GTDB taxonomy): domain Bacteria; phylum Actinomycetota; class Actinomycetes; order Actinomycetales; family Microbacteriaceae; genus Microbacterium. The sequence goes on from NZ_WOYQ01000002.1 coordinate 1,939, forward strand.
CGCTGCGATGATCCTCTTCGCCCGTCGGGTCGCGCACTTCGTCACCGTCACACGCCATGTCGACAAGAACGAACAGGTCCCCACCGTCCGCTACACCGTCGATGGTGAGCTGTTCTTCGCATCCAGCAACGACCTCACCACCCAGTTCGAGTACACGCACGATCCCGAACGAATCATCATCGACATGTCGCAGTCGCACATCTGGGACGCCTCCACCGTCGCCGCGCTGGACGCCATCGTCACCAAATACCAACACCACGGAAAGCACGTCATCCTCGAGGGCATGAACGAGGCCAGCACCAAGCTCCACGGACGACTCAGCGGCGGACTCGGCGGCGGACACTAAGCCTCGATCAAGCGATGGACCGGGTTTGAGCGGCGGAGTCCCGATTCGGGTGGGTCGACGGTGTCGGGGCAGGTGCGGGCTCCCGGCGTCGCGCCCCGGTTGTCCACTGGGTTCTCGGTTGAGCCTCGGTGCGGCGGTGATCAGATCGCTGTTGTCGGGGTGGCGCGTGGGTGATCGCGAACAGCGCGTGAACGCGGTCTCGCAGGGCCATGCCCTGTCGTCGAGGAGGACCCGATCGAGCGCGCGGGAGAACGCGGCCCGGTGCTGGTAGTCCGTCGCGCGTGAGGAATGCGTAAGCGTCGCCCGTGCGTCCGCATGGATTCCGTGAGGATGCCGGCCACGCCCGCCGCGGAGGAGTTCCATCGAACTCGTGCTCGATGTCACCTACCTCGTCTTGACCCTCGCCTTGTTCGCGCTGGTCGGTCTGATTCCCGCGGGGATCGACAAGCTGGGCCACCGCGCCCTGCCCACTCCCGACTCGGCGCGTGGGGAGGAGTCGCAATGATCGTCTTCTCCGCCCTCGCTGCCGTGCTGGCCGTCGCCGCGATCGGCTATCTGCTGGTCGCCCTCCTCAACCCGGAGCGATTCTGATGGGCACGGATGCCGCCTCGATCTGGGCGGGGGTCGCCCAGATCGCGATCGTGATCCTCGTGCTCGCGGTCGCCTACCGACCCCTCGGCGACTGGATCGCCCGGAGCTACACCGCCCGCACGGACTGGCGCGCCGAACGGGCCGTCTACCGCGTGATCGGGGTCGACCCGACCGCCGGACAGACATGGCGGGCCTACGCCCGCGGGGTCCTCCTCTTCTCGATGATCGGCGTCTTCTTCGTCTACGCTCTGCAGAGGTTCCAGGCGGTTCTGCCCGGCGCGCTCGGCCTGCCCGCGGTGCCTGAAGGCCTCGCGTTCAACACTGCGGTCTCGTTCGTCACCAACACCAACTGGCAGTCCTACTCACCCGAGCTCACGGTCGGCTACACGACGCAGCTCGCCGGACTCGCGGTGCAGAACTTCGTGTCGGCGGCGGTGGGCATGGCGGTCGCCGTCGCGGTCGCACGCTCTTTCGCACTCGTTCGTTCCGGCACGATCGGCAACTTCTGGGTCGACCTCGTCCGCGGCGTGACGCGCGTGCTTCTGCCGCTCGCGCTGATCGCGGCGATCATCCTCATGCTCGGCGGCGTGATCCAGAACTTCTCCGGACTCGTCAGCGTCCCCACGCTGACCGGCGGTTCGCAGGTGATCCCCGGTGGGCCGGTCGCGTCGCAAGAGGCGATCAAGCTTCTGGGCACCAACGGCGGCGGCTTCTTCAACGCCAACTCGGCCCACCCGTTCGAGAACCCCACGCCCTGGACGAGTGCGCTGCAGGTCATCATGATTCTGCTGATCCCCTTCGCGATGGCGCGCGCGTTCGGTCGGATGATCGGCGACGACCGCCAGGGCTACGCGATCCTCGCCGTCATGGGTTCGCTCTGGGCCGCTTCCGTGGCCGTCCTGACCTGGATCGAGCTGCAGGCCGGCGGGTCCGCGCCGGCGCTGGCCGGCGGAGCGCTCGAAGGCAAAGAGCAGCGCTTCGGGATCTGGGCATCCACGCTCTACGCGGCATCCACCACCGGCACGTCGACGGGCGCCGTCAACTCGATGCACGACTCGTACACGGCCCTCGGCGGCATGGTGCCCCTGCTGAACATGATGCTCGGCGAAGTCGCCCCCGGCGGGGTCGGATCGGGTCTCTACGGGATGCTGGTGCTCGCTGTCATCTCCGTCTTCGTCGGCGGGCTGCTGATAGGTCGCACCCCCGAGTACCTCGGCAAGAAGATCGGGCCGCGCGAGATCACCCTCGCGAGCCTGTACATTCTCGTGACTCCCGTGCTGGTGCTCGGAGGCGTCGCACTGAGCTTCGCCATCCCGGGCGTCCGCGCCGACATGGAGGCCACATCGATCTGGAACCCCGGCACTCACGGGCTGACCGAGGTGCTGTACGCCTTCACCTCAGCCGCAAACAACAACGGCTCGGCGTTTGCGGGCCTCACGGCGAACACCCCGTGGCTGGGCGTCGCCCTCGGCGTGGCGATGGTGCTGGGGCGCTTCGTCCCGATGGTGCTGGTGTTGGGCCTGGCGGGATCACTCGCCGCTCAGGACCGCGTCCCCACCACGGCCGGCTCACTCCCCACGCATCGCCTGCAGTTCGTGGGTCTCCTTGCCGGCGTGACGGTCGTCGTGACCGCGCTCACCTATTTTCCCGTTCTCACGCTGGGTCCCCTGGCGGAAGGGCTCGTCTGAAATGTCCATCTCCCTGTCCACTGAGCCCGCCGTCTCGGCGGCGCGCACGTCGGCCCCGCAACGCGCGTTCGGGCTCGCCCAGCTCGCCCAGGCACTCCCCGGGGCGCTGCGACGGCTCAATCCTGCGACGCAGTGGCGCAACCCCGTCATGTTCCTCGTGTGGGTGGGCGCTGCCCTCACCACCTCGATCGCGATCGCCGAACCGTTCCTGGGCGGCCCGGAGTCCTCCGGCGGCAGTCCGGTTCCGGCCGGCTTCACGTGGGGCATCGCCGTCTGGCTCTGGCTCACCGTCGTGTTCGCGAACCTTGCCGAGTCGGTCGCTGAAGGACGCGGGAAGGCCCAGGCTCAGGCACTGCGCAAGACGCGCACAGCGACGCTCGCGCGACGGGTGACCGGCTACGACCCCACCAGGGACGCCGCGGCCGACCACGCCGTGGTGACCGATGTCGCGTCATCCGAGCTCACTCTCGACGACGTCGTGATCGTCTCGGCCGGAGACCTCATCCCCGGCGACGGCGACATCGTGCACGGCATAGCCACGGTCGACGAATCGGCGATCACGGGTGAGTCCGCACCCGTCGTACGCGAGTCAGGGGGTGACCGCTCGGCCGTGACAGGTGGCACACGGGTGCTGTCGGACCGGATCGTGGTCCGCATCACCTCGCGCCCCGGCGAGACATTCGTCGACCGCATGATCGCACTCGTCGAGGGCGCGGCGCGGCAGAAGACCCCGAACGAGATCGCCCTCGGCATCCTTCTGGCGAGCCTGTCGATCGTCTTCCTCGTCGTGGTGCTGACCCTGAACCCCATCGCGTCCTACGCGGCGGCGCCCGTGTCGATTCCGGTGCTCATCGCGCTGCTCGTGTGCCTGATCCCCACCACGATCGGCGCTCTGCTGTCGGCGATCGGCATTGCCGGAATGGACCGTCTCGTCCAGCGCAACGTCCTGGCGATGTCCGGCCGCGCGGTCGAGGCCGCGGGCGACGTGTCCACTCTGCTCCTGGACAAGACCGGAACGATCACCTACGGCAACCGGCGCGCGACGACGTTCGTGGCGATGGATGCCGTGGCCCCCGACGAACTCGCCCGCACGGCGGCGCTGTCGTCGCTGGCCGATCCGACTCCGGAAGGCGTGTCGATCGTCGACCTCGCCGCGGCGCAGGGGATTCACGTCGAGGCTCCGGCAAACTCGGTGACGATCCCCTTCACGGCGCAGACCCGCATGAGCGGACTCGATCTGCCCGACGGCACCCGCGTGCGCAAGGGCGCGGCATCCGCCGTCCTTGCCTGGCTCGCCGACGAGGGCGCCGGACTGGGCGAGCTCGACCGCGCGAACGTCACCCGGGCGGCAGACGAGATCGCACAGGCCGGCGCGACTCCGCTCGCGGTCGCGACTCTTCAACCCGCTCACGGCGCGGATGCGGGTCGGGTACTCGGCGTCGTCCAGCTGGCGGACGTCGTCAAAGAGGGCCTGCGTGAGCGGTTCGTCGAGCTGCGGGCGATGGGCATCCGCACGGTGATGATCACCGGCGACAACCCGCTGACGGCCGCCGCGATCGCCCGCGAAGCGGGTGTCGACGACTTCCTCGCCGAGGCGACCCCTGAAGACAAGCTCGCCCTCATCCGGCGCGAGCAGTCGGGCGGACGCCTCGTCGCGATGACCGGCGACGGCACGAATGACGCCCCGGCCCTCGCGCAGGCAGACGTCGGCGTCGCGATGAACACGGGTACGTCGGCCGCGAAAGAGGCCGGCAACATGGTCGACCTCGACTCCGACCCGACCAAGCTCATCGAGATCGTCCGCATCGGCAAGCAGCTGTTGATCACCCGCGGAGCCCTGACGACGTTCTCGCTGGCGAACGACATCGCGAAATACTTCGCGATCATCCCGGCCATGTTCGTGGGGATCTTCCCGGGTCTCCAGGCGCTCAACCTCATGCAGCTGCACTCACCGGCTTCGGCGGTGACGAGCGCGATCATCTTCAACGCGATCGTGATCGTGTTCCTGATCCCCCTTGCCCTCCGGGGTGTCCGCTACCGTGCGGCGAGCGCCTCGCAGACGCTCAGCCGCAACCTGCTGATCTACGGCGTCGGCGGCGTCATCGCCCCGTTCGTCGGCATCAAGCTGATCGACCTCGTCGTCAGCGTCATCCCGGGCTTCTGAGCCCGATCCACGCATCCGGAGAAGAGAACATGTCCTCCACCCGCACCACACTGCGCACCGCCGCGGTCGGCCTCCGCGCCATGATCCTCGCGACCCTCGTCCTCGGCGTCGGCTATACGCTGCTCATCACCGGACTCGGGCAGGTCCTCACCCCGGCACAGGCGAACGGGTCGCTGATCACCGATGCCACGGGCAGCGTGGTCGGCTCCGCTCTGATCGGCCAGCCCAGCTCGGATGCCGACGGCGTGCCCCTGCCTGAGTACTTCCAGCCCCGCCCCTCGGCCGCGGGCGACGGCCACGACGGCGGCGCCTCGAGCGGCTCGAACCTCGGCCCCGAGAACACAGATCTCGTCGCCGCCATCACGGAACGCCGCGCCGCGATCGCCGTGCGGGAGGGGGTCGCAGAGTCCGCGATCCCCGCCGATGCCGTCACGGCATCGGGCTCGGGTCTGGATCCGCACATCTCGGTCGCCTACGCAGATCTGCAGATCGATCGCGTCGCTGTCGCGCGAGACATGACTCCCACGGCCGTCCGCGCACTCGTCGCAGCCCACACGACCGGTCGTGACCTCGGTCTCCTGGGGGAACCTCGCGTGAACGTGCTCGAGCTCAATGTGGCGCTGGACGCCCTGCGGTGAGCCGAGTGGGCTGACCCGCGGGCGCGTAGGGTGAACAGCGTGAAGCGCGGCAGGCTGCGGGTGCTGCTGGGGGCCGCTCCCGGCGTCGGCAAGACGTATGAGATGCTCGCCGAGGGACGCAGGCTCGCCGCCGATGGGGCGGACGTCGTCATCGGCATCGTCGAAACCCACGGTCGCGCGGCGACCGCCTCGCAGATCGAGGGTCTCGAGGTCGTTCCCCGCCGCATCGTCGAGCATCGCCGGGTCACCCTGAGCGAGCTCGACCTCGACGCCGTGCTGGCCCGGCATCCTGACGTCGCCCTCATCGACGAGTTCGCGCACACGAACGCCCCGGGCTCGCGCCATGAGAAGCGCTGGGAAGATGTCGAGGAGCTCTGCAGCGCGGGGATCGATGTCATCACGACGGTCAACGTGCAGCACATCGCGTCGCTCAACGGCGTCGTCGAGCAGATCACCGGTGTCGCACAGCGCGAGACGATCCCGGATGCCGTGGTCCGCCGCGCCGACAAGATCGAAGTCGTCGACCTGGCCCCCCAATCGCTGCGCGACCGCCTCTCAGCCGGTCACGTCTACCCCGCCGAGCGGATCGACGCCGCCCTCTCCAACTACTTCCGTCTCGGCAACCTCACTGCTCTCCGCGAACTGGCGCTGCTCTGGCTTGCGGACGAAGTCGACAGCGCGCTGAAGGACTACCGCGCCGAACAGGGAATCACCGGCGCCTGGCAGACGCGGGAGCGCGTTGTCGTGGCACTCACCGGCGGCGCCGAAGGCGAGACCCTCCTGCGACGCGGTGCGCGCATCGCCGCGCGCTCGGCGGGCGGCGAGCTGCTGGCCGTGCACGTCAGCAGCCAGGACGGACTGCGCAGCGCGACCCCCGGCGCCCTGGTCGCACAGCGCGCGCTCGTCGAGTCGCTCGGCGGAACCTATCACCAGGTCGTCGCAGACGATACCCCGTCGGCACTCGTGGGCTTCGCCCGTTCGGTCGACGCCACCCAGCTCGTGCTCGGCGCCAGCCGCCGCGGCCGCCTGCGCGCGGCGCTGTCCGGACCGGGCATCGGCGCGACGGTGATCGGCGAATCGGGCGACATCGACGTGCACATGGTGACCCATGCGGCCGCAGCGGGCACCCGCATCCTTCCCCGCCTCTCCGGCGGTGCCCTCACTCCTCAGCGCCGGCTCCTCGCCTTCGCGGTCGCGCTCGCCGGGGGGCCTCTGCTGTCATGGTTGCTCGTCACATTCTCGAGCGACGACACACTCACCTCCGACGTCCTCGCCTATCAGCTCCTCGTGGTGATCGTCGCCCTGATCGGGGGCATGTGGCCCGCCCTGTTCGCTGCCGTCCTGTCCGGCCTCACGCTGGATTTCCTGTTCATCGCCCCGAAGCAGACCATCACGATCGCCGACCCGCGGCACGCCCTTTCGCTCGTGCTGTACGTCGTGATCGCGATCCTCGTGAGCTGGATCGTCGACCAGGCGGCGCGCCGGACGCGCATCGCGCAACGCGCAGCAGCCGAATCCGAGTTGCTGGCCACGATCTCGGGCAGTGTCCTGCGCGGCGAGTCGGCGATCGCCGCGCTCGTCAGTCGCCTGCGCGAAGCGTTCGGGCTGGCGGGCGTGCGTGTCGTCGACGCGGACGGTGAGACCGTCGCCTCCGACGGCGAGCCGGTGGCCGAAGGGGGACGCCTGGTCCGGATGCCGGTGGGTCCGGCCGGGTCCGTGCTCGAGCTGCACGGCGGCGACCTCGACCGCGCCGAGCGGCGCCTGCTCGACGTGATGGTGGCGCAGCTGGCCGCCGCACTCGAACACTCCGACCTGGCCGAGACGGCCCGTGCCGCGGACGCCCTCGCCGCGACCGATCAGGTCCGCACGGCGCTGCTGTCGGCGGTGAGCCATGACATTCGGCGGCCTTTGGCGGCGGCGATCGCCTCGGTCGGCGGCCTGCGGGCAACGGGAGATTCGCTGTCGCCCGAGGATCGCGCGGAGCTGCTCGCCACCGCCGACGAGAGCCTCGGGACCCTGTCACGTCTCGTCACCGACCTGCTCGACGTCAGCCGGGTGCAGGCCGGCGTTCTCGCGGTCTCGCTCGCACCGGTCGACCCGGCGGCGGTGATCCTGGCGGCGATCGACGAGGTCGGCCTCGGTCCCGACGAGGTCGAACTCGCCCTCGACCCCGACGTGACAGCCATGCTGGCCGACGCCGTGCTCCTCCAGCGCGTCGTGGTGAACGTCCTCGCCAACGCCCACCAGCACACACCCGCGGGCGCCCGGGTGCGCGTCACGACCAGCGCGTTCAACGGAATGGCGGAGATCCGGGTCGTCGATCACGGCGGCGGTGTCGCCCCCGAACGCCAGGGTGAGATCTTCGCCCCGTTCCAGCGACTCGGCGACACCGACAACACCACGGGCCTGGGACTCGGCCTCGCCCTGTCGAAGGGGTTCACCGAGGGCATGGGCGGTGCGCTCACTCCCGAAGACACCCCCGGTGGAGGCCTCACGATGGTCATCTCCCTGCCGGTGAGCCCGCACGCGGAGGCTTCAGCTTCATGAGGGTCCTCATCGCAGACGACGACCCGCAACTCGTCCGCGCGCTGCGCATCACGCTCTCAGCGCACGGCTATGAGGTCATCACGGCGTCCGACGGGGCGGCGGCGGTCGCGGCGGCGGCGCAGACGCATCCGGACATCGTGATGCTTGATCTCGGCATGCCGCGTCTGGACGGTGCGGAAGTCATCCACGCGCTCCGCGGCTGGAGCTCGGTGCCGATCCTCGTCGTCTCAGGACGAACCGGCTCTGCCGACAAAGTCGACGCGCTCGACGCCGGCGCCGACGACTACGTCACCAAACCCTTCCAGATCGATGAGCTGCTCGCTCGACTGCGCGCACTCGGACGCCGCACGTCCGCGGACGCGGGCAGCAGCCCGACCGTGCGGTTCGGCGATGTGGAGGTCGACCTCGCCGCGTCGCAGGTGCTGCGCGGTGGCATCGCCGTGCACCTGACGCCGACCGAATGGCGGATGCTCGAGTTCCTCGCGCGCAACCCCGGAGCCCTCGTCACCCGCCAGACGCTCCTCAAGGAGATCTGGGGCAGCGAGCAGGTCGCCGATAGGGGCTACCTACGGCTGTACATGTCTCAGCTGCGCAAGAAGCTCGAGGTCGACCCCCGCGAGCCGCGGCACCTGTTGACCGAATCGGGCATGGGCTACCGGTTGGTCATCGACTGACGCGACGCACCGCGTCGCGACCGGCGAGCGGCGATGCGCCGTGTCAGCGGTTCGCGCTTTTCAGCGACCCGGTGACGGGTCCTGCCGGGTCGACAATGACGCAGCTGATGACGCGGTCGCCCGCCTCGTTCCAGCTCTCTTCGGTCGGGGAGTAGTAGATGTAGTCAAGTGCGGACTCTTGATACGAGAGCCCGACGAAAACAAGGAAGGCCGACTCGCATTCGTCGTACGCGGATGCCTCGATGGAGTCGGCACCGGGAAAGTCCCCCTCGGGGAGAGTGAAGTCGTGGAAGACCTCGCCCTCGTGCTCTTGTCCGCACGGAACGGACACCACGGTCGACACCGTGCCGTCCGTCGTCTCACCCAGGCAATCGCCGATCTTGATCGAGAAGACATCCACCTCGCTGCCGTCGGCGACCACGTCGGTATCGTCGCGCGTAACTGCATCGACGAGGCCGAAGATCGCAGAACACCCCGTGAGGGACAGCCCCGCCATGAGGATGACAACGCCGAGGGCAAGAGTACGACGAGCCATTGCATGACCTTCCGATGAGGATGCTATGGGCCGACTATACGCCCACGACGGCGGCTGGGGCCATAGCGGCGGCTAGACTCGGGGCACGTCCCCGGCATCCCTCATTCCTTGGAGTCCAGCCGCGTGAGCACCCCCCGCCCCACCCTTTCGTCGACCGCCGACACCGTAGAGAACGCGCTCGCCACTCCGGAGAAGGAGCAGCCCTTCGGGGCCCTCGGCCTGAAACCCGACGAGTACGCAGAGATCAAGACGATCCTGGGCCGCCGGCCCACGTCCGGCGAGCTCGCGATGTACTCCGTGATGTGGAGCGAACACTGCTCCTACAAGTCCTCGAAGATCTACCTCCGCCGCTTCGGCGAGAAGGTGACCGACCAGATGCGCACCCGTCTCATGGTCGGAATGGGCCAGAACGCCGGTGTCGTGGACGTCGGCGAGGGATGGGCGGTGACCTTCAAGGTCGAGTCGCACAACCATCCGAGTTACATCGAGCCGTTCCAGGGGGCCGCGACGGGTGTGGGCGGCATCGTCCGCGACATCATCTCGATGGGGGCCCGCCCCGTGGCGGTCATGGATCAGCTGCGCTTCGGCGCGATCGATCACCCCGACACGGCCCGTGTCGTGCACGGTGTCACGAGCGGCATCAGCTTCTACGGAAACTGCCTGGGACTTCCCAACATCGGCGGCGAGACCGTGTTCGACGCGGTCTATCAGGGCAACCCGCTGGTCAACGCGCTCGCGGTAGGCGTCATGCGCCACGAAGACATCAAACTGGCCAATGCGACCGGCGTCGGCAACAAAGTGGTGCTGTTCGGTGCGCGCACCGGCGGCGACGGGATCGGCGGCGCGTCGATCCTGGCGTCGGACACCTTCGCAGATGGCGGCCCCGCCAAGCGCCCCGCCGTGCAGGTCGGCGACCCGTTCGCCGAGAAGGTGCTCATCGAGTGCTGCCTCGAGCTCTATCGCGGCGAGCTCGTCGAGGCCATCCAGGATCTCGGCGCCGCCGGCATTTCGTGCGCGACGAGCGAGCTGGCCGCCAACGGCGGCAGCGGCATGCGCGTCGACCTCGACAGCGTGCTGCTGCGCGACCCGACGCTGACTCCCGAAGAGATCCTGATGAGCGAAAGTCAGGAGCGGATGATGGCGATCGTGGCCCCCGAGAAGCTCGCCGCGTTCCTCGAGGTCGTCGCCAAGTGGGACGTCGAGACGAGCGTCCTCGGTGAGGTCACCGGCGACGGCCGCCTGCAGATCTTCTGGCACGGCGAACAGATCGTCGACGTCGACCCGTCGACCGTCGCCGTCGACGGCCCGGTCTACGAACGCCCCGTCGCCTACCCCACCTGGATCGACGCGCTGCGCGAGGACTCGGCATCCGCCCTGCCGCGTACCGACGACGCCGACGCGCTGCGTCGCCAGTTCCTGCAGCTCGTGTCGAGCCCTAACCTCGCCGACACGTCGTGGATCACCAACCAGTACGACTATTACGTCATGGGCAATACGGCGCTCTCGTTCCCGGACGACGCCGGCATGATCCGCGTCGACGAAGAAAGCGGCCTGGGATTCGCGATCGCGACGGACTGCAACAGCCGCTTCTGCCAGCTCGACCCCTATGCCGGCGCCCAGCTTGCACTCGCCGAGGCGTATCGCAATGTCGCGGTCACCGGCGCGGTGCCCACGGCCGTCACGGATTGCCTCAACTTCGGCAGCCCGGAGAACCCCGAGGTCATGTGGCAGTTCGGCCAGACCGTCGACGGCCTCGCCGACGCCTGCCTCGAGCTCGGCGTTCCGGTCACGGGAGGAAACGTCAGCTTCTACAACCAGACCGGCGACACCCCCATCTTTCCGACCCCGGTCGTCGGCGTGCTCGGCATCATCGACGATGTCGCCCGCCGCATCCCGTCCGGGTGGCAGGATGCCGGCGAGAACATCTACCTTCTCGGCGTGACCGCCACCGAACTCAGCGGTTCGGCGTGGGCGGGAACGATCCACGGTCACCTCGGCGGGCGCCCCCCCGCGGTCGACCTGGGCCAGGAGAAGCGCCTTGCCGAGCTCATCCACGCCGCGTCCCAGCAAGAGCTCGTCTCATCCGCGCACGATCTGTCCGGTGGCGGCCTCGGTCAGGCCCTGGCCGAAGCCGTCATGCGCTTCGGAGTGGGCGCGCGCGTGTGGCTGCGCGAGATCATGGAGCGGGATGGAGTGGATGCTGCGACCGCCCTGTTCAGCGAGTCCACCGGCCGCGTCATCGTCTCGGTCCCCCGCGAGGAGGACGTGAAATTCCGCGGGCTCTGCGACGGACGCGGCTACCCGGTGCTGCGGATCGGGGTGACCGATCCCGCGGCGGATGGCGACGAGCCGGCCTTGGAGGTGCAGGACGTGTTCACCCTCACGGTGCCGGAGCTGCGGGCCGGCTCGCAGGCGACGCTTCCGAGTGCTTTCGGCCCGACCGTCACCGAACCCGTAGGCTGAGCGCCATGAGCGATCAGGACGAGTACGCCGGCATGAACGAGGCGCGCACGCGCCGCACGCGTCTCATCGCATGGGTGGTGATCGTCGCCCTCATCCTGGTCGGCGGCGGGGCGACCGTCCTCGCTCTGCTTTTCGGCTGACAGGCGACGAGCTCCGGGACGCTTTTCAGCGGTGGCGGCTAGCATGACGCTGTGGATCCGCTCTGGGCGAGTGTCGCCGAGTTCTGGTGGGCGGGGCCGACGGTGATCGGCACCGGCGCCCTCGGCCTCTTCGGCCTGCGACACCAGCGGTCGGCACGCGCGCGCAGGATTGAGTACGACGCCGCACGCGAAGATCTCCGTCGCGCTCGCATGCAGGCGACGAGCAGCCGTATGGATGTCCGCGTCGCGCGCGCGGAGCTCGCTCGCGTGCAGGCCGAGCGCTTCGCCGGTCGCGCCGGGAGCGCCCAGGTGAACGCAGCGCGCCACGCGCTCGACCGCGCCCAGCGCGAGGTGCGGGTGGCTGCGGCCGCCGCGCGCACCCGTCGGGCCCAGGTCGCCGCCGCGCGTGCCGCCCTGCCGGGATCGGCGCGCGATCCGGCATCCCTTCCGCTCGCCAAGCTGATGAGCGTGCATGACGCCGTCACCGAGCAGTGGATGCAGTACGAGACCGATCCGGCCAAGCTCATCGCCTTCCCGACGATGAGCGACGGGCGGGTGCCACTGACCGCGGCTTTCCTCGCGGCGGCGCGGGTCGCTCAGGACCTGCGTCCTGTGGCGCCGCGGGACCGCCTGTCGACGGCGCAGTTCTCGGCGTATCGCGATGCGGTGCACCGGCTGCGGGCGGCGTTCGAGGACGCCGAGGCCGATGCATGGCGACGCGCACGGTCGGCCGGCACCGCTCCCGCGGGACCGGGCCCGGACACGGCCGGACCAGCGCACTGGACCGACGTCGCGCAATCGCTGACCGAGACTCTGCTCGCGCGGTCGGCCGAAGCACTGGCACGCGCCACCGGCCAGACCCATCCAGCTCCGCCCACGGGGAAGAAGCGGTTCTGAGAATCTCCTCTTGACACCGCCCCGGGTGGCATGGTTACTTAGTCAAGTAACTAACCAACCCACCCGGGAGCAACGGTGATCGAAGAAGGCAAGGCGCTCTTCGTGCAGATCGCCGAGCGCGTCGAGGACTCCATCCTCGACGGCAGCCTCGCGGAAGACACCCGAGCACCCTCCACCAACGAGCTCGCCGCGTTCTACCGCATCAATCCGGCCACCGCGGCGAAGGGAGTGAACCTGCTCGTCGACAAGGCCGTGCTGATCAAGCGGCGCGGCGTCGGCATGTTCGTCGCCCCCGGCGCGCGCGAACAGCTTCTCGACGAACGGCGCTCGGCATTCGCCGATCGGTTCATCCAGCCACTGCTGGCCGAAGCCCGCGCACTCGGCCTCGGGCCCGATGCGCTGGCGACCCTCGTCCGCGAGCGGGCAGCGACATCCGACCTCACAGAAGGGACCACACCATGACCGCCGTCATCGAGGTCGACCATCTCACCAAGCGCTATCGAGACACCCTCGCGCTGGACGACGTCTCGTTCTCGATCGAAGAGAACACGATCTATGGTCTGCTCGGCCGCAACGGGGCCGGCAAGACGACGATCATGTCCATCCTCACAGCTCAGAACTTCGCGACCTCCGGGCGCGTCCGGGTCTTCGGCGAAGCGCCCTATGAGAACGCGCGAGTGCTCTCCCGCCTGTGCTTCGTGCGGGAAAGCCAGCGCTATCCCGACGACGCCCAGCCACGGCACGCACTGCGGATGGCGAGCCTGTTCTTCCCCCACTGGGACCAGTCCCTCGCCGACCGCCTGGTCGACGACTTCCGCGTACCGATGAAGCGACGGATCAAGAAGCTCTCCCGCGGTCAGCTGTCCGCCGTCGGCGTGATCATCGGCCTCGCCTCACGTGCCGAGATCACCTTCTTCGACGAGCCGTACCTGGGCCTGGATGCCGTCGCACGACAGATCTTCTACGACCGACTGCTCGAGGACTACGCCGAGCACCCCCGCACGATCGTGCTCTCGAGCCACCTGATCGACGAAGTGTCGAACCTGCTTGAGCGCGTCCTGGTGGTCGACGAGGGGCGCATCGTGATGGATGAGGAGACCGATCGGGTTCGCGGTCGCGCCGCGACGATCGTCGGCGACGTCGCGACGGTCGATGCCTTCGTCGCCGGTCGCGAAGTCATCCACCGCGAGGCCCTCGGTCGCGTCGCCTCCGTCACCGTGGTCGGCGAGCTGACGACCGGTGACCGGTCCGCGCTCACCGCGGCGGGACTCGACCTCGAGCCGGTCTCGCTGCAACAGCTCATCGTACGCACGACCCAGGCCACCCAGCACGACCGAGGAGGAGTCCGATGAACAGGATCATCACCGTCACGCGCATGCAGTTCGTGAACAAGTACACGTTCGTCTGGATGCCGCTGATCATCCTCGGTGCCGCATTCGCCATGTCGCTGATCATCTTCGCTCTGATCCCGTACGACGGGGCGAAGTACGGCGGCGGGAGCCAAGCGCCGATCTGGTACTTCTTCGCGATCGGGATCATGGCGCTCAGCTACACCTTCCCGTTCTCGCAGGCGCTGAGCATCACCCGTCGCGAGTTCTTCCTCGGCACGATGCTCGCGGCCGTCGTCACCTCGATCCTGCTCGGAATCGTTTTCGTCCTCGGCGGATTCATCGAGCAGGCGACGGACGGATGGGGAGTCAACGGCTACTTCTTCTATCTCGATTGGGTCTGGGGCTACGGCCCGCTCGCGGCGGGCGCATTCTTCGCAGTCGTCTCGCTGCTGCTGTTCGTTCTCGGCTTCTGGGGGTCGACGGTCTACCGGCGCTTCGGGGCCCTCGGACTCACGCTCACCCTGGTGTCACTGGGACTGCTGCTGGTCGCCGCGATCTGGCTCATCGGCCAGCTGGGCGCGTGGCCGGCTGTCGGCGCATGGCTGGCAGGCATGGCCGTGCCGAGCCTCATCGGGTGGATGCTCGCGGCCCTCGTCGCATTCGGCGCCATCGCGCTGGGGACACTCCAGCGCGCCGTCCCGTAGCCCCCCGGCGGAGAGGACTCAGCGTTCTCGAGCTGCCGCCGTGTGGTGATGGATGACTTCGGCCACGACGAAGTTGAACCACTTCTCGGCGAACTCGGGATCGAGTTCGGCCTCCAAGGCGAGCCGGCGGAGCCGGGCGATCTGCTGTTCCTCCCGCGCCGGATCGGATGCGGGCATCCCATGCTCGGCCTTGAGCACCCCGACCTGCTGCGTCGCCTTGAAGCGCTCGGCCAGAAGGTGGATGAGCGCCGCATCGATGTTGTCGATGCTGCCACGCAGGCGGCGGAGCGTCTGGGCCGGATCCGTGCCGTCAGTCATGCCCCCGAGACTACCGCGCCCTAGAGTGTGACCCATGAGACCTCGCCGCGCCGCCCACCTCACTGGTTCGGAGGCCCCGCCAGCGCCCGCCCCGCCGGCACCTGCCCCGCCGGTTCAGACGTCAGCCCGACAGATCTGGGCGAACGTGAACCGCCCCTTCGTGGCCGGCTTCCTCCTGACCCTCGGCGGCCTCGCCGCCATCTCGCTGGGCATGGCCATCAGCAGCCTCGTCACGGTCTGGATCTACATCGCCTTCGCCCTCTTCGTCGCGCTCGGACTGAACCCGCTCGTGCTGCGCCTGGAACGCCACGGCACGAAGCGGCCCTGGGCGATCGTCATCGTCTACTTCGCGTTCGCGCTCGCCCTGACCGCCGTGCTCTGGTTGATCATCCCCACGGTAGTGAGGCAGATCGCACAGTTCATCTCGGATCTGCCCACGATGATCGGCGATTTCCAGCGGACCGAGCTCTTCGGCGTCATCGTCGACCAGTTCGGTGACCAGGTGTCCGTCCTGCTCGCCGAGGTCCAGCGCTTCCTCACCGACCCGGCCACGATCGCCACCCTCGGCGGAGGGGTGCTGCAGGTCGGAGTCTCGATCGGCACGACCATCTCGGGCATCATCATCATCATCGTGCTGAGCCTGTACTTCCTGGCCTCTCTGCCGCAGATCAAGCAGGCGTTCTACCAGCTGCTCCCGGCGCGATCGCGAGTGCTCGCGGCCGACCTGACCGAGCAGATCACGGACTCGGTCGGCGGGTACCTCGGTGGGATGGTCGTCCTCGCCTTCAGCAATGCGGTCTTGACGTTCATCCTGTTCACGGTTCTGAGCTTGCCGTTTCCCGCCCTCCTCGCCGTGACCGCGTTCTGCATCACGATCATCCCCCTCGTCGGGACGGTGCTGTTCTGGGCCATCGGCTCAGTCGTCGCGCTGTTCGCGAGCCCCGTTGCCGCGCTGGTTTTCGCGGGCATCTACCTCCTCTACATGCAGCTGGAGGCATACGTGCTCACGCCTCGCGTCATGAACAGGGCGATTTCGGTCCCCGGGTCGCTCGTGGTGATCGGGGCCCTCATCGGCGGCACGCTCATGGGGCTGCTCGGGGCGCTCGTGGCGATTCCCGTCACGGCGTCGATCCTGCTCCTGATCAAGAACGTCTTCATCCCGAAGCAGGATGCCGCGGTCTAGCCGGCCGGCGAATCAATCGACGAGGTCGTGCCGGACGATGACCGCGTCGCGCGTCGCGCCGACGCCGATCACCGAGACCCGGGTGCCGCTCATCGCCTCGAGAGCCAGAACGTAGTCCTGTGCTTCGCGCGGGAGCTCCTCGAAGGTCCGCGCCTGCGAGATGTCTTCCTTCCACCCGGGGAAGTACTCCAGGATCGGCGTCGCGTGGTGGAAGTCGCTCTGGTTGACCGGCACCTCATCGAACCGCTCGCCATCGACGTCATAGGCGACGCAGACCGGGATCCGATCAAGACCCGTGAGAATGTCGAGCTTGGTCATCACGAGGTCGGTGATCCCGTTGATCCGGGTGGCATAGCGCGTGACGGGAGCGTCGTACCAGCCGACGCGGCGAGGACGCCCGGTCGTGGTGCCGAACTCGAAGCCCCGCTTGCGCAGCCATTCACCCTGCTCGTCGAACAGCTCGGTCGGGAAGGGACCCGACCCGACGCGCGTGGTGTACGCCTTGACGATGCCGACGATCCGGTTCAGCCGGCCCGGCCCCACGCCCGATCCCGTCGAGGCGCCGCCCGCCGTGGCCGACGACGACGTGACGAACGGGTAGGTGCCGTGGTCGACGTCGAGCATCGTGGCCTGCCCGCCCTCGAAGATGACGATGTCGCCGGCATCCAGGGCATCGTTGAGGAGGAGCGACGTGTCGGCGACCATCGGACGCAACCGCTCGACGTACGAGAGCAGGTCCTCGACGACCTCGTCGGCCGAGATGGCACGACGATTGAAGACCTTCACCAGCAGGTGGTTCTTCTGATCGAGGGCGCCCTCGACCTTCTGACGCAGGATGTTCTCGTCGAAAAGGTCCTGGATTCGGATTCCCACGCGGTTGATCTTGTCGGCATAGCTCGGCCCGATCCCGCGCCCCGTGGTGCCGATCATGCGCTTGCCGAGAAAGCGTTCGGTGACCTTGTCGAGTGTGCGGTGGTACTGGGTGATCACGTGCGCGTTCGCGCTCACGCGCAGCCGCGAGGTGTCGACACCGCGAGCGTTGAGCGCCTCGATCTCGGCGAACAGGACCTCGAGGTCGATCACGACGCCGTTTCCGATCACGGCGTGCACGCCGGGCGAGAGGATGCCGGAGGGCAACAGGTGCAGCGCGTACTTCTCATCACCGATGACGACCGTGTGCCCGGCATTGTTGCCGCCGTTGAACTTGACGACCCAGTCGGTGCGCTCTCCGAGCAGATCGGTCGCCTTACCCTTGCCCTCGTCGCCCCACTGGACGCCGACGATCACAATGCCTGGCATGGGCCATCTCCCCCGCTATCGGACGGTTACACCCCATGCTATCCGGCGGTGGCGCGGCCGAATGCCGAGGAGATGTCGGATGCCGAGGACCGATCCGCCGGCATCCCGCCTCATTTCGCCACATCTTTTCGGAATGCGACGGCGCCGCCCGGGCCGGGCAACGGATATCGCGCTCACTAGACTTGAGCGCATGTCGAAGGTCCTTCAATCCCTGCCCGTCGGCGAGCGCGTCGGCATCGCCTTCTCGGGAGGCCTCGACACATCGGTCGCGGTCGCGTGGATGCGTGACCGCGGCGCCATCCCGTTCACGTACACGGGCGACCTGGGTCAGTACGACGAAGACGACATCGCGTCGATCCCGGGTCGCGCCCTGCAGTACGGCGCCGAGGCCGCGCGCCTCATCGACTGCAAGCCGCTCCTGGTCGAGGAGGGGCTCGTCGCGCTGGCGTGCGGCGCCTTCCACATCCGCTCGGGTGGGCGCACCTACTTCAACACCACGCCGATCGGACGCGCCGTCACCGGCACGCTCCTCGTTCGCGCGATGAAAGAAGACGGCGTCGACATCTGGGGCGACGGATCGACCTACAAGGGCAACGACATCGAACGGTTCTACCGCTACGGCCTGCTCGCGAACCCCGCGCTGCGCATCTACAAGCCGTGGCTCGACGCCGATTTCGTCACTGAGCTCGGCGGCCGGACCGAGATGAGCGAGTGGCTCGTCTCCCACGACTTCCCCTACCGCGACTCGGTCGAGAAGGCATATTCCACCGACGCGAACATCTGGGGTGCGACGCACGAGGCCAAGACCCTCGAACACCTCGACGTCTCGCTCGAAGTCGTCGACCCGATCATGGGTGTGCGCTTCTGGGACCCGGCCGTCCAGATCGACACGGAAGACGTCACCGTCGCGTTCGAGGCGGGGCGCCCCATCGCACTCAACGGCGTCGAGTACGCCGATGCCGTGGCCCTGGTCGTGGCGGCCAACGCGATCGGCGGCCGTCACGGCCTCGGCATGAGCGATCAGATCGAGAACCGCATCATCGAGGCGAAGTCGCGCGGCGTCTACGAAGCGCCCGGCATGGCGCTGCTGTTCATCGCGTACGAGCGTTTGGTCAACGGCATCCTCAACGAAGACACCCTGGCGACCTACCACGAGCAGGGTCGCCGTCTCGGGCGCCTCATGTACGAGGGCCGATGGCTCGAGCCCCAGTCCTTCATGCTGCGGGAGTCGATCCAGCGCTGGGTGGGCTCGGCGATCACCGGGTCGGTGACGCTCCGCCTGCGCCGCGGCGAGGACTACACGATCCTCGACACCGTCTCGCCGAACCTGTCGTACGGTCCGGAGAAGCTGTCGATGGAGCGCGTCGGCGATTCGGCCTTCGGACCCATCGACCGCATCGGGCAGCTCACGATGCGCAATCTCGACATCGCCGACTCTCGCGCGCGCCTGGAGCAGTACGCGGGACTCGGCCTCATCGGCGGCGCGACCGCCGATCTCGTCGGAGACCTGACGCCGAGCGCCGCCGGCATCACCGCGCACGCCCTGCCGTACGATGCCGAACGCGAAGAGCTCGCCGAATCGATCGACGAGGCGTCCGAATCGGCCTCTTTCGATTTCGGCGCCGACTGAGCCGTCAGTCGCCCGGGGCCGGCGGGGTGTGCGGCCCGTCCTTCAGCTCGTCGACCAGCAGCGATGGCTCGTCGATCGTGCCGTTGCGATATGCCTGACGACCCACCATATGCGCAGCAAGGGGCGCGGTCGCAAGCTGGATGAGCACAACCGGCACGAGGAACGCCGCGACCTGCCACGACCCGAGCGAGAGGCCGATCGCGATCGCGATGAGGATCAGGCCCAGCACCTGCGGCTTCGTGGCCGCGTGCAGCCGCGTCGGCACGTCTCTGAACCGCAGCAGGCCGATCGACGCCGTCAGGCACAGCAACGCCCCGATCAGGATCAGCACGAGCACGATGACATCGATCATTTCGTGTCTTCATCCTTCCGAGCGACGAACCGGGCGATCGAGATCGACCCGAAGACTCCGACCGCGGCGATGATGAGCAGAAGCGGCAGGGTTCGCGTGTGGTGATTGATCGCCATCTCGGCGCCGAGTACGCACATGACGAGGGTCAGCAAGACATCCGACGCGACCGCGCGGTCGAGGATCGATGGACCGGTGATGATCCGCCAGACGATGAGTGCCGCCGCCACCGCGAACGCAACGTGGATCGCGGTCAGCACGGCACTCATGCGCCGGTCCGATCAGTCTCGGCGGTGCGGATCGATTCGACCTGCGCGCGTGAGCCGACGGCGCGCACGATCCGCTCCTCCCAGTGCCGCACCGCGCGGCGCTGCTGTTCGAGCTGCGCACGGTCTCGAGCGCCCATCACGTGCAGGTAGAGGATGCGGCGATCCCGGTCGACGTCGATGATGAGCGATCCCGGGATGAGCGATGCCGTGACGGCGACGTGCGTCATGATCAGGTCGTCGTCGGTGACGAGCGGCACGGCCATGATGGCCGTGCCGGGTTGCCCGGGGGTCAGCACCTGCCAGGCCACCGTCAACGAGCCGCGGACGAGGGCGAGCAGGAACTCGACGACGAAGACGAATCCCCACCAGAGGTTCACGCGGCCGGACAGCTCGACCGGAGGCAGGCGGAATATCCGCATCACGAAGATCGACACGACGATGCCGGTCACCGCCGCGAGCACGGTGAACTGGCCCCACAGCAGCATCCACAGCGCAACGAGCCACACGAAGAAGGGCAGCTGTCGCCACAGCGCCGAGAGCACGGTGGCGCTGCTCACGAGGAGACCTCCTGTTCGAGCTGAACGAGCGAAATGGGATCCTGCAGCGCGTCGCCGATCCGCGCGCACAGCTCATAGAGCGGCCCGGCGAAGAACGTGAGCGAGAGCGTGATGGCCACCATCCCCGCCGTCGTGGCCGTCATGATGCGGGGAATGGCGCGCCGTTCGCTCTGTTCGTCGGCCGCCGGCGCGTCGTCGAGGTAGGAGATTCGATCGATCAGGGCGGGCTCGTCGGGGTGCTCGTCGTCCTCGCGCCAGAACGCCAGATTCCACGCCCTCATGAGCGTGTAGAGCGTCAGCAACGAGGTGATGATGCCGCCGCCGATGAGCGTGTACATCAGGGGCGTCCCCACCTCGGCGGCTGCGTGAAAGAGCGCGAACTTGCCGATGAAACCCGAGAACGGCGGCAGTCCGCCCAGGTTGATCGCCGGGAGGAAGTACAGCGCAGCGATCAACGGTGCCGCCCTCATGAGTCCCTTGACCTTGAGGATCGAGGTCGAGCCGGCCCGGCGCTCGATCAGCCCGATCGCGAGGAACAGTGTCGTCTGCACGACGATGTGATGAACCATGTAGTAGACCGTCGCTCCGAGCGCGAGGGGCGTTGCGATCGCCAGACCGAACACCAGATAGCCGACGTGGCTGACGAGCGTGAACGACAGGATGCGCTTGAGCTCCGCCTGTGCCACCGCGCCGAGAACACCCACGATCATCGTCGCGAGCGCCGCGATCAGCAGCAGCGTGTTGACATCATTGTCGCGGAAGATCTGAGTCTCGGTGCGGATCATCGCGTAGACGCCGACCTTGGTCAGCAGACCCGCGAACACCGCCGTGACCGGCGCCGGCGCCGTGGGGTACGAGTCCGGTAGCCAGAACGACAGCGGGAAGACAGCAGCCTTGATGGCGAAAGCCAGCAACAGCATGAGGTGCAGCACGAGCTGCGTCGACTGCGGCAGCTCGCCCATGCGCTGCGCGATCTGAGCGATGTTGACCGTGCCCAGTGCACCGTAGATCGCGGCGATGGCCGCGAGGAAGAGGATCGACGAGACGAGGGAGACGACGATGTACACGACGCCCGTGCGGATGCGGCTTTCGGTGGATCCGAGCGTGATCAGCACGTAGGAGGCGACAAGGAGGATCTCGAACCCGACGTAGAGATTGAACAGGTCGCCGGCGATGAAGGCGTTGAAGATGCCGGCCGCGAGGATCAGGTAGGAGGGGTGGAAGATCGTGACCGGCGTATCGTCATCGCCGTCGGCGGCGCCCTGCCCGACCGAGAAGAGGAGGACGGCCAGCAGCACGATGCTCGAGATGACGACCAGGAGAGCCGCGAGCCGGTCGACGTACAGCACGATTCCGAACGGGACAGGCCATCCGCCCACTGAGACCGCGATCGCGTGGCCCGTCGCGTCGACCGTGTACAGGAGCACTGCGGCGATGCCCAGCACGAGCGTCAGCGTCACGATCGAGACACCCACCTGCACCCGTCGGTGGTGGCCGAAGATCAGCACGAGCGCGGCTCCCAGCAGGGGCAGCGTCACGAGCAGTGGCACGAGCGCACTCATCGCGGGTCACCACCGTCCACAGTGTCGGTCGGCAGGTCAGTCGGAGCGTCATCGCGGATGCCGTCGACGTCGCCGTGGTGGAGGACCCTGATGGGCGTCGTCGCCGTCCCGATGAAGTCGGTGGCCGCGTCGTCGTCGTCCGGTGTGATCTCGTCGTCGAGCACGTCTTCATCGGACGGAGTGCGCTCGCGCAGCGCGACATCCTCTTCGTCGTCGACGACGGTGTCGGCCTCGCCCAGCTGCCATGAACGGTAGATGAGAGCCAGGAGGAACGCCGACACCGCGAACGTGATCACGATGGCTGTCAGGGTCAGGGCCTGCGGAAGTGGATCGCTCATCTCCTCGGGCGACGCCGCCGCACCGAAGAACGGTGCCTCTCCGGGCTGTCCCATCACGATCAGAAGGAAGAGGTTCGTGGCGTTGCCGAGCAGGAGGAAGCCGATGAGTACGCGGGTGAGGCTGCGCTCGAGCATCGCGTAGGAGCCGGCGGCGAAGAGGACACCCATGATGATGATCAGCACGAGGGACGCATTCATGATGCACGCCCTCCCTGCGGCGGTCGCGATCCCTGCATCAATCGAAGCGCCTGCGCTTGACGGTCGACTTCCCCGCCGAGAGAACGCAGCACATCCAGCACGAGACCGATGACGACGAGGTAGACGCCGACGTCGAAGATCGTCGAGGTCACGAACTCCACGTGCCCGATGACCGGAAGGTCCGCCTCCCAGAACCCGCTCGTCAGCGGCGCGGCGCCGAACAGCAGCGGAGCGAGCGCGGTGGCGACCGCGAGGGTCATCCCGACGCCGAGGAGGCGCCCGGCATCGGTGGGTGCGGCGGCACCCAGCTCGTAGCGACCACCGGCGACATACCGCATGACCAGTGCCATACCGGCGACGAGACCGCCGGCGAAACCGCCACCGGGCAGATTGTGACCGGCGAACAGCAGGTAGAGCGAGACGACGATGATCGTGTGGAAGAGGATGCGCACGATCACCTCGAGCATGATCGAGCGGTTCTCGGGTCGCATGCGCTGGCCTCCGACCAGCCACGCCTGGCGGGTGCTGTCGGGACGCGCCGATCGGGGGCGCGGGCCTTCGTCGGTCTCCACGAGCGGGCGGCGCGTGGTCGCTGTCGGCAGCGGCGAGATCGCGCGCGAGAGCAGGTCGGACCGGTGTGTGACGAACACGAGCGAGGCCACCCCGGTGGCCGCGAGGATCAGCACCGACAGCTCACCCATCGTGTCCCACCCACGAAGGTCGACGAGCGCCACGTTGACCACGTTCTTGCCGTGGCCGAGCTCGTAGGCGAGCTCGGGGAAGCGATCCGAGATCGGGTCGGCGACGCGCGCTCCGGTCGCCACGACGGCGATGAATGCCATCGTCGCCCCGACCCCCACCGCGAGAACGGCCCGCGCAATCGGCCACACCGATGCGTTGTGCTCACCCAGCCGCGCAGGGATCCGCCGCAGGACCAGGGCGAAGGTGACCAGCGTCACCGTCTCGATGAGGATCTGGGTCAGCGCAAGATCGGGCGCACCGCTCGTCGCGAACAGCAGCACCATCCCGAGCCCGGTGACCGAGACCAGCACCACACCGGTGTAGCGCTTGCGCGCGCGCACCGCCGCGAGGCCGGCGACGATCATGATCGGCGCGACGACGACCTGCATGGGGGTCTGCCAGCCGTCGAGGCTGACATTCCAGTCGGCGATGCCGGCGATCAGCGCCGTGCCCTCGGCGGCGACGAAGACCACCAGGATCGTGGCGACGTACAGCGGCAGCGAGCCCCGCTGAGTGAAGGTGGTCGTCCAGGTGGACACTCGGGCGATGCCCCGCAGCGTGTTGTTGTAGAGATCGGCAGCGGAGAAGCGCAGGATGCGACGGGGCGTCCAGTCCCGGCGCACCTGGATGAAGAAGACCGCGAAGCCGAGTGCGATCGAGCCGAGGGAGAGGAAGAGTGCCGGTTCGAGGCCATGCCAGAGTGCCAGATGGTACGGATGCTCAGCGGAGGCGGCATCCGCGGCCTGGTCGGCGTATCCGACGATCAGGGCATCCACTCCCGGCGCCGCGAACCCGAGTGCGAGCGTCAGCCCCGCCAGCAGCAACGGCGCCGCGAGGAATCCGATCGGCGGATCGGGCCACACGGTGACCGGCCGGGGAGCACCGCCGGCATCCTTCTTGGTCCAGAAGGCGCCCCAGATGAACCGCAGCCCGTATGCGGCAGTCAGCACCGAGCCCAGCACGATCCCGATGAGCGCAACGAGCGCCCACGGGTCGGTCGCGGCGCTGTCGATGAAGGCCGTGAGGGTGGCTTCCTTCGCCACGAAGCCGATCGTCGGTGCCACTCCGATCATCGAGGCGACGGCGATCATCGAGAGTGCCGCGAGGGTCGGGGCTTGCCGGCCGACGCCGGAGAGCCCACCGATGTCTCGGGTCGACAGCTGGCGGTCGATCACACCGACCACGAGGAAGAGCGCCGATTTGAAGAGCGCGTGCCCGATGAGGAGGGCGAGTCCCGCGAGTGCCGTGTCGCGGACGCCGTAGCCGAGCACCGCGGTCAGCATGCCGAGCTGGCTGACCGTGCCGAAGGCGAGGATGCGCTTGAGATCGGACTCGCGCAGTGCCTGCAGGCCGCCGAGGAGCATCGTGAAGATCCCGAGCGAGATCACGATCGGTCGCCAGAGGTCCGACATGAACAGGAAGGGCGCGAACCTCGCGATGAAGTAGATGCCGGCCTTGACCATCGCCGCTGCGTGCAGGTAGGCGCTCACCGGCGTGGGAGCAGCCATCGCGCCGGGCAGCCAGAAGTGGAACGGGAAGATCGCGGACTTGCTGAGCGCTCCGATGAGCAGCATCACGACGGCGGCGTTGAGCAGCGGGCCGGATACCGTCTGCTCCAGCGAGCTCCACGCATGCAGGATCTGCGAGATGCTCGATGTCCCCGCCTGCACCGAGACGATCACCGCCCCGACGAACATGACGAGGCCGCCCAGCGTCGTCACCAGGAGCGCCTGCAGCGCTGCGCGACGGCTGGCCCCACGGCGGTGATAGAAGCCGATGAGCAGATACGACAGGATGCTGGTGACTTCCCACAGCATGACCAGGACGATGAGGTCATCTGCCAGCACGAGCCCGTACATGGCGCCCGCGAATCCGAGTAAGACGGCAGAGAAGAACCCGACGCCCTGTTTCTCGCCGGTGAAGTACCACCGGCAGTAGATCATCACGAGCGCGCCGACACCCGTGACGATCAGCGCCATCACCCAGCCGAGCGTGTCCATCCGCATCGACAGATCTATGCCGAGCTGCGGAATCCACGCGTACGTCTCGAACGGGGCTTTCCCCGCCAGCACCGCGGGAGTCTGCAGGAGGGTATGGATGAACGCCGCGAGGGGCAGCAGCGCGGCGATGAAGAAGGCGCGGGGACCGAGGCGTCCGATCAGCCACGGCAATGTCAGCGGGACCAGCGCGAACGCGCCGAGGAGAATCAGCAATGTGGCTCCTCCGCTTCGTGGGCGTCGTCGTCCTCAAGTTTAAGGGAGGCGCCGGGGCGCGATGCGCCAGGCCTCTCGCGGCGGCAGCGCGATCGCCCACGATCGCGCGTTCGAATCGATTCGGTACGCTCCTCGGGTGACCACGAAAGCTCCCACTCTTCCCCACGCCGCACTCGGGCAGTGGCGAGCCGCCGTCTTCGCTCTGTTCCTCCTGAACGGAGTCGCCTTCGCCTCCTGGGCGTCGCGCCTGCCATCCGTGAAGCGGTCGCTGGGCATCGGCGACTTCGAGCTGGGCCTGCTGCTGTTCGTCATGGGCGCCGGCTCCCTCATCGGCCTCGGCGCCGCGAACATCATCGTGGTCCGGTGGGGTGCCCGCCGCGGTCTCTACGTCATGTTCGCCGGCCTTGCGTTCGCGCTCGTCATCGTGGGGCTCGGGGTGGAAACCCTCGAGTCCTTTCCCGTCGCCGCAGTCGGCCTCGCGTTGATGGGCCTCACGTTCGGCGCCTGCGACGTGATGATCAACGTCGAGGCCGCGTCCGTCGAGCAGCGCTTCGGCATCACGCTCATGCCGCTCTTCCACGCGTTCTTCAGTCTGGGTACCGTCGCCGGTGCCGGAATCGGCGTCGCGATGGCCGCCTGGCGAGTCCCGGTCAGCGTGCACCTGTGGAGCGCTGCGATTCTCGTGATGATCGTCATGCTGGGCTCCCTGCGCTTCGTTCCTGCTCATGAGGCCCGTGGCGTCGAGGCAGACGCCCCGGCGTCGACGCGCCGCGAGCGCCTTTTGACGACACTCACGGTCTGGCGCGATCCGCGCATCTACGCGATCGGCCTCATCATGCTGGGGATGGCGTTCGCCGAAGGCAGCGCGAACGACTGGCTGACGATAGCGGTCGTCGACGGTCATGGCCAGTCCGAGGCTGTGGGAGCAGCTGCCTTCACCGTCTTCTCCGTGGCCATGACCGCATTCCGCGCCGTCGGCGGGCCTCTCGTCGACCGGATCGGCCGGGTGTGGACGCTCCGCATCCTCTCGGTGGCCGCCGCCGCGGGCCTGGTGATCTTCATCCTCGCCCCGAATCTCCCCGTCGCCTTCGTCGGCATCATCCTCTGGGGAGCAGGGTCATCCCTCGGGTTCCCGCTGGGGATGTCGGCAGCGGCCGATGACCCGAAGAAGGCGGCAGCATCCGTGTCGGCGGCGGCGACGATCGGGTACATCGCGTTCCTGTGCGGACCGCCCGTGCTCGGCTGGATAAGCCATCAGATCGGCATTCTCCCGACGCTCTGGATCATCGTGGCCCTCATCGCGATGAGCGGCCTGGCGTCCGGCTCCGCCAAGCCCATCGCCGGATCCACCGTCGGCGCCGGCCGCCCCTGACCCCTCCCCCTAGCTTTTCCGCATCCTGTCGCCGAGCGCGCCGGTTCGCATCGAGTGCGCGGTTGGATTCCGGCGCCCGTCCAGCGCGCTCGCGCGTAACCGGCGCGCTCGACGCGGCCATACCACCGGAAGCATGCTCGTAATCTGGACGAGTGAGACTCGTGATCGCTCGCTGCTCGGTTGCACCGTCCGAGGTTTTGGAAGATCGTTGTGCGGATGCATTCGGCTTTGTAGAGTCCGTTGCGAGAACACGTCGAGGATGAACGCGACATACGGTTGAGCAGGTCTCCGGCAGGGACCCCGTCCTTGGAGGAGATCGTCTTGCGGATGCTCTTGGCTTGCGTGATGCCCGAAAGACTCAGGGTCCGCGTGGCGCGGTCCACCGCACCCCGGGAGGCGTCAGCGATCACGGGTGCGGCGGATGAGCGCGGTCATCCTCTTGCGCCCATACAAGCCCTCCGGGGTCATCTTCCGACGCTCGACACCCTCCGCATCGATGACCGTGGTGCAGGCTGCGTCACGAACAGCGTCAACGACCTGCGCGTCGGTGACCGTCCGCAGCCCTCATCTGATCGATGAAGCCCATCATCAGCGGTTGCGGGGGTCGAGTTCCCCCACGAAGAGAGTCGCCGCCGCCTTCAGGATCGCGACGTCGTCGCGCAGCCGTCGATTCTCCGACGTGAGGCGACGGATCTCCGCATGCTCCTCACTGGTCTGCGGACAACACGCTCACGAAGCGCGGAATCAACCCTCTTCGGCATCATGACATCCAATCAACTCAAAAGGATGCGGCACCAAACCTGGGACGGTTCA
The DNA here is from genome assembly GCF_011620665.1 of Microbacterium sp. Taxonomy (GTDB): domain Bacteria; phylum Actinomycetota; class Actinomycetes; order Actinomycetales; family Microbacteriaceae; genus Microbacterium. Next base: position 29,499 of record NZ_WOYQ01000002.1, read on the forward strand.
CGAGGCGCTGGCTCGCGATCTGGACCGTTCTGGGCCGAGGTGATTCGAACGAGTGTCTTGGGAGAATGGGTGCGTGCGCCTCGTCATTGCTCGCTGTTCCGTTGACTACTCCGGTCGTCTGAATACGCATCTCCCCCTCGCAACCCGTCTCATCATGTTGAAAGCGGACGGTACCGTTGCGTTCCACCGAGACATGCAACACGCGCCACTGAACTGGATGAGCCCGCCGTGCACCTTCACGGTCGAAGCGCCGGATGCCGAGTCCGCCTCGACCGGCGTGCTCGAGCACTGGCGGGTGATCCACGCCAAGACCGGTGACGCGCTTTTCGTGCGAATCTACGAGGTGCTGCACGATTCCTCCCACGAACTCGGGGTCGACCCCGGCCTGCAGAAGGACGGCGTCGAAGCGGATCTCCAGCGCTTGTTGGCGGAGCAGGTCGAGGTCATCGGCGACGGGCTGACGCTCGTCCGGCGGGAGTTCCCGACGGCGATCGGTCCCGTCGATCTGCTGCTGCGGAACACTGCCGGCGGCACGATCGCGGTCGAGGTGAAACGTCGCGGCGACATCGACGGCGTCGAGCAGCTGACCCGCTACCTTGAGCTGCTCGGACGCGATCCGCATCTGGCCCCGGTGACGGGGGTGTTCGCCGCACAGGAGATCAAGCCGCAGGCCAGGGTGCTCGCCATCGACCGCGGAATCCGGTGCGTCACGTTGGACTACGAGAGCATGAAGGGCACCGAATCCGGAGCCCCGCGCCTGTTCTGAGGCTCACTAGGCTTGAGGGCATGTCGCTCAGATCACCGTGGAGCTGCATCCTCTGGGACGTGGATGGAACCATGGTGGATGGGTCTGACGGCATCCTTCGGCGCCTCACACGAGCGCTGGAGATCCTTGGATTCCCGCCGCCGACGCGTGCGGAGCTCGTTCATTGGATCGGCCCACCCGTGCACGAATCGTTCCAGACGAACCTCGGTCTCACGCCCGATCAGGCGACCGCCGCCACAGAGATGTACCGACGCATCGGTCACGCGGAAGGCTACACGTCCGGCGCCAAGCTGTATCCCGGCATCGGCAAGCTGATCACCGAGCTGGGCGCCGCCGGCATCCCGCAGGCGACAGCGAGCTCCAAACCCGAGGTTCAGGTCGCGGCCCTCGTCGAACACTTCGAACTTGCGCCGTATCTGCAAGCGGTCGTCGGCGCGACTCCGGATGAGAAAACCCTGGCTTCGAAGTCCGCGATCGTCGCCGAAGCGGTGCGACGCCTCGATGCCGTCGGCGTCGACACGACCAGGCCCGTCCTGATCGGCGACCGCCATCACGACATCGAGGGTGGTGCCGCGCACGGCATTCCCGTCATCTTCGTGCGCTGGGGCTTCAGTTGGCCGCACGAAGGCGAGGGCGCCGCCGCCCAGGTTGATGACGTCGCACAGTTGAGAGCACTCCTGGTCGCGGACGGCGAGTGAGCGATGACCCCGCCCGACGAGGGACGGCTGACGCGAATGGCGTGTGTAACGCCGAAGACGTCGTCGTCCTTTCGGACCACGACGTCTTGGCGAAAGACTGGCGACCCGCTCTGCGGGCCGCGAGGTTTTCAGAGGGGTCGGATGTTCTCCGCCTGCAGGCCCTTGGGGCCCTGGGCGATCTCGAACTCGACGCGCTGGTTCTCCTCGAGGGAGCGGTAGCCGCTCGACTCGATGGCGGAGTAGTGGGCGAAGACGTCAGCGCCGCCCTCATCGGGAGCGATGAAGCCGAAGCCCTTCTCCGAGTTGAACCACTTGACGGTACCGCTGGTGCTCATGAACTGCCTTACTTAATCGAGCTGTATTCGACGCAAGTGCGTCACGGCACATCCTATAGGTGTCGGCTGAGTGTGCGCCCCACCAGGGCACATGGTGACACAAACGTTAACCATTCGGCCCGCCACGGAGCCGTCCCCGGGGTCTCCTGCTCATCGAGAAAAGAAGCGGCGGTTGGATCGAGTTCCTCGAGACCAACCGCCGCTGCGCATTTCTTGAATCCAAGGAGCTCAAGAGCTCAATGGGCCTGTGCGCGAGGGGGGACTTGAACCCCCACGCCCTTGCGGGCACTGGCACCTGAAGCCAGCGCGTCTACCTATTCCGCCACTCGCGCGAACCGGCGTCACCACCGGGTCAACTTCCCGAGGATATCACGCAGGGTGCGCGGCTCGGCAATCCGCGCAGGGAGCGGCATCCGCGTGCTCTCAGTGTGAGCAACTAGCATGTACGCACCGGCCAGCACGCCAGAGGAGCCCCGTGGGACTACTTGACAGCTTCGAGAAGGGTCTCGAGCGCGCCGTCAACAGCGCGTTCGCGAAGACCTTCCGCAGTGGCGTTCAGCCCGTCGAGGTCGCTTCCGCTCTGCGCAGCGAGCTCGACGCGAAGGCCGTCGTCGTCAGCCGAGACCGCATTCTCGCGCCCAACACCTTCGTCGTGCGCCTCGCTCCGGCGGACGCCGAGCGGATGGATGCCCTGGGACCGACGCTCGAGCAGGAGTTGCATCGTCTGGTCGACACCCACGCCAAGGCGCAGGGCTTCAGCTTCGCCGGGCCCGTGACGATCGCGGTGAACGCGGATCCGCAGCTGCCGACCGGCACCGTCCGCGTCGATTCGCGGACCGCGGCCGGGGAGGTGTCGTGGCGAGGTGTCGTCGACATCGGCGGCGACCGGCATCCGCTCGCCAGGGGGCGCACGGTGATCGGCCGCGGGAGTGACGCTGACATCACAATCCCGGATGCCGGGACCAGCCGCCGGCACGTGGAGATCCTGTGGGACGGCGAGCGCGCGATGGTGCGCGACCTGCAGTCGACCAACGGGACGATACTCGACGGACGCAAGGTGTCCGAGGCTCCTCTCCCCCCGGACTCGGTGGTCACGATCGGGCGCACCGACATCGCCTTCCATGTCATCGCGGAGGCGACGCCGCGGCGGCCGTCGAGGTCCGCCGCCGATGCGACACGCGCCTTCGGCCCCGGGGGAACGTCGTGAGCGTACTCACCCTTCTGCTCCTGCAGATCGGCTTCCTGGTGTTGCTCTGGTTCTTCGTCTTCGCCGTGGTCTACTCGCTGCGGGCCGACCTGTTCGGCGTGACCGTGCGCAAGATGCCCGACCCGGTGCCCGCGGCAGCGCCGGCATCGGCGCCGGGCCACGCGGCGACCGAGCAGATCGTGCCGGCGGCCGCATCCGCGCCGGCCGCCACGAGATCGGCCGCCACGCGTGACGCGGTCGCGCGCATCGTCATCACGAGCGGACCCAAAGCGGGGCTCGAGTTGCCGCTCGGCTCCGAGCCGCTCACGATCGGGCGATCGAGCGAGTCCGGCCTCGTGATCCGCGACGACTACACCTCCAGCCACCACGCCCGCCTTCTGCTGTGGGGCGACCAGTGGATGATCCAGGACCTCGACTCGACGAACGGCACGTGGCACGACGGTCAGCGCGTGAGCACGCCCACGGCCGTGCGCATCGGTGCACCGATCAAGGTCGGCGCCACGACGTTCGAGCTGCGGAAGTAGCGTTCCCACCGCCATGGCCTTCGAAGGATCCAGCGTCGCCATCTCCCACACGGGGAAGGTGCGCTCCAATAATCAGGACTCGGGCTACAGCGGCTCGAACCTGTTCGTCGTCGCTGACGGCATGGGCGGCCACGCCGGAGGCGACGTCGCGTCGAGCCTGGCCGTCCAGCGGCTGAAGGACCTCGATCACCCGTTCCCGACGCCGAGCGATGCCGAGAGCGCCCTGCGCGATGCGATCGGCGAGATCGCGACGCAGCTCATCGAAACGGTCGCCGAGCGCCCCGAACTGGCCGGGATGGGGACGACGGTCAGCGCCCTGGCGATGGTCGACGACTATGCCGTCATCGCCCACATCGGCGACTCGCGCATCTATCTCTATCGCGATGGCGTGCTCACGCAGATCACCGCCGATCACACCTTCGTCCAGCGACTGGTCGACTCGGGACGGATCACGCCGGAGGAGGCACGCTTCCATCCGCGCCGCTCGGTGCTCATGCGCGTGCTCGGCGACATGGATCCCGACCCCGACGTGGATACATTCATCATGCCGACGCAGCAAGGTGACCGCTGGTTGCTGTGCTCGGACGGCCTCTGCGGTGTCGTCGACGATGCGCACACCCAGAAGGCGCTGAGCCAGCGCCTCGCACCGGGGCGGACAGCGGATCTACTGCTCAAGCAGACGCTGGATGCCGGGGCCCCCGACAACGTGACGATCGTCATCGCCGACGTGGGGGGCAACCACCCTCTCTTCAGCGGAACGCCCACAATCGTCGGATCGGCCTCGAATCCGCAGGGCATCGAGGTTCCCGCGGTGCGCCCCGGCCGGACCAACTGGCTGCACCCGAACCGCCAGGCCGCCAACGAGCCCACGCATTTCGAGCCGGCGGTCGAGTTCCTCGAAGAACTCATCGAGGAAGACCGGCGACGCGGCCGACGACGACGTCGCTGGTGGACCGTGGGCTTCGTCATGATCCTCGCCGCCATCGCCGCCTCATTGTTCGGCGCATACACCTGGACGCAGACGCGCTATTTCGTCGGCGCGGACGACGACTCCGTCGTGATCTTCCGCGGCATCCAGCAGGATATCGGGCCGATCCCGCTGTCCTCCGTCTACGATGACACCGGCATCCTGCTCGCCGACCTGCCCATGTATCAGCGGATGGCCGTCGAAGCGACGATCTCGGCTCGGTCGGTTGCTGACGCAAGCGCAATCGTCGCCAACCTGCGCCCGATGACGGGAGGAACCCCGTGACCGACACCGTCGAGACGGACACCGCCGTCGTCAAGGCCTTGCGCCGGCTGCGGCTGCCGCAGACTCAGCGCAACCGCGAGCTCGGGCTGCTGCTGTTCGCCTTCCTCATCAATGGAGCAGCCGTCGCCCTCGTGCAGCTGGGCGCCGAGGGACAGGTCGACGCGACGTTCCTGTACTACTGCGGCGTCCTGACGGTTCTCGTCCTGATCCTGCACTTCGTGCTCCGCTTCACCGCGCGGGCCGCCGATCCGTTCGTCGTCCCGATCGCCACGGTGCTCTCGGGTCTCGGGCTCGCGATGATCTACCGCCTCGACATCGCCGACGACCTCTCCGGCTGGGCTGCGTTCTCCACCCGCCAGCTGGCCTGGCTCGCGATAGCGATCGCCGGGGCCACGGCGGTCGTGCTCTTCCTGCGCAACTACCGGGTCCTCTTCCGCTATACGTATGTCTTCGGCTTCGTGGGCATCGGCCTGCTGCTGCTGCCGCTTGTCCCGGGGCTGGGCGTCGACGCGGGTGCCGATGTCTGGGTATCGGTCGGCGGTGTGTTCTCGTTCCAGCCCGGTGAGCTCGCGAAGCTCGCGCTGGCGGTGTTCTTCGCCGGCTACCTCGTGCGCACGCGTGAATCGCTGACCTCGGTCGGCACTCGATTCCTCGGGATGACGTGGCCGCGGGCGCGCGAACTCGGGCCGCTGCTGATGATCTGGGCCGCGTCGATGGCGATCATCATCTTCCAGCGCGATCTCGGAACCGGCCTCCTGATCTTCGGCATGTTCGTCGCGATGCTCTACGCCGCCACCGGACGAACGAGCTGGGTGCTCATCGGCGTCGCGCTCGCCGCCTCGGGGGCCTTCCTGGCCGCGCGGATCCTGCCCTACGTCGGCGCGCGCTTCACGAACTGGCTCGACGCCTTCAACCCCGAGCACATCAACGACTCGAGCTACCAGCTCGTCAGCGGCATCTTCGGCCTCGCCCAGGGCGGACTCATCGGCACCGGACTCGGCCGGGGTCGCCCCGACCTCACCCCCCTCGCGCACAGCGACTACATCTTCCCCAGCCTCGGCGAAGAACTCGGGCTGGTCGGTGGATTCGCGATCCTGTGCCTGTACATGGTGTTCACGAGCCGTGGCCTCCGCATCGGCATCGCCGGGCAGGACGACTTCGGCAAGCTCCTGGCCACCGGGCTGTCCTTCACGGTCGCGCTGCAGGTGTTCATCATGGTCGGGGGCGTCACTCGCCTCATTCCCCTCACCGGCCTGACGACCCCGTTCCTGGCGGCCGGCGGCTCGTCGCTCGTGGCGAACTGGCTGACCGTCGCCCTGTTGCTGCGCATCTCGGATGCTGTCCGCTCCCGCCCCCGGGTGGTGATCGGATGACGAAGGAGCTCCGCCGCCTCAGCATCGTCATGCTCGTCATGTTCGTCGGTCTCTTCGGAGCGATCAGCTGGATCCAGGTCGTCCAGGCCGGCGAGCTCGGCGCAAACCCGGACAACAAGCGCGCTCTGTACGATTCATACGAAGTGCAGCGCGGCTCGATCCTCGCCGGTGACACCGTGATCGCCTCGTCGGTGCCCAGCGGAGACCTCTACAGCTGGATACGCACCTATCCGGACGCTGACATGTGGGCGCCGGTCACTGGATACATCAACCCTGTACTCGGATCATCGACGGGACTCGAACACGCGATGAACGCACTGCTCGCCGGCACCGACAGCTCGCAGTTCCTCTCCCGCGTGGACCGGATCGTCACCGGTCAGCCGCCCCGCGGGTCCAACGTCATCCTGTCGCTGGACCCCACCCTTCAGAGGGTCGCCTACGACGCGCTCGGTGACTACGAGGGGGCGGTGGTCGCGATGGATCCGAAGACCGGCCGCATTCTCGCGATGGTCACGAGCCCGAGCTACGACACGAATGTGCTGGCATCGCACGACACGACCACGGTGCTGGCCGACTATGACGCGCTCGTGAACAACGCGCTCGCACCGCTAGACAACCGTGCCATCGCGGGCAAGCTCAACCCTCCCGGGTCGACGTTCAAGCTCGTCGTGGCCTCTGCGGCGCTCGCATCGGGCAACTACACCCCCGAATCGACGTTCGACAACCCCGCGCGATACACGCTTCCGGGAACCTCGACGGAGATCAGCAACTTCGATGGCGGAACCTGCGGCGACGGTGCCCAGGCGACGCTGGCGACCGCGCTCCGGCTCAGCTGCAACATCCCGATGGCACAGCTCGCCGTCGCTCTCGGTGACGATGCGATCCGCGCCGAGGCGGAGAAGTACGGGTTCAACACGAGCTTCGAGACGCCGCTGGTCACGACGGCGTCGGTGTACCCGCGAGCCTTGTCCGATGACAAGACGGCGCTCACCGGCTTCGGTCAGGGAGATGTCATCGCAACCCCGCTGCAGATGGCGATGGTCGCGGGCGGCATCGCCAACGATGGGGTCGTCATGAACCCGCAGATGGTCGATCGCGTCGTGGCTCCCGACCTGTCCGTGCAGCGGAGCACCGAGAGCACCGAATTCGCGCGCGCTCTCCCCGCCGACCTCGCTGCCACGATGACCTCGATGATGGTGGCCAATGTCAGTGCCGGCGCGGCCAGCGGTGCAAGAATAGACGGCGTCGACGTCGCCGGGAAGACCGGCACCGCGGAGCAGGGTCCGGGAGACCCGTACACCTTCTGGTTCACCGGATTCGCTCCTGCAAGCGACCCCCGGGTCGTCGTCGCAGTCTTGATCGAGAACGGTGGAGGGCTCGGGCAATCCGGCACGAGCAACGGGATCGCGGCCCCCATCGCGAAGAAAGTCATTGAGGCGGTGCTGAGCAGATGAGACCGACGCAAGGTGTGAGCTTCGGCGGGCGCTACGAACTGGAGTCCCGGATCGCCATCGGCGGTATGGGGGAGGTCTGGGAGGCCACCGATCACGTGATCGGGCGAACCGTCGCGATCAAGATCCTCAAAGACGAGTACATGGGCGACCCGGGCTTCCTCGAGCGCTTCCGCGCCGAGGCCCGACACGCGGCTCTGGTCAACCACGAGGGAATCGCCAGCGTCTTCGATTACGGCGAGGAGAACGGGTCTGCGTTCCTCGTGATGGAGCTCGTTCCGGGCGAGGCGCTGTCGACGATCCTCGAACGCGACGGCACGCTATCGACCGACAAGACTCTTGACATCGTCGCGCAGACGGCGGCGGCTCTCCAGGCCGCCCACGCGGCCGGACTCGTCCATCGCGACATCAAGCCCGGCAATCTCCTGATCACCCCGGACGGCCGGGTGAAGATCACCGACTTCGGGATCGCACGCATCGCCGATCAGGTTCCGCTGACGGCGACCGGTCAGGTCATGGGAACGGTCCAGTACCTCTCTCCGGAGCAGGCCTCGGGCCACTCTGCCTCACCGGCGACCGATATCTACTCGCTCGGCATCGTCGCGTTCGAATCGCTGGCCGGCAAACGTCCCTTCACGGGCGAGTCCCAGGTGGCGATCGCGATGGCCCAGATCAACGATGCGCCCCCGCCACTGCCGAGCACCATCGGTGAGCCGGTCCGGAATCTCGTCTTGAGCATGATCGCGAAAAAGCCCGAGGACCGCCCTGCGACGGCGTCAGCCGTCGCTCGCGCAGCGACGGCGCTGCGCCGGGGCGACATCGCCGGTGCGGCCGCGATCGTTCCCGCGATCGCCGGGACGGCCGCCCTCGAGGGCGTCACCCAGCTCTTGAGTCGTGGTGGCCTCGCGACCGAGGATGCCACCCGCATCCTCCCGGCGGCCGCCGAAGTCGGCGCGCGCGCGGTCGAGGCGACGCCCGAGAAGAAGAAGCGCAGTCCGTGGACATGGCCGCTGATCGCGCTCATCGCGATCCTTGTGCTCGTGCTCGGGGGCAGCGTGTTCGCGCTCTTCGGCAACACCACACCCGAACCGGCGCCCTCGTCGTCGCCCCCCGAGTCTTCCGCCGAGTCTTCCGCCGAGTCTTCCGCCGCACCGACCCCGTCGGACACGCCGACACCCGAGCCGACGACGGTCCAGATCGATACGCTCGGGTTCCTCGGCCAGACGTGCGCGCAGGCGACCACGATCGCCAACACCTACAAGATGACCGCGGTCACGTGCACGATCGGATCCGTGGCCGCTCCGAGCGCCGATCAAGAGGGCCTCATCTACGAGACCAACCCGGTCTCGGGGACCGTGCGGCTCGACCAGCAGGTGACGCTCACCGCCTACGGCCCGATGACGCCGATGGACACTCCCGGCGCACCCGTGATTCAAATCGACGGCGCGTCGTCACCGACTGTCGAGGCCGGAGCAACCGCCACGATCAACTGGACCGGCTACACGTGCCCCTCCGGTTCGAGCACGGTGAAGTCGTACAACGTGACCCTCACCAACGGCGTCTTCCAGTCCAATGGCCAGTCCAGCGGAACCTTCAGCGCGAATGACCGTCCGGTGCCGGTGACCGTCGCGAGCGAGGTCGGCCGCATCCTCACCGCGCAGTACACCGTCACCTGCACGGGGGAATCGGGCGACCGGACATCGGCATCCTCGCAAGAGGTGCAGGCGACGATCATTCCCGCTGCCGCGCCCGACCCCGAAGCCCCTTAAAGCGGTACCGGTGGCTGACACCGGATCGTGAGAACGCGCCTGGGGGGCGTCGGTTAGGCTGGCTACGAGTCAGTCCAGGGAGTGATGTGTCAGTAGAGCCGCGGGTGCTTTCCGGTCGCTACCGCATCGACGAACTCATCGGGCGCGGCGGAATGGCGAGCGTGTATCGCGGGCAGGATCTCACTCTCGACCGGTCCGTCGCCGTCAAGATCCTCAAGCGCGAACTCGCCTCCGACAGTGGCTTCCGCACGCGGTTCCGCCTCGAGGCGCAAGCCGCGTCGCGGATGTCGCATCCGACGATCGTCCGTGTGTACGACGCGGGAGAAGACGCAGAAACCGATACAGACGGCACGATCCACCCCGTTCCCTACATCGTGATGGAACTCGTCGCCGGGGTGCTTCTGAAGTCCGTCATCTCCGACGGGCCGGTGCCGCTGGCCGATGCCATCCGCTACACCGACGGCATCCTCGAGGCCCTCGAGTACTCGCATCGCGCCGGTGTCGTCCACCGCGACATCAAGCCCGGCAACGTCATGGTGACCGAGCGCGGCCAGATCAAGGTCATGGACTTCGGCATCGCCCGGGCGGTATCGGACTCGTCTTCGACCGTGGCCGAGACGACGGCGATCATCGGCACAGCTTCGTACTTCTCTCCTGAACAGGCCAAGGGCGAACCGGTCGACGCGCGGGCCGACGTCTATTCCACCGGTGTCGTGCTCTACGAACTCCTCACGGGTCGCCCTCCCTTCCGCGGCGACACTCCCGTCGCCGTCGCGTATCAGCACGTCAGCGAGACGCCGCTGCCGCCGTCCGAGATCGTCGAGAGCGTTCCACGCGCATTGGATGCCGTCGCGCTGCGCGCGCTCGCAAAGGACCCCTTTCAGCGCTATCAGGATGCCGCTTCGTTCCGCGCGGCGCTGAACGCTGCGACGGATGGGCGCAGCCTCAGCAAGCGCCAGGTGGGAATGCTGACCAGCGAGCTCTACGGAGCCAACCCGCGTCAGGCGGCTGAGACCGCGCGGTCGCTGCGCCAGCTGAGCACAGACACGACGATGCGGCGTACGCAGTCCGGCCCCCCGGCGGCGTGGATCTGGATGGGCGTCGCGGTGGTCGCCGCGATACTCATCTCGGTGCTGATATGGGTCATCACCACCCGCCCCAGCCCCACGCTGCCCCCGAGCACGCGCGTCGTGCCCAATGTCATCGACATGTCATGGGATCGCGCAAACGAGGCCCTGCTCCTCGATGACCTGCAGGGTGAGCGGATCGACGAGAGCAGCGACACGATCGCCGAAGGAAACGTCATCCGAACCGATCCCCCCGCCGGCACCACCGTGGCCCCGGGACAGCAGATCGAGGTCTACGTCTCCACAGGGGCGCAGCTGGCGACCGTCCCTCCACTCATCTCGCTGAGTGCAGACGAGGCTTCGGCGGCGCTGACCGCCGTCGGCCTCACGATGGGAGCGGTGCGCAGCAGCAATGATCCGAATCTCGCGGCGGGCACTGTGATATCGGCCGATCAGCCGGAGGGAGCGCAGGTCCCGCTCGGCACCGCGGTGAGCCTCGTCGTCGCCAGCGGAAAGGTCACGCTCGTCGATGTCGTCGGCTACACGGTGACCGCCGCGCAACGCGACCTCACCGCCGAGACCCTCGGACTCACAGTCGGGGTGATCGAAGATCCCGCCTGCCCGGCGAGCACGGGCGAACCGGTCGTGGCATCGCAGTCACTCGCACCGGGCGACGTTCCCATCCACTCCCAGGTCGACCTGACCGTCTGCACGGGCTGATCCGGCGTCGATTTCAGCTGATCGGCCGCAGCGGATGCCGGTGGGCACCCCGGCGAGACGCACCGACAGACCCGGCGCTGTCCAACCACGTCCCCAGCAGACGGTAGCCCCCTTCGGTCAGCACGCTCTCGGGGTGGAACTGCACTCCCCACGCCGGTGCTCTGCGGTGGGCGAGACCCATGATGACGCCAGAGCTCGTCACAGCCGTCACCTCGAGCTCCGCCGGGAGCGTCTCACTCGCAACCGCGAGCGAGTGGTAACGGGTCGCGGGGAAAGGGTCGGGAAGTCCGGCGAACAGGCCTGTGCCATCGTGGTGGATCAATGAGGTGACGCCATGCCGGAGCTCCGGTGCCTCGGTGACGGTCCCGCCGCAGGCGACGGCGAGCGCCTGATGACCCAGGCATACGCCGAGCAGAGGGATGCGCGCATGCACCGCGGCCCGCACGATCGCGATCGACGCCCCCGCGCCTTCGGGTGTTCCCGGACCCGGGGAGACGAGAACTCCGGAGAAACCCGCGATCTGCTCCTCTGGGTTCGGCACGGCATCCGCTTCGACGAGGACGGTGCGTGCACCGAGCTCGAGCAGGTAGCCGATCAAGGTGTGCACGAAGCTGTCGTGGTTGTCGACGACCAGGATGCCGCCCTTATCAGCCACCGACCGTCGATTCCTGCGGGGCGACGATCTGCGATACCCAGGGGAAGGCGTACCAGAACAGTCCGTAGATCACGGCCGCGGCCAGCACGAACAGAATCACGACGCGCACCCACGCCGGCCCAGGCAGGAATCGCCACAGTGCGCCGTACATCAGGTCGGCACTCCTGCGGTGAGTGCGTCAGGGAGCCCCGCCGCGATCGGCGTGAACTCGTCGAAGACGGCGTAGGCGATGATGCGCTCGAGCAGGTTGAACTTGGGGGCGCAGCTGGTGAGCGTCAGATAGCGGCCGTTCGGCTCGACACCGACCTGCTGCGGCACCGGAAGCAGCACCTCGACCTGTGTGTCCTGCACATACTCGAGCGTGCGGAACCGGTAGGTGTACCAGCCCTCCGCGGTCTGGATGACGATCGCATCGCCGACGATGAGGCGGTCGATCGGGTCGAAGGGCTGACCCGACGTCCAGCGGTGCGCAGCGTAAGCGGTGTTGCCCACGTCGCCCGGCATGGCCGTGTCGGCGTAATGCCCGATCTCACCGAGGTCCAGGATGTCTTTGCGGCTCGTCCCACCGGCGACGGTGAACTTCCAGTCCGCCCCGAACCGCGGCACGAACATCACGCCGAACTGCTCGCCATGGGCGGGTTGTGCGCGCACGGGCACGACGACCTCGGCAGAGGCGGATTCATCCGTGGGCGCGGGTGTCGGCACGGGCATGGCGGATCCCGTCGGCATCGACCAGCTGTGCGACAGCGCGTCGGCCTCGGCGTGCTTCTGCCCGCCGATGATCATGTCGCCGATCCACATCTGCCAGACGACGAACAGCAGTGCCACGGCTCCGGCGGTCATCAGCAGTTCGCCGACCACCCCGAGAGCCGATACGCGGCGTCGCCCCTGCCGGGCATTCCTCCGCGTGGAATCACTATCCGCCATGCCCAGGATTCTATCGAGCGTAGGCTCCGGCTCGGCCGAGCGGTAGGATCGACGCCATGGCACGTTCAGGCAACGGCGACGAGAAGATCGGCGATCACACCGAGGGCGACTCCGCTCCCAACCCGGTCTGGTTCATGCCCATCATGCTGGGCCTGATGATCCTCGGGCTCGTCTGGGTGATCGTCTTCTACCTCAGCAACCAGGCCCTCCCGATCCCGGGGATCGGGCCGTGGAATCTGGTCATCGGCTTCGGGATCGCTTTCGTCGGCTTCCTGATGACGACGCGCTGGCGCTGACGCAACCACCACCGCACCTCTGCCCGGTCCGAATTACACGGGTGTGATTCATCCCCACCTGTGGATGAATCTGTGGATAACGAGAACTCTGACCCGAGTCAGCGGTAGACGAGCACCGGGATCGCAAGCAGGGCGATCAGCCCCGCCCCGACGGCGATCAGCAGCCAGATCTGACGGCGTTGCAGCCGGAGCGCGCGCGTTCGCGCGAAGATGAATCCGATCAGTGCGCCGACGAGCCCCCCGCCGATGTGCGCCTGCCACGCGATGTTCGACCCCGGCAGGAAGGTGATCAGCAGGTTGAGGCCGAGGAGCACCGCGATCGTGGTCACGTTCGCGCCGAGGTGACGGCCGATCACGAACATCGCGCCGAGCAGACCCCAGACGGCACCGGATGCGCCGACGACGACCTGTGTCGGAGCCAGCAGCGCGGTGAGCACTGATCCGCCGAGCGCGCTCAGCAGGTAGAGCGACAGGAAGCGCCACCGGCCGAGGAGGGGTTCCAGGCTTCGGCCCAGCGCCCACAGCGCGAGCATGTTCAGCGCGACGTGCCAGATTCCCGCGTGCACGAGGGTCACGGTCAGCAGCCGCCAGGGTTGGCTGTAGGCGGCGAAACCGGCGAACGCGAGCTGCGAACGCACGACATCACCGATCCCCGGGATCAGTCCGATGAGATAGAACACGCTCGTGATGATCACGAGGGTGTACGTCACGACCGGGCGGGAGTCCAGGCTCGTCGAGCGGCGACGCGGCATCCGTCTGACAGTCGCCGCCTGCTGCTGCTGTGCTTCTTTCAGGCACTCCGGGCAGATCACCCCGACCGGAAGTGGCGTCTGGCACTCGCCGCAGATCGTACGCAGACACCTCTGGCACAGCACGAAGCTCTGCCGGTCGGGATGCCGGTAGCAGAAGTTGTCCGGATTGGTCCGAAACTCGGTGTCAGTCATCCGGTCTCTGGGCTCGTCGAGAGATCGCGGGTCAGACCGCGACGACGTCGACCGAGTTCAGAACGACCGGCTCGATCGGGCGGTCACCCGCACCGGTGGGGACAGCCGCGATCGCGGCGACGACGGCGCGGGAATCGGCATCCGCCACCTCGCCGAAGATGGTGTGCTTGCCCTGCAGCCACGGCGTCGGGTCGGTCGTGATGAAGAACTGCGAGCCGTTGGTTCCTTCGGCCTTGCCGGTGATGGCATTGCGGCGGAGGCCGGCGTTGGCCATCGCGAGGATGTAGGGCTCGTTGAAGTTCAGTTCAGGGCTGATCTCGTCGTCGAAGTTGTAGCCGGGGCCGCCCACGCCCTGACCGAGCGGATCGCCGCCCTGGATCATGAAGTTCGGGATGATGCGGTGGAAGATCACGTCGGTGTACAGCGGGCCCTCGCCCGGCTTGCCGGTGCCAGGATGGGTCCAGGCCTGCGAGCCGTCGGAGAGACCGATGAAATTCTGCACAGTCCGCGGTGCGTGGTCCCCGAACAGGTTCACGACGATGTCGCCGTGGTTGGTGTGAAGTGTGGCTACGGCGGTGTGAATCGTCATGCTCACCATTCTCACATCTGTCAACCCCTGGCGCGGTCGCCGCGGTCTGGCAAGATGGAGAGAAACGTTCCCCGATCAGGGAGGTCACCCCGTGAGCGTCAGCCGTAAGCGCAAGAAAGAACTTCGCAAACTCCAGCAGCAGGCGAACAGCCTGTGGGAGTCCCAGCAGGTTCTGCTCGGTCAGGCCGGTGGCATCGCCCGCGAGGCGGGCCGCCAGCTGGGCTATTACAACCGCGAGCAGGTCGCCCCGGCGGTACAGCACGGCTACGAGAAGTACGCCGCTCCGTATGTGAGCCAGGGCGTGCAGACCGGTCGCAAGCTCTACAACACGAAGATCGTGCCCGCGGCCGGAGCGGTCGTCGGATCGGCGATGTCGATGTGGGATGTCGCCAACGACACGCGCGCGCGCCTCGCCGCCGGTCGCGGCTTCGCCGGCGTCGATCTGGCCGACCTTCAGAAGAAGGCCGACAAGTACAGCGCCAAGGCCGCCAAGCGACTCAGCGTCGCCCAACCGGCAAAGAAGTCGGGGATCGGTGCGGGCGGCGTGATCGCCATCCTCCTCGGCCTCGCCGCGGCGGCCGGGGTGGTCTATGCCGCCTGGCAGACCCTCCGTGCGGACGACGAGCTGTGGGTGGCCGACGACCCGCTGCGCGCGCCGGACGCCTGATTCAGGGCCGGTCGCTTCGCCGCTCCACAAGATTGGATCGAAGGGGTTTTCTTGTGGAGCCTAGGAGATTCGAACTCCTGACATCCGCCTTGCAAAGGCGGCGCTCTACCAACTGAGCTAAGGCCCCGGACGGGGTGGTGGGGCTACCAGGATTTGAACCTGGGACCTCTTCATTATCAGTGAAGCGCTCTAACCAACTGAGCTATAGCCCCGTCCTGAGGTCGGCGCCTGAACGCCGTCAACCTCCAAGACTTTACCCGAACCGGGGGGTAATCCGAAATCAGTTCGAGGTGAAGCCGACGAGTAGACCGCCGGTGACTTTCACCATGAAGTTGTAGATCCCGGCGATGACAGCGCCGAGCACCGTGATCACGATCAGGTTGAGGATCGCGACGATCGACGAGAACGCCATCACCTGGGGCAGGCTGACGTAGTCACTCAGAGTGAAGTTGTCATCGAATGCCTTCAGCAGTTCGTCGAGCTTGCCGATGACGCCGGTCGTGCTCATCACCATGTAGATCAGGAACGCTGCGACGATCGTGACGATCGCCAAGGCCACCGCGGCGAGGAACGACAGCTTCACAGCGGACCAGAAGTCCACGTACACCAGTCGGAGACGGACCTGTTTGGCGCTGGTCTTGCTGGACGACTTTCGCGCCAGCTTGTCGGCTACCGTGCTCATGAGTCAGTACTACTCTCTTCGGGGCTCGCAGTCGGCGTCTCGTCTGCGGCGGCGGGGGCATCTTCGGATGCCGCATCTTCGGGGGCCTCAGCCAGTCTGCGCTCACCGTTGCGGGCGATCGCGAGGATGCGATCCTCGTCGTCCGGTCGGGCGAACACGACGCCCATAGTGTCGCGTCCCTTGGCGGGGACCTCAGCCACGGCAGAGCGTACCACCTTGCCGCTGGCAAGAACCACCAAGACCTCGTCTTCCTCGCTGACCATCAGACCGCCCGCGAGGTCGCCGCGATCCTCGTTCAGTTTGGCCACCTTGATGCCGAGCCCACCACGTCCCTGCAGGCGATACTGCGCGACCGCGGTGCGCTTGGCGTAGCCGCCTTCCGTGACCACGAAGACGAATGCGTCGTCTTGCGCGACGGAGGCGGACAGCAGTGTGTCGCCCTCCCGGAACGACATTCCCTTCACACCCTCGGTGGAGCGGCCCATCGGGCGCAGCGACTCGTCGGTCGCGGTGAAGCGCAACGACATGCCCTGACGAGAGATGAGAAGGATGTCATCGGTCTCGTCGACGAGAAGTGCGCTGACGACCTCATCGCCGTCTTCCTCCTCCTGCCCCCGCAGGCGAATGGCGATGATCCCGCCCTGGCGGTTCGTGTCGTATTCGCTGAGCAGCGTCTTCTTCACCTTGCCGTCACGGGTGGCGAGCACGAGATACTGCGCGATCGTGTAGTCGCGGATGTCGAGGATCTGAGCGATCTCCTCGCCCGGCTGGAGAGCGAGGAGATTGGCGACGTGCTGACCCTTCGCATCACGACCGGCTTCGGGAACCTCATACGCCTTGCATCGGTAGACCCGCCCCTTGGTCGTGAAGAACAGGAGCCAGTGATGCGTCGTCGTGACGAAGAAGTGCTCGACGACATCGTCGGCACGCAGCTGTGCGCCTTTGACGCCCTTGCCGCCCCGGTGCTGCTGTCGGTAGTTGTCACTGCGAGTGCGCTTGATGTAGCCGGCGCGCGTCACGGTGACGACCATCTCTTCGACGGGGATCAGATCCTCCATCGACACATCGCCGTCGAAGCCGTGAAGGATGTGGGTTCGTCGCTCGTCGCCGTACTTCTCCACGATCTCGGTGAGCTCATCACGGATGATCGTGCGCTGGCGGGTCGGGTCGGCGAGAATCGCCTCCAGATCGGCGATGACCCTTTCGAGCTCGAGCGCTTCGTCGATGATCTTCTGCCGCTCCATCGCTGCCAGCCGGCGCAGCTGGAGCGCGAGGATCTCGTCGGCTTGATCCCGGTCGACGTCGAGGAGCGTCATCAGCCCGTCACGCGCCTCGTCGACGGTGGGTGAACGCCGAATGAGGGCGATGACCTCGTCGAGCTGGTCGAGGGCCTTGAGATACCCCTGCAGCGTGTGCATGCGTCGCTCCGCCTTGCGCAGCCGAAAGCCCGTGCGGCGGACGATGACCTCGATCTGGTGTTCGATCCAGTACGAGATGAACCCGTCAAGGGCGAGCGTCCGCGGAACACCGTCGACGATCGCGAGCATGTTCGCACCGAAGTTCTCCTGCAGCTGCGTGTGCTTGTACAGGTTGTTCAACACGACCTTGGCGACGGCGTCCCGCTTCAGGACGATGACAAGTCGCTGACCCGTACGGTCGCTGGTCTCATCGCGGATGTCGGCAATGCCGGTGATGCGCCCGTCACGAGCGAGGTCGCGGATCTTCAGCGCGACGTTGTCGGGGTTGACCTGGTAGGGCAGTTCGGTGATCACCAAGCACGTGCGACCCTGGATCTCTTCGACGCCGACGACGGATCGCATCGTGATGGAACCGCGGCCGGTGCGCTGCGCATCGCGGATGCCCTTGGTTCCGAGGATCTGCGCTCCGGTCGGAAAGTCGGGACCGTGCACGCGCGCCATGAGCGCTTCGAGCAGCTCGTCGCGCGTGGCATCCGGGTTCTCGAGCGCCCAGAGCGCACCAGCGGCGACCTCGCGCAGATTGTGCGGCGGGATGTTGGTGGCCATGCCGACGGCGATGCCGACCGAGCCGTTGACCAGCAGGTTCGGGAAGCGCGCCGGCAGGACCGTCGGCTCCTGCGTCTTGCCATCGTAGTTGTCTTCGAAGTCGACGGTCTCCTCGTCGATGTCGCGGACCATCTCCATCGCGAGCTGCGCCATCTTCGTCTCGGTGTACCGAGGGGCGGCCGCGCCCTGGTTTCCGGGTGAGCCGAAGTTGCCCTGACCGTCGGCGAGAGGGTACCGCAAAGACCACGGTTGGACGAGTCGGACGAGCGCGTCGTAGATCGCGGTGTCACCGTGCGGGTGATACTGACCCATCACCTCACCGACGACGCGGGCGCATTTGTTGAAACTCTTGTCCGGCCGGTATCCACCGTCGTACATGCCGTAGATGACGCGACGGTGCACGGGCTTCAGGCCATCGCGCACATCCGGCAGCGCGCGGCCGACGATGACGCTCATCGCATAGTCGAGGTAGCTGCGCTGCATCTCGACCTGAAGGTCGACCTGGTCGATGTGCCCGTGATTGTGGCCGGCGTTCACGTCCGGACGTATGTCGTCAGTCATCAGTCCTCAATCAAATGTCCAGGAATCGGACGTCCTTGGCATTGCGCTGGATGAATGTCCGGCGCGACTCCACGTCCTCACCCATCAGCACGGAGAAGATCTCATCCGCGGCGGCCGCGTCGTCGATCGTCACCTGACGCAGGGTCCGCGAATTGTGGTCCATCGTGGTTTCCCACAGCTCTTTGGGGTTCATCTCGCCGAGACCCTTGTACCGCTGGATGCCGGACTCCTTCGGAATCCGCTTCCCGTTCGCGAGGCCATCGGCCATCAGAGCGTCCCGCTCCTTGTCACTGAACACGTACTCGTGCTCGGCGTTGGTCCACTTCAGCCGATAGAGCGGCGGCATTGCGAGGTAGACGAAACCCGACTCGATCAGCCCCCGCATGTAACGGAAGAGGAGCGTGAGCAGCAGAGTCGTGATGTGCTGGCCGTCGACGTCCGCGTCGGCCATCAGAACGATCTTGTGGTAGCGGACCTTCTCGACATCGAAGTCCTCACCGATCCCGCATCCGAATGCCGCGATGATCGCCTGGATCTCGTTGTTGCCGAGCGCACGATCCAGCCGCGCCTTCTCGACGTTGAGCACTTTGCCGCGCAGCGACAGGATCGCCTGTGTCTCGGGATCACGACCCCGCACCGCCGAGCCTCCGGCGGAATCGCCCTCGACCAGGAAGATCTCACTGATCGATGGATCCTTGCTCGTGCAATCCTTGAGCTTGTCGGGCATGGAGGCCGACTCGAAGACACTCTTGCGCCGCGCGGTCTCGCGCGCCTTGCGCGCCGCCAGGCGCGCGGTCGCGGCATCGATCGCCTTCGTGATGACGCGCTTCGCCTGCACCGGATTGCGATCAAGCCAGTCGGTGAGCTGGTCGCCGACGACCTTCTGGACGAACGCCTTCGCCTCGGTGTTGCCGAGCTTCGTCTTGGTCTGACCCTCGAACTGCGGTTCGGACAGCTTCACCGAGATGACGGCCGTCAGCCCCTCACGAATGTCTTCGCCGGTGAGGTTGTCGTCCTTCTCTTTCAGGAGGCCCTTCTCACGGGCGTACTTGTTGATGTAGGTGGTCATCGCCGCGCGGAAGCCCTCTTCGTGCGTGCCACCCTCGTGGGTGTTGATCGTGTTGGCGAAAGTGAAGACGTTCTCGGTGTAGCTCGTGGTCCACTGCATCGCGAGCTCGAGCGAGATGTGCCGGACGGTGTCTTCTGCCTCGATCTCGATGATCTCGTCGTTGACGACGTCGGCCTTCCGCACCCTGTTGAGGTACTCGACATAGTCGACCAACCCGCGCTCGTAGAGGAAGTCATCGTGCGGCTGCACCGTGACCGCCGTGCCGTCCTCATCGATGACGTAGGCGGAATCGGGGCGGAGATCGTTCAGCGTGATCCGGAGCCCCTTGTTCAAGAAGGCGGTCTGCTGGAACCGAGTGCGCAGAGTGTCGTAATCGAAGTCGACGGTCTCGAAGATCCCGGCATCCGGCCAGAAGGTGATGGTCGTTCCGGTCTCTTCCGTCTCCTCCTCCTGCGCAAGCGGAGCCACGGGAGTGCCGCCGTCGCGGAAGGTCTGCCGCCACGCATGACCCTGGCGCTTGACGGTGACATCGAGTCGTGTGGACAGTGCGTTGACAACAGACGAACCCACTCCGTGCAGGCCACCCGAGACGGCGTATCCGCCACCTCCGAACTTGCCGCCGGCGTGGAGAACGGTGAGGACGACCTCGACGGTCGACTTGCCCTCGGCTTTGTGGATGTCGACCGGGATACCGCGACCATTGTCGACCACCCGGAGAGCGCCGTCCTCGAGGATCGTGACATGAATCGTGTCGCAGTACCCGGCGAGCGCTTCGTCGACGGAGTTGTCGACGATCTCGTAGACAAGGTGGTGGAGTCCGCGCTCACCCGTCGAACCGATGTACATCCCGGGGCGCTTGCGCACTGCTTCAAGGCCCTCGAGCACCTGGATCTCGTCGGCCCCGTAGTCGTTGTGCACCTTCTGCGACGGAGTGGGGAGCGCCTCGGGAATGCTGTCAGGGGTTTCAGACGTCATTTGTTCGAGCACTCCAGACCGAATCGAAGAATCTCTCCATGCTATCCCCTCCGCGCCCGCTGAACGGCCCTGTGGCGCGCGGAAATGAGACTGGACTCCGCAGGACGTGGATTACCCGTAGGTATCGCGAGGACCCCGCCCTGGAACGGCTCTGGGGCCCCATTTCCAAGAGGGAACGTCCGGCCCGACAAAACGCACGCTCTGGACCCCGGCTTCGGGGAAGCGGCGAATGAGCTGCGTCACGATTTCCGCACGCATGAGCTGGAGGTTCTTCGCCCAGGCGGTCGAGTCGCACTGAACGGTGAGGATGCCGTCGACCAGCGCGACGGGATCGGCGTGACGGGCGGTCTCTGCACCCGTCACCTGCCCCCATTGGAGCACCAGGTCCTCGCGGGCGAGCTGCGATTCCCAGCCGGCTTGTCGCGTGAGGTCTGCCAACACGTCGCCGACACCCCTGGGGTCACGACCGGGAGCAAAGGGCAACTTGTCATCATCGACGTCGCCGCGCTTCCTGCGACGCCGTACTGTGCGCGCCGATGGTTCGAGTCCGCGCAGCCGAAGGTAGGTCGCGACGGTCTCCGGTACGGCGGGGAGGATGGGATCAGTCATCATCGACCTCCTGAATCGTACCGGCGACGACTCGAACGGTATGTGCTCGCAGCACCGACGGCACATCATCTTGGACCGCAGCCGTGACGATGACCTGCTCGAAATCTGCCACGAGCCCGGCCAATCGCCTGCGCCGGTCGGCATCGAGCTCAGCGAAGACATCGTCGAGGATCAGCACAGGGTCGCCGAGCTGTGATCGGGCGCGCAGCAGTCGCGCCGACGCGAGTCGCAACGCAAGTGCGATCGACCACGATTCTCCGTGTGAGGCGTAGCCCTTCACCGGAAGCCCCCGCACACGCAGCAGAAGATCATCGCGATGTGGTCCGACGAGAGTGAGGGCCCGGTCGAGTTCCTGCGAACGTTTCGCAACGAGAGACTGGCGGAAAGCCGCAGCGATCTCATCCACGCTCGGCCCGACGGTCCCCGTGCCCAGCGGCGAAGAATCCAGCTCAGCACCCTCGTCCGCCGAATCAGCGCCGTGGATCGTCAGACTCCACTCCAGCTCGGGGTGATGATCCTCACCGGCGATCGCCGCGTAGGCTTCGACGACCGGCGCTGACAGATCGGCGGCGATCGCGAGTCGTGCACGGATGACCTCGGTGCCCAGGTTCACGAGTTTGTCATCCCAGACCCCGAGTGTGGAAAGTCCCTCACCGCGTACGCTCCGAGATCGCGCCGACTTCAGGAGGGCGTTGCGCTGCTTCAGAACCCGATCGTAGTCGGCGAGCACTCCAGCCATCCGAGGTGAGCGCTGGACGAGCAACTGGTCGGCGAAACGCCGACGTGAGGAAGGATCGCCACGCACGATCTGCAGGTCTTCGGGAGCGAACAGCACCACCTGGGCATATCGAGGGAGCTCTGCGGGTCGCACTGCCGCGCCGTTGACCCGCGCCCTGTTGGAGCCGGAACGGTTGAGCTGTACCTCGAGGACGATGCGCCGATCTCCGTGGGCGAGACGGGCGCGGATGATCGCGGCGTCTGCTCCATCACGGACCATCGGCGCATCTTGCGAGACGCGGTGCGAACCGAGCGTCGCGAGAAAGGCGATCGCCTCCGCCAGATTTGTCTTGCCCTGACCGTTCCGGCCGATGAGGACGTTCGCGCCGGCGGTCAGAGCCACATCGGCAGCCGCATAGTTGCGGAAGTCGACAAGGCTCAGCTGCTCGACGATCACCGGATCAGCCTAGGCACCGCGACAGACACTGCTGTCGTCAGCGCAGAAGCAGGTTCGGCTGCAGCAGATACTTGAAGCTCTCGGGACCACCTGAGGTCTGCGGGGTGATGAGGACCGGGCTCAGCTTGTTCGCGTTTTCGCTCGAGGTGAAAGTGATCCGGGTGAATTCGCTCTTGACGGCGCCGAGCGCCTCGAGCAGGTACTGCGGATTGAGACCCAGCGTGACATCCTCACCCATGAGCGTCGCGTCCACCGACTCGGAGGCGCGAGCCTGTTCGGTGCCGGAGGCATCCATCGAGACGCCCTCTTCGCTGAAGGTGAATCGCAAAGGAGCGGATCGATCAAGGACGAGCGACACGCGCCGAACGGCTTCGACGAGTTCGGCCGTGTTCACGACGGCGTAGTGATCAGTCTGATCGGGGAAGAGGCGCCGAACCGGAGGAAAGTTGCCCTTGATCAGCAATGATGTGACCGTTTTGTTCGCCGCGGTGAAAGCGATGATCTCTCGATCCCCGGAACCGGAGAAGGAGATCTTGATGTCACCGGAGTGAGCGAAGGTCTTTCCGACTTCGGTGAGCGTTCGTGCCGGCACGAGTGCTGTCACGGCTTCGCCGATCGCGACGCTTCCGCTATCCCATGAGACGTCCCGCAGAGCCACGCGGTAGCGATCGGTTGCGACCAGACTCAGCTGCGTGCCGGCGACTTCGAGCTGCACACCCGTCAGCACGGGAGTCACATCATCGCGTGATGCGGCGAAGGCGACCTGGGCGATCGCCGTCGCAAACTCCTCCGCGGGCACGAGACCGGATTCGCCGGACACCTCGGGAATCGCGGGGTATTCCTGCACGGGCATCGACGCGAGAGTGAAGCGGGCAGATCCGCACGTCAACACGATTCCCTCGTCATCTCCGACCTCTATCTGGACAGGTGCGTTCGGCAGGCGGCTCGCGATCTCGGACAGCAGACGCCCGTGGACGAGGATCGTACCGGGAGTGTCGACACTGGCTTCGATCGTTGTGCGCGCCGACGCTTCATAATCGAATGCTGCGAGCGACAGACCTTCGTCTGATGCCTCGATCAGCACACCGGCCAGGATGGGCTGAGGGTTTCGCTGCGGCAGGAGCTTGACGACGAACGACACGGCCTCGCTGAACACGTCGCGATTCACGTGGAACTTCACTGGCGCTCCCTCGGGTCGACTAAAGCCCTCTCATGCTAGTGCCCTCGTCGGCCGGATGCGGCAGGGCCGTCACGAACGGCTGATGCGACGTTTCGGTGATCGAACGGGTTTCTCTGGGAAAGGTGTCTGTCTTCTTGTTAACCCCTGTGGAAACTGTGGATAAGTCGGCGGAGGCGTGTCGGGACACCGGAACGACACGCTTGTAACTTGTGGGCGAGCTGCGGAGAACCGTCATCGGGGGCAGTTCTCGACACGAGGTCTGCTCCCGCCTCCTCCACAGGGAATCGTCATCCGTTCACAGAAGTACGTGTCCGTCACCGAGTTATCCACAACTTGTCCACACTGTGAAAAACGCGCGATTGCGGCCCGTCAACGGCCGACGCGGCTGAGTAATGTCGTGATCTCGGAGACCTGGTTGTAGATCGACCGGCGTTCCTTCATCAGGTCTGCGATCTTCTTGCAGGCATACATCACGGTCGTGTGATCTCGGTTTCCGAACAGCTGACCGATCTTCGGCAACGACAGGCTCGTGCGTTCGCGACAGAGGTACATCGCGATCTGTCGAGCCGTCGCAATCGATTGTGATCGACTGGAGCCGTAGAGGTCATCTACGGAGAGCCGGAAGTACTGGGCCGTCGCGGTGATGATGTCGGTCGGCGAGATGATGTTCGCGTCGTCGGTGTCCACGATGTCGCGCAGCACTGTCTGGGCGAGAGAGATGTCGAGGCTCGAGCGATTCAAGCTGGCGAAGGCCGAGACTCGGATGAGGGCGCCTTCGAGCTCGCGGATGTTCGAGGACACCTTCGTGGCGATGTACTCCAGAACGTCGTCGGGGACGAGGAGTCTCTCGGACTGTGCCTTCTTGCGGAGAATGGCGATTCGTGTTTCGAGATCGGGTGCCTGGACGTCCGTGATCAGGCCCCACTCGAACCGGCTGCGCATCCGGTCTTCGAATCCGGTGAGCTGCCGCGGCGGCACATCACTGGTGATCACGACCTGCTTGTCATGATCGTGCAGCGTGTTGAATGTATGGAAGAAGGCTTCCTGGGTCTCTTGCCGGCCCTGCAGAAACTGGATGTCATCGATCAGGAGGATGTCGACATCTCGGTAGCGTGCCTGGAACGCGGAGCCCCGGTTGTTGGCGATCGAATTGATGAAGTCGTTCGTGAACTCTTCGCTCGAGACGTACCGAACCCGGATTCCCGTGTAGAGGCTGAGTGCATAGTCACCGATTGCATGCAGGAGGTGAGTCTTCCCCAATCCTGAGTCGCCGTAGATGAAGAGCGGGTTGTATGCCTTCGCCGGGGCTTCTGCCACGGCGACGGCCGCCGCGTGTGCGAAGCGGTTCGATTGACCGACGACGAAGTTGTCGAAGCTGTACTTGGGGTTCAGCTGGGTGTCGCTGCGGGCGGATGATGCTCCCTGATCGGCATACTCTTCCGACGCGGGACGGAGGGCCGTGATCTGGGGGGCGGCCGACTGGACGGGCACCGGTGCGGTGTCGTGCGCGTCGGCGATCTCTGGGTTCACCACGACACGAAACGATGTTGCGGATGGCTGCACATCGACTTTCGTCAGGGCCTCCATGATCGGAGCACGCAGGCGCTTGTTCAGCTGCGCAGCCGTCAGATCATTGGGCACATCGAGATAGAGGGTGCCGCCCATCACGCCCTGGGCGACGGCCAGGCTCACGAAACCCTGGAGTTGCGGAGTGACCCTCTCGTCGCGCATGAGTTCATCGAGCACGGCGATCCAGACCGGGACATCCGGAACTTCGTGCTGAGACATGTCCCTCCCGGGAGGTGATTGGTGAAGCGAGGGTGACCGCCACTGGTCCACCGGTCCACAGCTGTGGATAACTATCCGTGACACGCTAGCCAGCGAGGGTGTCCGGCGCAAAATCCACTGTAGGTGCGGGCCGCGTGTCGTCGCCAGATGCCGATCTTGATCGGTGGATAATGCGTGACCGATTTCGTCAGTTTGAGTTTCGGACCTTCTCGACGTAGCCTTAATCGGTTGACTTATGCCCGCATGGGCAGTCCCTGTAACCCGTGTCCCCGGTCTAGAGCGTTCCGGTGACCGCCGATCCGGAGTGATCCTCATGACCAAGCGCACGTTCCAGCCCAACAACCGCCGCCGGGCCAAGAAGCACGGCTTCCGTGCACGCATGCGCACCCGCGCCGGCCGCGGTATCCTTTCGGCTCGCCGCGCCAAAGGCCGCGCCGAGCTGTCGGCCTGATCCGAAACCCGTGCTGGCGCGCGGGAACCGGATCACCCGGGGCGACGATTACCGATCCGTCGTGCGGGGAGGCTCCCGCTGTTCCGGTCCGCGAACGGTGACATACGTGGTCAACACCTTCGAAGAACGATCGCCGAGGTTTGGCTTCATCGTCAGTAAGCAAGTGGGGAACGCTGTGACCCGCAACACCGTGCGCCGCCGGCTCAAGGCTGTGTGCGCCGAAGCGGTGCCCGGAGTGCGCGCGGGTGCAGATGTCGTCATCCGTGCGCTGCCGTCCGCTGCGACTGCCGACTATCAGCAGCTGCGCGACGAGGTCACTCGATGCCTCGAGCGGAAAGCGGCGGCGTGAGCGCTTCAACTCTTCCCGTTTCAGCGACTGGAGATGGAGCGGTCGCGGCTTCCGATGCTCTGCGCGGCATCCCTCTCCTTCCTCGAAACGTCGTGCTCGCCGCTCTTCACGGATATCGCGCGACGATCTCCCACGTCTACGGCGACGTGTGCAAGTACTACCCTTCGTGCTCGGCTTACGCCGTCGGCGCTGTGCAGCAGCACGGAGTGATCAAGGGTGCGGCCCTCGCGGCGGCTCGTCTCTCTCGGTGTCACCCCTGGGCTCAGGGCGGCATCGACGACGTCAAGCCGCACGCGCATTTCCGTCACGAACTGACTCCGCACGGATTCGTCGTGCCTTCCAGAAAGGACTGATCCGTGCTGGATCTTCTCTTTGCCGCTGCGACTCCGTCACCGGCTGTACCGACGCCGACGACGCCGATGCCGAGCACGGGCCTCGACTTCTTCAGCACGATCATGTGGCCCTTCAAGTTCATCGTCGAGGCGATCCTGGTGTTCTGGCACTGGGTGTTCACGTCCATCGGGATGGAAGCGGATGCCGGCGTCACGTGGGTGCTGTCGATCATCGGGCTCGTGATCGTGGTGCGTTCGGCGTTGATCCCGCTGTTCGTGCGTCAGATCAAGAGCCAACGCAAAATGATGGAGATTGCTCCTGAACTGAGAAAAGTCCAGGACAAGTACCGGGGGAAGAAGGATCAGCTCTCGCGTGAGGCGATGAGTCGCGAGACCATGGCCCTCTATAAGAAGCACGGTACGACCCCCGTGTCGAGTTGCCTGCCACTGCTTGTGCAGATGCCCATTCTGCTGGGTATGTTCTACACGCTTTCTGACGTGAAGAAGCATGCCGAATGGAGCATGGGCGGCGTCGGGCTCCTGAATGTCGACCTGACGAAGCAGTTCTACGAAGCGCAGCTCTTCGGAGTCGCTCCCCTGCACATCAACATGATCGAGGCGATGGGCGCGGGAGAAACGGTCGCCGTCGTCATCCTGATCATCCTGGTGATCCTGATGATCGCTTCGCAGTTCATCACCCAACTGCAGATCATCTCGAAGAACCTGTCACCCGAGGCCAAGACCGGCCAGGCGTACCAGATGCAGAAGATCATGCTTTACGTTCTGCCGCTCGCGTTCATCTTCTCGGGAGTCTTCTTCCCGCTGGGGGTTGTTCTGTACTGGTTCACCTCCAACATCTGGACGATGGTGCAGCAGTTCGTCGTCATCCGTAACCTGCCGACGCCGGGTTCCGACGCGGCTAAGGCGCGGGAAGAACGACTGGCTCGCAAGGGCAAGGCGCTCGACGCCCAGGGCAAGATCATCCCGCTTGAGAAGTATCAGGCTGAGCAGCAGCGTCTGTACGACGAGGCACAGAAGGCCAAGGCGCAGACCCCCAAGCGTCAGCAGCCGGTCAACAAGCAGCGCGCAAAGAAGCAGGCGCAGAAGAACAACCCACCCACGGATTCCTGAACGATTCGCGAGGATCTACATGACCACCACACCCGAACAGGACACCCTCCGTCCGACGGCGACAGTTGAACAGCTGGAGCAGGAGGGAGACGTCGCCGCCGATTTTCTCGAGGGCTTGCTTGACATCGCTGACATCGACGGTGACCTCGCCCTCGATGTCCGCGGTGGACGTGCCTACGTCTCCGTTGAGAATGAGGATGACGCGGCGCTGGCGTTGATCTCCGAGCCCGATACCGTCCAGGCGCTGCAGGAACTCACCCGCATCGCGGTCCAGACCAAGACGGGTCGCTTCTCGCGGCTCATCCTGGATGTCGGCGGTTCTCGCGGCGCGCGGCAGCTTCAGCTGCAGAAGCTTGTGGATCGCGCAATCGCGCGTCTCGACGAGGGTGTGTCTCAGGCTTCTCTGCCGGCGATGTCGAGTTACGAGCGCAAGCTCGTGCACGACATCGTCTCGGAAAGAGGCTTCGTGTCCGAGTCCTATGGCGAGGGCGCGGACCGTCACACGGTCATCCGTCGCGGCTGATGTTTCACGTGAAACATCCCTGATGCTCGAACGGGAACCTGACGCCGCTGGCGAGGTCTTCGGTGAGCGAGTGGGGCTCGCGCGACAGTTCACCACGGCGCTGGCCCAGCACGGTGAGGAGCGGGGCCTGATCGGACCCCTGGAACTCCCGCGCCTGTGGACCCGGCACATACTCAACTCGGCTGTGGCCGCTCCCCTGTTCCCCACGGGAGGCCGCGTCGGCGATGTCGGTTCCGGTGCGGGTCTCCCCGGGCTCGTGCTGGCGATCTCTCGCCCGGACGTCCACTGGGTGCTCATCGAGCCGATGGAGCGGCGTGTCACCTGGCTGAAGGAGCAGGTCGCCGAGCTTGGTCTCAACAACGTCGAAGTTCTGCGCGCTCGGGGCGAGGACTGGACGCAAGGCTCGATTCTGGATGCTGTGACCGCGCGCGCGGTGAGTAGTTTGAAGACACTGATCCCACTGACCGCGCCGCTTGTGCGCAACGGTGGCGAGCTGATTCTCCTCAAGGGCTCCAATGCGACCAATGAGATAGCCGCCGCCGCGAAGCAGATCCGCAGCTTCCGTCTGTCGAATGTCCGCGTCGAGCCGGTCGGCGACGGCGTGATCTCGGAGCCGACCCGCGTGATCCGAGCCACGGTTCGCTAG